>NZ_FNWC01000007.1:0-319822 GCF_900104635.1 Coprococcus phoceensis
TAATAATTAACTCATTCGAACACAACGAATTAAAAAAATGACCTATTACCAACGCACATCACGCTAGGTGTGTGTAGCAGACATCCATTCCCGTGGATGGAAGCAGTTGGTTATGCTAGAAAGAGCGTATGGTGGATGCCTTGGCACTAAGAGCCGATGAAAGACGTGATAAGCTGCGAAAAGCTTCGGGGAGGAGCAAATATCCTACGATCCGGAGATATCTGAATGGGGAAACCCGGCGGAGCATCCCTCTGTCATCTTAACGCGAATCCATAACGTTAAGAAGGGAACCCGGTGAACTGAAACATCTAAGTAGCCGGAGGAAGAGAAAGAAACATCGATTCTGTGAGTAGCGGCGAGCGAAAGCGGAAGAGCCCAAACCGACCTGCGTGCAGGTCGGGGTTCGGACTGCAAAATTGACGAGCGAGTCTAATGGAAAGGTTTTGGGAAAGCCTGCCAGAGAGGGTGAAAGCCCCGTACATGAAAGACGAGTGAGCATGGCAGTATCCAGAGTACCACGAGACACGAGAAACCTTGTGGGAATGAGCGGGGACCACCCCGTAAGGCTAAATACTCCTTAGTGACCGATAGCGCATAGTACTGTGAAGGAAAGGTGAAAAGGACCCCGGGAGGGGAGTGAAAGAGAACCTGAAACCATATGTTTACAAGCTGTGGAAGAGCTTTACATGCTCAACCGCGTACTTTTTGTAGAACGGTCCGGCGAGTTGCGCTGGCTGGCGAGGTTAAGGACTGAAGGTCCGGAGCCGAAGGGAAACCAAGTCTGAATAGGGCGAATATAGTCAGTCGGAGCAGACCCGAAACCGGGTGATCTACCCATGTCCAGGTTGAAGTTGCCGTAAAAGGCAATGGAGGACCGAACGCACATCCGTTGAAAAGGGTGGCGATGAGGTGTGGGTAGGGGAGAAATTCCAATCGAACCCGGAGATAGCTGGTTCTCCTCGAAATAGCTTTAGGGCTAGCCTCATACGAGTCTTGCGGAGGTAGAGCACTGAATTTCCTAGGGGGCGTCAAAGCTTACCGAAGAATATCAAACTCCGAATGCCGCGTAGATGATGTATGGGAGTCAGACTATACGAGATAAGTTGGATAGTCGAAAGGGAAAGAGCCCAGACCACCGGCTAAGGTCCCAAAATGTGTGTTAAGTGGAAAAGGATGTGGGATTTCGAAGACAACCAGGATGTTGGCTTAGAAGCAGCCATACATTAAAAGAGTGCGTAATAGCTCACTGGTCGAGAGGTCCTGCGCCGAAAATGTCCGGGGCTGAAACACACTACCGAAGCCGTGGAATCATCGCAAGATGATTGGTAGAGGAGCATTCTTAAAGAGAAGAAGCTGTACCGGAAGGAGCAGTGGATTTTTAAGAAGAGAGAATGCCGGAATGAGTAGCGAGAGGAAGGTGAGAATCCTTCCGGCCGAATATCTAAGGTTTCCAGAGTAAAGCTGATCTGCTCTGGGTAAGTCGGGGCCTAAGGCGAGGTCGAAAGACGTAGTCGATGGATAACAGGTTGAAATTCCTGTACTATGATATGACAGAACTGTGGGGACACGTGTGGAAAGCGGAAGCCGGGAATGGAAAGACCGGTGCAAGCAAGGTAGGAGACTGGTTGGCAAATCCGCCAGTCAATCTGAAGATGTGATGCGTACTGAAATATAAGTAAGGAAGTCCGTGAGCCATGCGTCAAGAAAAGCCGCTATTGTTCATATCGTACCCGTACCGTAAACCGACACAGGTGGATGAGGAGAGAATCCTAAGGCCGACGGGAGAAGCATTGTTAAGGAACTCGGCAAAATGACTCCGTAACTTCGGGAGAAGGAGTGCCAGTGAGAGCTGGCCGCAGAGAATTGGCCCAAGCAACTGTTTAGCAAAAACACAGGTCTATGCAAAACCGAAAGGTGAAGTATATGGGCTGACGCCTGCCCGGTGCTGGAAGGTTAAGGGGAGAGGTTAGCAGTAATGCGAAGCTTTGAACTTAAGCCCCAGTAAACGGCGGCCGTAACTATAACGGTCCTAAGGTAGCGAAATTCCTTGTCGGGTAAGTTCCGACCCGCACGAAAGGCGTAATGATTTGGGCACTGTCTCGACAATGCACCCGGTGAAATTGAAATACCAGTGAAGATGCTGGTTACCTGCGCCAGGACGGAAAGACCCCATGGAGCTTTACTCCAGCTTGATACTGGGATTCGATATTGCATGTACAGGATAGGTGGGAGACTAGGAAGCGGTGACGCCAGTTGCCGCAGAGTCGCTGTTGGGATACCACCCTTGCAGTATTGGATTTCTAACCAGCAGCCGTGAACCGGCTGGGGGACAATGTCAGGTGGGGAGTTTGACTGGGGCGGTCGCCTCCGAAAGGGTATCGGAGGCGCTCAAAGGTTCCCTCAGAATGGTTGGAAACCATTCGAAGAGTGCAAAGGCAGAAGGGAGCTTGACTGCGACACCGACGGGTGGAGCAGGTACGAAAGTAGGACTTAGTGATCCGGTGGTATAAAGTGGGATTGCCATCGCTCAACGGATAAAAGCTACCCTGGGGATAACAGGCTTATCACTCCCAAGAGTTCACATCGACGGAGTGGTTTGGCACCTCGATGTCGGCTCATCGCATCCTGGGGCTGGAGTAGGTCCCAAGGGTTGGGCTGTTCGCCCATTAAAGCGGTACGCGAGCTGGGTTCAGAACGTCGTGAGACAGTTCGGTCCCTATCCGGCGTGGGCGTAGGATATTTGAGAGGAGCTGACCTTAGTACGAGAGGACCGGGTTGGACTGGCCGCTGGTGAATCTGTTGTTCTACCAAGAGCATGGCAGAGTAGCCAAGCCGGGAAGGGATAAACGCTGAAGGCATCTAAGCGTGAAGCCCCCCTCAAGATGAGATATCCCATAACGTCAAGTTAGTAAGACCCCTTGAAGACGACAAGGTAGATAGGACAGAGGTGGAAGTGCAGTAATGTATGCAGCTGACTGTTACTAATCGGTCGAGGGCATAACCAAAAGGTGATAGGAACAAGAAGGATGAAGAGAGACTTATCAAAGTGGATTGTATGTGATTTTGAAGGCACATGAAAGTACCTGAAAATAATCCTCCTTAGCTCAGTCGGTAGAGCACTCGGCTGTTAACCGAGTTGTCGTTGGTTCGAGTCCAACAGGGGGAGTTTTTGGCTCCTTGGTCAAGCGGTTAAGACATCGCCCTTTCACGGCGGTAACACGGGTTCGATTCCCGTAGGAGTCACTTATTACCACATGCCGATGTGGCTCAATTGGCAGAGCAGCTGATTTGTAATCAGCAGGTTATCGGTTCGAGTCCGATCATCGGCTTTTGCTTATGCAAAATAAGCGGTCTTTAGGTTATAAGACAAAAAAGATTTGGACCTTTAGCTCAGTTGGTTAGAGCAATCGGCTCATAACCGATCGGTCCTGGGTTCGAGTCCCTGAAGGTCCACTTTAAAAAAATATATTTTGGCCCGGTGGCTCAGTTGGTTAGAGCGCCGCCCTGTCACGGCGGAGGTCGAGGGTTCGAGTCCCTTCCGGGTCGCTTGTATCGAAGCGATACATACAATTTAATATCCCATGGGATCATAGCTCAGCTGGGAGAGCACCTGCCTTACAAGCAGGGGGTCACAGGTTCGAGCCCTGTTGGTCCCATTGCCTAATTTCCATTAGGTAGAATGCCGCAGTGGCGGAACAGGCAGACGCACAGGACTTAAAATCCTGCGGGACTTATACTCCCGTACCGGTTCGATTCCGGTTTGCGGCATTGTGTGGGTGTAGCTCAGCTGGATAGAGCGTTTGGCTACGGACCAAAAGGTCGGGAGTTCGAATCTTCTCACCCACGCTTCGGCGTTAAGCCTTGAGAAAGTGCAAATCCTTTAATTTAGAGGGTTTGCACTATTTTTGTATTTGGAAAAATTTCTGAAATATAGCAGACAATACATAATAAGAAGAATTTAAGAATATCGCAAAACTATATTTTCATTTGTATGTTATAGTAGTAACATACGAGGAGGACGAAAGATGAAAGTAATAGGAAAAATTATAAAAGGACTGCTTGTTGTAGCTTTTCTAATGATTGTATGTGTAAGTGGCATTTTTATTTACAAAGGCTACAACATGTACAAAAATGCGGTAGAGGAAATGAGTATCGAGGATAAGGTGAATGAAATAAGAGCGAAAGAGAATTATACAAAAATAGAAGAATTACCCGAGATATATCTTGAGGCTATTATTTCAGTGGAGGATCATCGATTTTATGAGCATTGGGGAGTGGATGTATTAGCTACTTTGAGAGCCGCGTATAATGATATTAGAGCAATGTCATTTGTGGAGGGTGGAAGTACGATTACACAGCAGCTTGCTAAAAATCTTTATTTTACCCAGGAAAAGAAAGTAGAAAGAAAAGTTGCGGAAGTTTTCATGGCAGTTGAATTGGAAAAAGAATATAGTAAAAAGGACATACTGGAATTATATGTGAATTCTATTTATTTTGGGAATAATTATTATTGTGTAAAAGATGCAAGTATGGGATATTTTGGGAAAGAGCCGGGAAAGATGACAGAATATGAGAGCACCTTGCTTGCCGGAATCCCGAATGCGCCGTCAGTGTATGCGCTGACGGCTAATCCGGATCTCGCAGCACAAAGGCAGAGACAAGTATTAGAAAAGATGATAAAATATAAATATCTGACATCAGAAGAAGCAGAAAAAATATTAGAGTAGACTTGGAGGATGGATTTATGAATCAGCAATTTTATGATGCGATGGAGGAAAGCCCTGTTATTGCGGCAGTGAAAGATTTTGAAGGATTAGAAAAATGCTGTAGGATTGAGGAGATCAGAGTTGTTTTTATTCTCTTTGGAGATGTATGCAATATTGATGAGATTGTGAGAAAAGTGAGGGAAAAAGGGAAAATAGCGATGGTTCATATTGATTTGATCAGTGGACTTGGCTCGAAAGAGATTGCAGTGGATTTTATAAAAAAGCATACAGAGGCAAATGGAATTATTTCTACAAAGCCATTGTTGGTTAAGAGGGCAAAGGAATTGGGGTTATATACCATATTACGCTTTTTTATCATTGATTCTATGGCATTTGAAAATATAAGCAAACAATGCCATCTGGTAAAAGCTGATTTTATAGAGATTTTGCCGGGGGTCATGCCTAAAATCATAAAGAAAATATGTAAGATGGGGAATATTCCGGTTATCGCCGGCGGTTTGGTGATGGACAAGGAAGATGTTATGGCGGCATTATCTGCAGGAGCAATATCTGTTTCTACTACAAACCAAGATGTTTGGTTGATGTAATTGTTTAAAATACACAAAAATGTAATTATATTTCTTTACAAATAGTTCAAAACATCCTAAAATAAAGATAACATGGTAATCTCAATATGGAGGTAAAGGAATATGAAGGGAAATGTAATTGTAGGACAATCGGGTGGACCTACCGCAGCAATCAATTCAAGTTTAGCGGGAGTGTATCGAACTGCAAAAGATCGTGGTGCAAAAAAAGTATATGGAATGCTTCATGGGATTCAGGGACTTTTAAAGGAGCGGTACATTGATTTATCAGAGCATATCACAAATGAGCTGGATGTGGAGCTGCTCAAACGGACGCCGGCTGCATATCTGGGGTCGTGTCGTTATAAGCTTCCAGAAATTCATGAAAACAGAGATGTTTATGAGAAAATTTTTGAAATACTCAACAAATTGGAAATTGAAGCGTTTATCTATATTGGAGGAAATGATTCAATGGACACTATTAAAAAATTGTCGGATTACGCAATTGTAACTGGGCAGCCAACGAGATTTGTCGGATGTCCAAAGACAATTGATAATGATCTTGCTTTGACGGATCATACACCTGGATATGGGAGTGCGGCAAAATATATTGGAACTTCAGTAAAAGAAATCATAAGAGACGGATTTTGCTTAGAATATGAAAAAGGTGTTGTTACCATAGTTGAGATTATGGGAAGAAATGCGGGATGGCTTACAGGGGCAGCGGCACTTGCAAAGGGAGAGGATTGTCCGGGACCTGATTTAATCTATCTTCCAGAGTTAGCATTTGATCTTGAAAAATTTAGTACAAAAATAAAAAAACTGATGGAAAAGAAGATGTCTGTTGTAGTAGCGGTTTCTGAGGGAATCAAGCTTGAGGATGGGCGTTATGTATGTGAGCTTGGAACAGGTGTTGATTTTGTAGATGCATTTGGGCATAAACAACTGACAGGAACAGCAAGCTATTTGGCAAACTTTGTTGCGGGCGAGGTAGGTTGTAAGACACGTGCGATTGAGTTGAGTACATTGCAAAGAGCAGCATCTCACCTTGCATCCCGTGTGGATATTTTGGAAGCATATCAGGTAGGTGGAGCAGCTGTAAAAGCAGCCGATGAAGGCGATTCAGGGAAAATGGTTGTCATTGAGCGATTTTCAGATGATCCATATCAAAGTGGAACGGAAGTAAAAGATGTACATAAAATAGCGAATGGAGAGAAATTAGTTCCAAGAAATTGGGTAAATCAAGAGGGAACATATGTTACAGAAGAGTTTATTACTTATGTAAAACCGTTGATTCAAGGGGATGTATCTCCTGTTATGGTAGATGGTATTCCAAGGCATTTGTATAGACCATTTTAAGTAAGAAGGGCAGAACAGAAGGTGGGGTATTTCTGTTCTGCTTTTATTTTCAAAAAATGCTTGCTTTTTGACAGAAAGTGGGCTAGTATAGATGCATATTCTAAAAGTTCTATAGATTTCAAAGGAGTTTAGTCGAGGCTCCGAGTTCCATGAATAAAAATTGAATAGAAGAGGAGGAGTGCATTTGGAAAGAGAATACGAGGTGATCCGTTTGATTCAGCAGAATGCTTCTTGCCATATTATTACGGACTGTGTTTTAGGAACAATGTTACCTGAATATCTGGAGGAGCATGGAATGATAGCAAAAGAGCAGCTATTCTCCTACTTATGTCAGATGATCAAACAGCTTGGATATTTACAAGATGTCAGAGATGCAAAGCCGTATCGCTATATCACTCCGTTTTGCATGATTATTAAGAAAAATGGGGAGTTGATGTTGTTGGATCTCAATGCAAAAGGAAATCAGCATATCGTGAATCAAATGGGAAGAGGAGAAATTCGGGATGGATTTTTAAAAAAGGGAAATTCCTATGAGGCAATGTATTCAATTGGAAAAACGATGCAGTTTATTTTGGCAAAAGCAATCATAGAGCCAAAGCTTACAAAGTATGAAGAGAGTAAGTTGAAAAAAATCATTTCAAAATGTCTGTCAGACAACGTAAAACAACAATATCAAAAAATTTCTGAAATTCTTTTTGATTTTCCACAATTAAAATATAAAAAAACAAATAAAAACAAAAAAATAAAATGGATTATAGTTGGAACAATTGTGCTTTTGGGTGGCGGTGTGAGTATGTTTCTAAGTGATGAAATGGAGGAAAAGAGACCAGAAGCGATTATTGACCAGAAAAAGGTAGATTTCTTGGAGATTGGCAGAACTTATTTTTTAGAGATGGAGGACTATAGGAAGAGTATGCAAATGTTTGAATGTGCAGAAGGTGAGATAGAGTCTGCGGAAAACTATAAGGAACTGTCGGCATATATGCTTGGAGAGAGTCGAAAAAGTGAGGAGGAGATGGAGTCGATATTATCAGAGATAGAAGAAAGTCAGAAAGGCGAGTTGGTGGAAAATAGAATGCTTTTTCGTGTGTGGGCAAAGATAGAAGGTACGGTCTCACTGGAAGCAAGAATCAGATTGGGGGAAAAGATATTATCGACACATGAAAAATGGAAAGAAAATGATGTGGATCAGAGGATAGAAAATGAAGTTCGAACCGTATTGGCGGAAGCATATGAAAAAACAGGAAAGGAAGAGTTGGCGTTAGAACAGTATAGGAAGGTAAGTCAATGGAATCAAACAGAAGAACTCTACCGTTCTATGGTAAGAATTGCACAAAATATTGATGAACAAGAGGCGTTGCGGCTGTGTGAAGAGGGGATAGCGGCAAATCCCAAATCAAAAGAGCTTCGTATTCAATTGATACAGATACAGTGTAAGGATAACGTGACAACAAAAGAGATGTGTGAGGAAAGTATAAGAAAAATATTGGAGGAATGTCCGGAATTAGCTGAGGAGGAAACGTTTCGAAAACTGCAGGAAGAATGTGGAATAACGATTGAAGGAGAGGTTATATGGGTAGAAAAATAGGGAAAATTTTAATTGTTTTAGGTATGATATTTTTATTAAATGTGCTTGGTTCGCGGGCTGAAGAAAAGGTGCAGATATATCAGATTTATTGTGAAGAGCCAAATGGGGAAAAAGGATATTACACAAAATCAGTCAAAGTAGAAATTGAACATTTAGATCAGGAATGCATTACAAAGTTTCAGTTGAGTTTCCCGGATGGGAAAGAGTTGACTGGGGAATTGGAGAAAGCGAAAGAAAAAATCGTGCTGGAGGAGAATTTATTTGAGAAAGGAAACTATCATCTGATTGTATGGATGGAAAACAAGGAGGGAAAAATGGTGGAGGGCACCGAGCAGAAGCGGGAAATCAAGATAGATAAGGAGGCACCGGAAGACCCGATTTCCTTTCAGTATTCGAAACATAATGGTGAAGAACAGATTATTTCAAATGAGGAGATAACAGTGGAAATGACTGCTTCGGATGATACTTCAGGGATTCAGGGAATTTATTATCAAATAAATGAGGAAGAGTATCAGTTTTTAGAAGGAAATTGCGTAAGTGCTGTGATTCCGGTTGGATTTGAAGGGAATCTTTCAGCATATGCGATAGACGGAGCTGGAAACAAGGGAGAAGTAACCAAGTCCTCAAAAATTATTTGTGAAGATGAAATACCGGAAATTTTAATCAGAGCGTCAGAAGGGTTAGGAAAATGGTATAGCAAACCATGTCTGATTCAGATTGACATAAGTGAACATGGAGTTGCATCAGGCATCAAACAGGTAATTTGTTCGGTAAATAATAAGGTTGTGCAAAATAGAGAGTATGAGCGTGGAGAAAAAGAGACAGAGAATGTAACAATCTCTGTTGATAAATTGTCTGAAATTGTGGTAGAGGTAAGCGATTGGGCGGGGAATTACACAAAGAAACGGGAAAAGATTTTATTTGATAATGAGAATCCGCAGCTGATTTTAGAGGGAGCAGAAGATTATTGTATAGCAGCCAATGATAAAACCCTTACATGTAAAGCGATTGATAATCAAAGAATAGTATCTGTGGGTGGTACGATTATCTGGAATGATGCCAATGGGAATAGGATAGAAAAAAGAATAGAAAGTTGGGAAAAGGACGGAGCACAATATTTTGCGAAAGAGAATCTGACGGAGAGTGGAAAGTATAAAGTTTATTTGGAAGCTGTTGATCAGGCGGGGAACAGAAGTGAAAAAGAGATGCAGATTATTATGGATAAAGAGAATCCGCTGATACATAAAATAGAAGAATTAGAGGGAAAATATGTGCCATTTTTTGAATGGAAATATGACATTTCTGAAATTGTGGAGGATTTTACCACATATACTTATCGTATTAACATGGATGGAAGAATTTGTGAGCAAAACAAGAAATATACACAGGAAGGAAAGCATTCACTGGAATTGATTGCGGAAGATTTGGCGGGAAATACATCGAGTATGGAAGTAGGATTTTTCATAGATCATACACCTCCGGAAATTCAAATCGATTGCTCAAAAGAGGAGAAGAAACTGGATATTGTCCTGGGAGAGGAACATGATTTTTTAGATGCGGTCTTTATTAATGAAAAGAAACAACAAATAGGAGAGAATGAGAGAAAGTTTTCGCATATATTTGAGAAAAGTGGAAGTTATGAAGTCTTGGTATTTGCCAGAGATCTGGCAGGAAATCAGTCAGAGAAAAAAGTCGCATTTGAGATAGAAGGAGAAAAGTCATTTTTTCAAAATTTGATACAACCTAAAAAGGAAATATTAAAGGAGAGAAAAACAGAGAAGAGACAAAACAGTTATGAGGCACTGATGTGGATTCTTGTTATAACAGGAATTGCGGTGATTGGAATCAGATATAAAAAAACCTCCCAAAACAGGGAGGATGCCGGGTAACTGCTTTCGCAATTCCCGGCACGTATTATGAAAAAGTTTATTCAAATAGTATGTTAATACTTTAGATAATTGTTAAGTTCTTTTCTTTTGATACTGTTAGTATATTCTAGAAAAGTGAAGAAATAATGTTAAATAAGTAAAGTAATTTTGAAAGATAAATGAACAAATTATGAACGAAACATCTTTCTACTATTTACGGAATGCAAAGAGCGGAAGTCCATTTTCGGTTGGAACATCTACAGAGCCTTGAATTAATGGGGCTGCATAACGAATAAACTCATCGGTTACATCGGAACCATCTTTGGTGATCCAAGAGAGAGGAACAGCTTTTTCCTGATTACAGATAATATTGACATCCGCAGTAGAAAAAGAAAGTTCATAAGGGGAAGTGTTCGTCCTCACAAAAGAGATCATCTTTCCTGTCTCCCCATTCAATGCTGCATTTACGGCAAAAGCACCGGAGTGATCCGCTTCATCTAAATCTGTCTTAGAAAGGCAGGAAGAAGAGCAGCGCTGACTCACATTCAGCTCTACGGAACGCACTTTTACACCAAGTTTTTCTTTTATGAGATTCTCCAGGTATTTTCCGGAACCTGTAAGCATCTTATGGCCAAAGGTATCAACACCCACGTCGCTTGCAAATTCACAGATAAAAGTACCATTTCCATCATTGATTCCCTCGGAAACACATACAACAAGGTTAGGGGTTGTCTCTAAAGCTTTTTTCACTTTTTCGAGAAAATCTTCCTGATTAAATGCAACTTCTGGAAGATAGATAAGCACCGGATTATCTCCCTCAAATTTTCTTGCAAGAGCACTTGCAGCAGTCAGCCATCCGGCATGACGTCCCATGATTTCTACAATTGTTACAGATTTTTTATTATCGTATACAGAGGCATCAATAGCGATTTCTCGTACTGTAGTCGCGACAAATTTTGCGGCGCTGCCAAATCCAGGTGTGTGATCAGTCTCAACCAAATCATTGTCAATTGTTTTAGGAACACCGATTACACGAATCGGACTTTGAATCTTGGCTGCGTAGCGAGAAAGCTTACTGACAGTATCCATAGAGTCATTTCCGCCAATATAAAAGAAATAACCGATATTGTAGTCTTCAAATTTTTGAAATAGTTCAGGATATACTGGATTATTTAAATCTTCCGGCAGCTTGTAGCGGCAAGACCCAAGGTAAGAACCAGGGGTAGTTCGGATGAGTTCTAAATCTCCGTTTTTCAGTAATGGGTGCATGTCCATAATCTGATTGCTTAGAAAACCTTCAATTCCATTTATCATACCATATACATGTTCTATCGATTCCGGATGTTTGAAGCCTTCGGATACAACACCATACAGACTTCCATTTATCACTGCAGTAGGTCCTCCAGACTGACCGACGATCATATTTTTCATTTGTAATTCCTCCATTTATGTAATCTATATTTACTATAACGGAAATTCGTGGAATTTACAATATATGTGTTGGAAAATTGCCCAAAATGAATTATACTATTAAGAACGTAAAAGATTGGGAGGATTGAATCATGAAGTATATATCATTTGCGATTCCCTGCTATAATTCAGAAAGCTATATGGAACATGCAATAGAGTCGATTTTAAAAGGCGGCGAAGATGTAGAGATTATTATTGTAAATGATGGATCGATGGACGGGACATCAGAGATTGCAAAACAGTATGAAAGAAAGTATCCGACGATTGTAAAAGCAATCGATAAAGAAAACGGAGGACATGGAGATGCGGTAAATACAGGATTGAAGCATGCTACCGGACTTTATTTTAAAGTAGTGGACAGCGATGACTGGGTAGATGAAGGGGCATTGGAAAAGATTTTAAGTGTATTACACGAACTGGTTGAAAAGCAGACGTTAATTGATATGCTTGTCTCCAATTATGTGTATGAAAAAGTAGGAGCAAAACATAAGAAGGTGATTCATTACCGGAATGTGATGCCGCAAGATCGAATTATCACATGGAAAGAGATGGGACATTTCCGTCTCGCTCAATATATTTTGATGCATTCAGTCATTTATCGGACGGAGCTTTTGAAGATGTGTAAGCTGGAGCTGCCCAAACACACTTTTTATGTAGATAATATTTATGTTTATTATCCGTTGCCGCATGTGAAAACATTCTATTATCTGGATGTGAATTTTTATCGTTATTTCATTGGGCGGGAGGATCAGTCGGTAAATGAGAAAAACATGATCAAGCGCATTGACCAGCAGATATTTGTTACCAAAACAATGATTGATATGTATTCTCTAAGAAAAATTCCAAATAAAAAGCTTCGGAATTATATGACAAATTATTTGGCGATTATGATGACGGTTTCCTCTATTATATGTATTCGATCTAAGAGCCAGGAAAATCTTGATAAAAAGAAAGAACTGTGGGAATATCTGAAAAAGAAAGACCATCGAGTATATTGGAAGATAAGACATGGCATTTTGGGAGAGACTATTAACTTGCCGGGAAAATCAGGAAGAAAGATATCCTCTATGGCATATACAGTTGCAAATCAGATTATAGGTTTTAATTGATTCTCGGATAAGTGAAGCAATTTTGGATATACTTTTCAAGGAAAGGAAGTGGAAAGGATGGCGTCTCAGTTAAAGAACAGTAAAACAAAAGAAAACTTGATGAAGGCATTTGCAGGAGAAAGTCAGGCAAGAAATCGTTATACTTTTGCGGCAGAGGAAGCAAGAAAAGAGGGCTTGTATGCGGTGAGTCAAATATTTTTATTTACGGCAGAACAGGAGCGGGCTCATGCAGAGCGATTTTATGAATTGTTAAAAGAGATGGCAGGAGAAACGATTGAAATCTGTGGTGGATATCCGGTTGATAAGCAGGATTCGACTGAAGAACTACTTTATGCGGCACAGCACAATGAATATGAAGAGGCGGATGATGTGTATCAGTCTTTTGGTGACGTGGCAAAAGAAGAAGGATTTATGGAAGTTGCATCCGCTTTTTATCAGATTGCGAAAATAGAGAAGATTCATGGAGACAGATTCGGAAAACTGGCGGAACTGTTAAAGACAGGAGCATATTTTGAGTGTCAAGAAGGTGAAAAATGGATGTGCTTAAATTGTGGGCATATTCATAGTGGATTGAAAGTACCGGGAGTATGTCCCGTATGCAGACATGAAAGAGGTTACTTTATTCCTGTAAGCCTTGCACCATATCTGATGGAATGTGAATAATGACAGTATCCCGATAAGCGTTAAGGCTTATCGGGAGAATACTTATTCTACTGTGCCAATTGGCAAAGTGCGGACAGGAACACCGTTGACTTCTACCTGATCGTTGATTTCAATGACGAGGCATTGTTTTCCATCGATCATTTTTGTCTCCACAAGATCGGTGCGGTCTGGATTGACTTTGATGGAAACATCAGGTGTTTCAATACTGAATTTTCTGGTCTCAGCAATATTCGTTGCCAAAAAAGATGCTTCTTCGCCTGCTATGGTGTCAAAATTATTATCAAATGTTTCAATTTTTTCATCTGCAACACCGCTTTTTGCAAGGAGGCGTTTTACTTCGGGTTTCGTAAGTACAGGCACTTCCGGAGCATCTTTGGTCTCTTCGATCATCTCATTTAAGTTATCATGAATATTTTTAACAACCGTATAATCGCACTCTTCGCCAAGTGTATTCATCACAACGGCATGGAAGGTATCTTTTTGACTGCCTGCTGACATTGGGAAGGTACACCCGAGGGCGTTTTCGATAAATTCAGGTTGTAAATCTTCTGGCTTTTTTGAGTAGTACAATACCCCATGAATATCAGTGCTTCTGTCATTGAATACAGGGAATAAGAATCCTTTTACCGGTGGTTCGACAATCCAGTCACGAATCCGGTTTTCGACATGGTTCGTCTCAGGATTGTAGCAAAGTCCTTCTTTGGAAAGGTGAACCGGACAGATACTGCAAAGCACATATTCAAAAACTTCATCTGAAGCATCGAACATCTCAGTTCCATCAGTAGATTTTCCTGGAATGTCATAGGCAACGTGGATGAGAATAATGTAGTAATTCTCTCCATAATTGTAATTTTCAATAATCTTTTGATAAAATTCTTCGATGAGCATATCATCTTGCAGTTTACTGTCGCGAAGCTGCAAAAGAAATTCCTGTGTTCCACCGGAGAGTTCTTGTTCCAGTGGAAATTCCATGTTCAGCAGATTTTTTCCGATTGTTCCGGAGAGTGTCTGTTTAAAGATATTGAGATACTTGAAAATTTCTTCTTCCGGAAGGGACAAAAAGGCATCTTTCGTCTGTGATTTAATTTCTTTTTCCCCATCTACATAGCAGCCGCAGATTCGGGTGATAGAGCAGTCTTCGGGTTTGAACTGCTTTCTAAGTTCTAATACTTCTTTTTTATTCATAATGGATACTCCTCTTTTATCATAATACTGATGTAATATTAGCATATGGAAAAAAAATTTACAAATAAATTATCGGAATGAATATGTTAGTATGGGAGGTGAAAATATGGCAGACCAAAAAATAGAGAATCTGTTAAATCTGGCATTGAATGCTACAAGACGAGAACGGGAAAAATCGCTGGAATTAGATGTTGGATATAGCAGAGATGACAAGGAATGGGAACTGATAGTGAAATATTCGGGGACATTGAATGAACTGCGGGAAATAGGAATTCAGGTGGTTGAATTGAGCAATGAATTTGCAATTTTAACAGTACCAGAGAGCTTGGTAGAACGTTTGGCTGATTTTCCACAGATTGAATATGTCGAAAAGCCGAAACGATTATTTTTTCAGGCAGCAAACGGGAGAAGAGTATCCTGTGTGCCACCAGTGCAGAACCCTCCATTTTCATTGTTTGGTTCAGGGGTTCTTGTTGCAATTATCGACTCAGGAATCGATTATACAAATCCGGATTTTCGCAATGACGACGGAACGACAAGAATACGTAATCTTTGGGATCAGACAATCATGGGAAATCCACCGGAAGGATATTTGATAGGGACAGAATTTACGAGAGAACAGATTGATGAAGCAATAAAGCAGCCGACAGTGCCGATGCGTATGCAAATTGTGCCGAGCGTGGATGTATCAGGTCATGGGACATCAGTAGCAGGAATTGCAGCTGGAAATGGAAGAGGAAGCAGAGGGAGAATTTATCGGGGAGTTGCGACACAGAGTGAACTTCTTGTGGTGAAACTTGGAAATCCGAGGGAAGAAGGATTCCCTCGCACAACAGAACTAATGCAGGCGATAGATTACGTAGTACGAAAAGCACTTTTTTATAAACAGCCGGTGGCAATTAATATCAGCTTTGGAAATACATATGGTTCTCATGACGGAACGAGCTTACTAGAACGATTTATAGAGGATATTGCGAATATATGGAAGAGTGTGATTTGTATTGGAACGGGAAATGAAGGAAGAAGTGCAGGGCACAAAGCTGGAATTGTCAGGGAAAATGAAGAAACGGTTATCCAGCTTGCAGTGCAGGAACAGGAACCCGCGCTAAATCTTCAAATTTGGAAAGCTTACTATGACATCATGGATATTTCTTTTGTATCACCGTCTGGGGAAAGAATAGGACCGATTCAGGAAGTGCTTGGAACACAGCGGTTTTCTGTGGGAAATACAGAACTTTTGCTCTATTATGGAGAACCAAGTCCATACAGTACTGCACAGGAAATTTATGTTGATTTTCTACCGAAAGAGGTATATATCAACAGTGGCATTTGGGAGATTGTGTTGACACCGAGAAAGATTATATCAGGAAATTATGCGATGTGGCTCCCGAGTGAAAATGTATTGAATCCGGGAACAGCATTTTTATTCCCGACGGAGACCGGAACACTCACGATACCATCTACAGCTTCGCGTACAATTGGTGTGGGGGCATACGATGCACTTACTTTTTCCTATGCGGATTTCTCAGGACGCGGACAAAGGGGGGCAGGGAGATTATCAAAACCGGATATTGTTGCGCCAGGTGTGAATGTTACAGCACCGACGACTAGTGGCACATATGCAAGCTTCAGTGGGACATCATTTGCCACACCGTTTGTAACCGGAGGAGCGGCGCTTATGATGGAGTGGGGAATCATTAAGGAAAATGATCCGTATTTATATGGAGAAAAGGTAAAGGCATATATGCAAAGGGGAGCGAGACCGCTGCCTGGATTCACAGAGTATCCGAATCCGCAGGTGGGATATGGAGCACTGTGCGTAAGAGACAGTATTCCGATATAAGAAAAGTCTCTCTTACATCAGGGCTGATGCGTAAGAGACTTTTCTCTTAATTAAGAAGATCTTTGAGACAATCTGGAATTTGTTCGGAGTTCAGATAAAATAGATTGGAAGAACTATAAATGTTGCTTTTAAATGTTACAATAAATTCAATCGGTTTTTTATAGAAATAGTAGGGAACCCATGTGAGTTTTGGAAGAATCTTTGCAATGTATTCCGGAGTATTGAAAACAATATTTTTTTGATTGTCTTGATTCGTTGCTTCAATGCGTTGCACATTATCTAACGCTATTTTTGTTGGAAGGTCATAGCCAAGTTCTTTTAAATAGTCATATGTGTTTGTAAAACTGCAAAAAAGTGGTCGCATGTATGTATCAGACGAATTCTTCGGAGCAAAATTAATAGTTCCGCTTGGAAATTGATTGGTCAAATCAAAATAGCTGGCATTGACCAGATCTTTTTGATAAATATCCAACAACGTCTTCATTTGAGCAGCTGAAATATTCAGTTTACTCGTGGATTGGTAAATATCAGTTACCTCCGCATATTGAAAGTCTAAAGAAGAATACAAATTAGTCTGAAACAATGCTTCTTTATATTGTTGATTGTTTAGAAGGTATTTGGCACAGTTTTGCGCATCAGTTTTGTTAATCAGATACATTCTGTAAACACTTCGCCCATTTTTTAAGTTGTATTTCAAATTTACATATTGAGCAGTTTCGTCCGTCATATCAAATGTGGCTGCCCCTTTTTGAGCGAGCTGATAAACTGGATCAAAGTCTTTTAGTGCAGAAGAATCTAAAAAGTCTTTGATTGACTGGACATTGGTAGGAATTGGATAGTTAAAACGAGTATTAAAATCTTCCATGTAAATTGCGATGCTCTCGATCTCATTTTTTTTCGGAATGTAGTTATCATATTTGAACAAATCAAATTTGTAGATTGCAGTAATTCCGAATGCAAGACTGACAGAAAGCAATAAAGCCCCCTTTTTGGCAAATAAATGTTTTAAGTCCATTGTATAAATAAATTCAATTACAATTGCAAAAATAAATGTGCATAATATAGCAAGTATAAAAATTACAATATTGTTGGAAGCTTGATTCGCTAAACTATCAAGATAAAATGCAGCGCAGATTCCAAGCGGAATGCTCAATAATATTTTCAGTACAGATTCTGCTTTTGGAAACGCGATAGGTTTCCCGGCAGTTTCTGTAGGGCGCAATCGATACAAAAAAATCCCAAGCAGTAAAAATACGACTGTTCCAATCACTGAAAAAAGAATTAACTTGTACGGAACTGTCTGGTTAGACATTTGGTTTAACGTGGAAATATAAGCTAACAAAGGAGAAGAAAGCCCGTCGCTTCCATCAGTTGTTATATAAAGTGATTTGAACCAACTAAACCAATAAGCGTCAACTTTCAAAAAATATGTAGAGAAAAAGCGTATCGCCAATAATCGGAAAAGTGCAATAATAAGAGTTCCGTATGAAAAAAGGCTAAGTGTGACAATGAGTCCAATCAATAATTTCCCTGTCATAATCATGGAAAAAACGGTAAGTGTATATAAGAATAAGAAAAACAAAACATGTATTCCAAATGCAGCAAAACTTACTTTTAATAATTCTAAGGACATGTATCCCTGAAAGGAAATACTTAGCATGCTGACTAACAGATTTAGCGTAAATGGAATCAGAAAAATAAGAAATCCACTTACAAATTGGATAAAAAATAGTCTCTCACGTCGGATTGGCAAACTGTGTATAAGATTTAGTTTTTCTTTGGAATGCAGATAATAGAAACCAGACACCCCACAAAGGATTGCAAATAAAATCACACAAAAGACAACAGCGTTATTATTAAATCCCATGAAATTAAATAACCAAAATTTAAAATCTTTCATGGTAAAGCCCGGAGAAACAGTGTTTATCCAATTTTTCTTTTCATTGATCCCGATAATAAGCATCAGAGGCTGAAATAAAAATGTTACGGTGGAAAGAATTGCAATCAGCCAAGTCCTTTGGCGCAAATCTTCTTTTATAAATTTAATACATGAAATTTTTGATGTCATATCCGGCAGCCTCCGTTTCGCTAATAAAGATTTCTTCTAATGAAAGGGGTAATACCTCAGCAAAAAGAGGCGATTTTGTATTGACCCTTTCTAAAATTTCCTCACGAGTTCCGCGTGCAACGATGGTAGTCAGTGAACCACGTTTTTCGCGGTGCAGAATTTCTAACTGTCTGAGAAGTTCTTCTTCTGCGACAGGATCTTCAATCACACACTGCAGGCGGTGGACATGGAATTTCAAGTCTTCTAAATCTTGAGATAAAAGTATTCCGCCTTTGTGTAAAAGTCCGATATGATCACAGATATCTTCCAATTCTCTCAGATTGTGTGAGGAGATGACCGGCGTGAAATTTCTATTTAAAAGTTCAGCTGCAAAAATACCTTTTACAGACTGGCGAACAACAGGGTCTAAACCGTCGAACGTCTCGTCACAGAAAAGATATTTTGTGTTTGCACAGATGCCGAGCAAAATAGAGACTTGTTTTTTCATTCCTTTTGAAAAATCGCTGATTTTTTCCTGAATATCTATATGGAATTGTCTGGCAAGCTCTTCAAAGCGGATCGTATCAAATTGCGAGTAAGCAAGGCTGTAGTAATGCGCCATAGTATGAGGAGTCGCATTTGGGAAAAAATATGGATTATCGGATAAAAAACAAATATCTGCTTTTGTAAGTTCGTTTTCAAATACAGGATGGTCATCGATGATGACAGTTCCGGAATCAGGCTTTAGAATACCGCTTAATATTTTTAAAAAGGTACTTTTGCCCGCGCCATTTGTCCCAAGCAGACCGAAAATGTGTTCATCGTGAATGGAAGCGGTTATATGATCAAGTGCCATTTTCTTACCATATGACTTACTTAGATTGTCAACCTGAATCATTGTGTTTCCTCCTAGAAAGCTGTTACAATTTTACGTATCTTGGACGGTGTCCGGTATATTTTAGAAATTTTTTGATAATATCATCCATTTTGATCTTGAGACTGGAAGTATTGATACATGGGTGGCATCCGATATATTCATCATCCATTAAGTCCTTGTCGATCAAAAGATCTACGTACCAGTCTTTGTCGTTCATCAGTCCGAGAACACTTACTGATCCAGGAGTGATATTCAGAAATTTTTCCATATATTCCGGCTCGGCAAAAGAAAGTCTTGAGATGCCAAGCTGCTTCGAAAGATCTTTCGTCATGAATTTTTTGTCTCCTGGTATCAATAACAGGAAAAAGGTTGTTTTTTGCTGATTGCGCAGGAATAGATTCTTGCACATTGTAACCCCGAGGGCTTCGTCAACAGCAGCACATTCTTCCATTGTGCCGGCAACATCGTGGTCTACTCCTTCATATGGGATTTTCAGTTTATCTAATAGCTCATATACTGCCATCTCTTTTGGCAGACGATTTCCGTCTGTCGGGGCAGAAGTAAAATGTTTTTCGCTGATATGTATTTCACTCATAAAAATAATTCCTTTCTTGTATAGAGTTCTTTCTATGGCTAAGTATAATGGAAAGTGAAACAAATAACAAGCTAGAATTGACAAGTTTATGTACATGGTATTATATTAAATTTTGTAATTGACGGAAGAAAAACAGGAAGAAAGAAAAGAGAAATGAAGTGTTATGAAGCAGGTAATTTATAAAGAAAGAAAACAAACAGATTGTGTGAAATGGGATGGGTGCAAGGAGAAATTCGGAATGGAAGAACTGCTCCCGCTTTGGGTTGCGGATATGGATTTTGAAGCGCCGGTATGTGTAAAAGAGGCTTTGAAAAACTATGTGGATTTTGGCGTGTATGGATATTACCAGCCGCCAAAGGCATACTTTGAGGCATTTGAGAACTGGGAAGAAAAATACCATGATTACAAGGTTGAAGATCAGTGGATTCGATTTGCACCCGGCGTGGTGCCGGCATTTAACTGGCTGATACAGATATTGACGAAAGAAAAAGACGGTGTCATTATTATGAGTCCGGTGTACTACCCATTTCGAGATGCAATTATAAACAACGAGCGTATGCTGGTGGAGAGTCCTCTTATCAGAACAAAGGAGGGATACGAGATAGACTATGCAGACTTTGAACAGAAAATACAAAAGAATGATGTAAAGCTGTTCATATTCTGCTCACCTCATAATCCGGTCGGAAGAGTCTGGACGGCAAAAGAGATTAAAAAAGTGTTGGATATCTGTAAAAGGCACCATGTCTATGTACTTGCAGATGAAATTCATCAGGATATCGTTATGAGTGAATACAGGCAAATCACGGCGGCGACAACCGGGGACTACGATGATATTCTAGTCACGCTTACGGCGGCAACTAAGACATTTAATCTGGCAGGATGTCAAAATTCCATTGTCATAATTCCAAATGAGAAAATTAGGGATATGTACGATGGGTATTTGGAAAAAATTCGTATCAGCAGTGGCAATGCATTTGGTTATATTGCAGTTCAGAGCGCATATGAAGGTGGAAGAGAGTGGCTTGAGGAAGCGTTGACGATTATTGAAGATAATTTTAAACGCATGAAAGCGATGTTGGAAGAAAAGCTTCCAAAAGTATGGATTCCGAATTTGGAAGGGACATATCTGATGTGGATTGATTTAGGAGCATATATAAGTCCGAAAAGGATAGAAGAAGTGCTTCAGAATCAATGTCATTTGGCGGTAGACTACGGAGAATGGTTTGGTGGAAAAGAGTACAGTACTTTTATACGTGTGAATCTTGCAACTAAATGGGAGAATATAGAGATGGCTGCAGATCAACTTATTAAGGCTCTTATTAAAGATGAAAAATAGAAAATAGCGTGAAAAAAGGTAAATGCATTTGACATTTGCCTTTTTTTCGTTTATAGACAAAAGCAATAAATCATTTACTTATTGAAAATAACAATTGGAATAAGAGAATCAAATATGATAAATTGTATCTACATGACAAAAATCACAAAAAAAACCAAGAGAAACAAAAATTTTTGTGTATATGTAGAGGAAGGATCAATGAAATGGGTGATATAACAGTCAAAAATCTTTCTTTTTCGTATGGTGGAGACGAAAGACTTATTTTAAAAGATATTAATATGGAGATAGAGGCGGGAGAATTTGTATGTATTCTAGGACAGTCAGGTTGTGGGAAAAGTACACTTTTGCGACTGCTGGCAGGCTTGGAACAACCGACAACAGGAGAAATCCTTATGCAAGGTGTTTCGGCTGAAGGTGCAAGTCTTGACAAAGGAGTTGTATTTCAGGACTATGGACTATTTCCTTGGATGAAAGCGGGAGAAAATATTCTGCTTGCATTGAGGCAGCGTTTTCCGAAAAAAGATAAAAAGGAGTTAAAACAGACAGCAGTAGAGATGCTGGAAGCAGTAGGACTTAGTGCATCGGTCTATAACAAATTTCCGAAAGAGTTGTCTGGTGGTATGAAACAAAGATGTGCGATTGCACAGGCACTCAGCGTTGATCCGCCAATCCTTCTAATGGATGAGCCATTTGGAGCACTTGATGCGGTCACCCGTGCCAGACTTCAGGATATGCTCTTTGATTTGTGGTCTGGACAGGCTTCTCAAAAGACTGTATTTTTTGTCACACATGATGTAGACGAGGCTCTATTGCTGGCAAATCGGATTGTAGTACTGGGACAATCACCAAGCAATATTATTTATGAATGCAAACTGTCAGATGAACAACGCCCGACTAGAGAAACACAATTTGACAATTTGGAAACAATGAAGCTTCGTAATGAACTGATTCGTCAGATTAATAAAGATGTTGTGACGCATATTTCTTAGGAATATCAATGGAAGAATCCATTTGATATAAATATTTTATGGAGGAAATGGAAAATGAAAAAGAAAATCTTAGCAGGGATGTTAGTATTTGCTATGGTATGCAGTCTCGGGGCATGCTCTGGTGAAAAGTCCAATCCCAAAGACACAAAAGAAGGTAAGGAAGGAGTTTTAGAGCAGGAAGTCGTAAAATGGAACTATGGGACAAGTGGAAATGTTCTTGTGACAATTGCAGAAGAAAAGGGATATTTTGAGGATGAAGGGATTCAGATTGATCCGGTAGAAGCCAATGCAAATGCAGATGCTATGACACTTTTGGCAACAGGAAAGGTAGATGTTGTATCAAATGCGGGTACGTCTAATCCACTACAGCAGATTGCTTCCGGTGTAGATATCTCAGTATTTGGCGGACATATGATTGAGGGATGTATGCCGGTTGTAGCCAAAAAAGGAACGGAATGGAAGGGAATAGAATCGTTCATAGGGAAAAAAGTAGCTGTAAACCCAAGCTATTTTGCGTTTACAGGTGCAGTTATGGATCTTGGATATGAGAATCCTTTGGAAGTTGTAGATTGGGAAATATACTCAGACTATAATGATGCACTTGCTGCAGTTGTCCGCGGGGATGTTACCTATGCATTGATGGGAACGGGACAGAATTTAGCAGTTCAGGATATGGCAGCAAATGGAGAAATTGATATTGTAAGTTATCAGAGTGAAATTATGGAAAATTATTCTTGCTGTCGTATGGTTGCACAGACAGACTGGATTAATGATAATCCAAATACAGTAAAAGCAATTATCCGTGCGTTACTCCGTGCACAGTCATGGTATGAAGCCAATAAAGAAGAAGCGGTGAAACTACATGCGGCGGCTATTGAAGCGACAGAAGAATATGTGGGCGCTTATATGTTAGATGATGAACATTATTTTGTAAGTGTGGATCCATTAAAAGATGGGGTAGTAAGAGCGTGGGATATTTTGGACAAGACTGGTTATCTTGGAGAAGATAATAATGTGAAGATTGAAGACCACATTAACACTGAATTATATGAAGAAGCGTTAAAAGAGGCTACAGAAAAGTATGGGGAAGAGGCGCCTGAATTTTACGAAGAGATGGCTGCGTTTTTCCAGGAGCATGACAAATAAGCAATTTTACAGGAGATAGATCATGAATACAGTAAAAGCATTTCTAAAAAAATACTGGATTACATGTTGTATATTCATTGGGTTAGTGGCATTATATATTTTTTTGACAAGCAATGGATTGGTAAATCCATATTTGTTCCCGTCAACAGATAAGATTAAAGCAGCATTTATCGACAGCAAAGATATGATGTTTGGAAATGCAGTTGCTTCATTTAAATTGCTGATTCCATCTATTTTGCTTTCTTTGCTCATTGCACTTTTTTTAGGGACGATTATGGGGTTGAACCAGAGAGTTCGGGAAATTTTACATCCGGTTATCTATGCGTTCAGCGTAGTGCCTTCTATTCTTTTGTCTCCGTTTGTACTATTACTTGCACCAACATTATTTTCTGCTTCCGTATTTTTGATAGTATATAATATTGTATGGGCAACGCTGTTTGCAACAATTACCGGAATTATGACGATTGACAAGCGTTATCTTGACAAAGCGGCAACTTTGGAATTAAAAGGAATGAAGCGGATTACAAAGGTGATTCTTCCGGCAGCGAGTCCTTCCATATTGGCAGGATTTGTAAATTCTCTTCGAAGTTCTTTTGTGATGCTGGTTTATGCGGAAATGTATGGAGCTGGAGAAGGAATGGGATATTTCGTAAAGAAATATGCGGAACTTGGTATTTTTGCTAATACATGGGTAGGATTTGTATTCATGGTAATTATACTTGTGATAGTTATGCAGGCATTTGAATTGTTGAAGAAACACCTTCTTAAATGGACCATGTGATTTTAGAAAGAGTATAAAAGCAACCATAAAAGCAGTTTTAGCATTTATGAGTTGCTTTTTTAGTTTTGAGATTGCCGAAAAATGATGCAGGAACCTTGCAGAGAAAAAAGGAAAGCTTTATAATGAGCGGTATCAAAAGTAAAAAAGAAAGGGAACGATAAAAAGCATGAGAAAATTACTTCGTTATTTGAAACATTATAAAAAAGAAAGTATTATCGGACCATTGTTTAAACTGCTGGAAGCGTGCTTTGAATTGATTGTGCCGCTTGTTATGGCGAATATTATTGATATTGGGATTAAAAATCAGGATATGCCTTATATCTGGAAAATGGGAGCAGTGCTTGTTCTTTTTGGAGTACTTGGACTTGCCTGCTCTTTGACGGCACAGTACTTTGCGGCAAAGGCAGCAGTCGGGTTTGGAACAGAATTACGCCATGATCTGTTTGCGCATATCAATTCGTTATCCTATGCAGAGATTGATCAGGCGGGAAGCGCGACGCTTGTGACGAGGATGACCAGCGATATCAATCAGGTACAGTCCGGTGTGAATCTGGTATTGCGTCTGTTTTTACGATCTCCGTTTATTGTGGTGGGAGCAATGATCATGGCTTTTACAATCAGTGTGAAAGCTGCCCTGATTTTTGTGGTGGCAGTACCGCTTCTTGCAATTGTGATCTATGGAATTATGATGATCACGATTCCGTTATATAAAAAAGTGCAGCGCGGGCTGGATGGAATACTTTTATCTACGCGAGAGAACCTTTCCGGGATACGTGTTGTAAGGGCGTTCTGTACACAGAAACGGGAAATCGAAACATTTGCAGAGGAAAACAGCAGTTTGCTCGATGTTCAGATGCTGGTAGGAAAACTTTCGGCACTTTTAAATCCAGCGACTTACATTATTGTAAATGTGGCAACAATTGCAATTGTCTGGTTTGGTGGAAAGCAGGTGTATGTTGGAAATATTTCACAGGGAGAAGTGATTGCGCTTGTCAATTATATGTCTCAGATTCTTCTAGCGCTTATTGCATTGGCTAATTTGATCGTATCTTTCACAAAAGCGCTTGCATCAGGATCTCGTATTAATGAAGTCTTTGAACTGACGTCAGATATTGTCGATGGAGAATATGATAGAGAGGAATCAAATAAAGAGAATATGGTGATCTTTGATGAGGTCAGTATGTCTTATTCCGGTGCAGAAGAAGCGATATCAAATATCAGTTTCGTTGTAAAAAGGGGAGAGACAGTCGGTGTGATCGGAGGAACCGGATCCGGGAAATCGACGTTGGTCAATCTGATCCCTCGATTTTATGATGTCACGAAAGGACAGATATTGGTAAATGGAGAAAATGTGAAAAACTATAAGATTGAGACGCTTCGAAAGAAAATAGGTGTTGTTCCGCAAAAAGCAGTATTGTTTCGTGGAACCATTCGCGACAATATGAAAATGGGAAATGAAAATGCAACAGACGAGATGATTTACAGAGCATTGGAAACGGCGCAGGCTCTGGAGGTGGTAGAGAAAAAGAAAGAAGGACTGGATGCGAAAATCAGCCAGAACGGAAAGAATCTGTCAGGAGGACAAAAACAGAGGCTTACCATTGCAAGAGCACTTGTGAAAAATCCAGAGATATTGATTTTGGATGACAGCGCATCTGCACTTGATTTTGCGACAGATGCGAGGCTGCGTAAAGCGATTGCAGAAAATACAGATCAGATGACGGTATTTATCGTGTCACAGAGAGCCTCATCGATCATGCAGGCGGATAAAATCATTGTATTGGATGACGGCAAAATGGCAGGAATCGGAACACATCAGGAATTGCTTCGGACCTGTGAAGTTTATCAGGAAATTTGCAGTTCGCAATTCTCAAAAGAGGAGGTGGGACATCATGCGTAAACATCATGGAACGATTAAGAGAGTCGGAAAGCTTTTGCTGCCGTATCTGCATTATCTGATATTATCGTTGGTTTTTGCTGTGATCACAGTGGGCTTTACTTTGTATGCACCGATTTTAATTGGGGATGCGGTAGATTTTATTGTAGGAAAGGGGCAGGTCGATTTTGGGAAAATTCTGCAAATACTTGTGAAACTTGCAGTTATCATTGGAGTGACAAGCATGGCACAATGGCTGATGAATCTGTGCAATAATCAGATTACGTACCGGGTGGTAAAGGATGTGCGTATGAATGCATTTGAACATCTGCAAAAACTTCCTTTGAAATATGTAGACAGTCACCCATACGGAGAGACGATCAGCAGAATCATCACAGATGTAGAGCAATTTTCAGATGGACTTTTGATGGGATTTTCACAGCTGTTTACAGGTGTTGTGACAATTGCCGGGACATTGGCATTTATGCTTTCTATCAATGTCAAGATTTCGCTCATTGTTATTTTCATCACACCATTGTCATTGTTTGTCGCAAGTTTTGTTGCAAAAAAGACGTATAACATGTTTAAAATACAGTCTGAAACGCGGGCACAGATGACATCTCTCGTGGATGAGATGGTGGGAAATCAAAAAGTTGTGCAGGCATTTGGGTATGGAAAACGTTCATTAGAACGGTTTGATACAATTAACGAGGAACTAAAAACATGCAGTATCCGCGCCATTTTCTTTTCTTCCATCACGAATCCAAGCACAAGGTTTGTGAATGGGCTTGTATATTCGGGTGTGGGAATTTTTGGAGCCGTTTTGGCGATGCAGGGCGTGATCACGGTTGGACAGTTGTCTTGTTTTCTCACCTATGCCAATCAATATACAAAACCATTCAATGAGATATCGAGTGTGCTCACAGAGATCCAGAATGCATTTGCGTGTGCGAAAAGAGTGTTTGATTTTATAGATGAAGAGGTAGAAACGAAAGACAAAGAAGGCGCACTGATTTTGCAGCAGACAGATGGAAGTATGGAATTGCAGCATATTTCGTTTTCTTACCGAAAGGATACACCGTTGTTGAAAGATCTGAATCTACATGTAAAACAGGGACAAAAGGTTGCGATTGTAGGTCCGACAGGATGTGGAAAAACAACCTTGATCAATTTGTTGATGCGGTTCTATGATATCGATGCGGGGAAAATCTATGTGAGTGGACATGATGTGAAAGAGATTACAAAAGACAGTCTGCGTGCAAATTTTGGAATGGTATTGCAGGACACCTGGCTGAAATCAGGAACAATCGCTGAAAATATTGCATATGGAAAACCCGAAGCTACGAGAGCAGAGATTATTGAGGCTGCAAAGGCAGCGCATGCACATGGATTTATCAAGCGCATGTCCGATGGGTACGATACAGTCATCTCGGAAGATGGAGGGAATCTGTCACAGGGACAGAAACAGCTTCTGTGTATTGCCAGAGTGATGCTGAAACTTCCACCGATCTTGATACTGGATGAGGCGACATCGTCAATTGATACGAGAACTGAGATTAAGATTCAGGAAGCATTTCAGAAAATGATGGAGGGGAGAACGAGTTTTATTGTGGCACATCGTCTGTCAACAATAAAAGAGGCAGATATCATTTTAGTGATGAAGGATGGCAATATTGTAGAACAGGGCAACCACGAGGAGTTACTTGCAAGAAACGGTTTCTATGCAAAATTATATCAAAGTCAGTTTGCATAGTATAAAACACAAAAAAGCGGACATACTGTAAAAAAAGAACCAGGAGGAATTACAGGATGAAAGCAGTTGTAGAAGATGGATGTATTGCATGCGGGATGTGTGTAAGTATCTGCCCGGAAGTGTTTTGCATGGGTGATGAGATTGCACAGGTACATGCAGACGTGACTGAAGAGAACGAAAAGGAAGCAAAAGAAGCAAGAGATGGCTGTCCTGTCTCAGTGATTGACATCGAAGAATAGAATTTATAGAGAAAAGAAAAAAAGAGGTCTCCTTTTTCTGACTTTACCATAAAGTGTAAAGTATAGAGAAATAAAGGAGACTTTTTTATGTGTGAAGAAGAGATTCAGGTAAGAGATTCTGCAGAATATCCTCCTGTGAAAGTATGTGAAAAAAATCCGAGGTATGCAATGGCGATGTTAAGCAATATCGGAGCCTGCAACTCAGAGATGTCTGCAGTCAGTCTGTATTTTTACAACAGTTTGATCGCAAATGGCAAGTATGAAGAAATCGGAAAGACATTTCACAAGATCAGTATGGTGGAAATGCACCACATGAATATTTATGGGCAGCTGGCGCAGAAACTTGGGGCAGACCCAAGGCTTTGGAGTGTTGAGCGGAGAAGATTTACATATTGGAGCCCTGGGTGCAACCGATACCCAAGGCGGATAGATATGATGCTGAAACATGCATATGAAGGGGAAAAGCTTGCGATTGCAACCTATAAAAGACAGGCAGAATGGATTCAGGACGAGTATGTTGTCGCAAATCTGGAGCGAATTATTTTAGATGAACGGCTGCATATTGAAATCATAGAGCAATTGTATGAAAAATACGTAAAAACGGCTATTCCCCGAGTGTAAATAAGTTGTATTTTTTAATCTGCTGGATATCCTCTTTGGAGAGCAGCAGGTCATCTATGAAATGATTTTCTTTTTGTATCTGAGACGTGATCAGGATCTTTCGGCTGCAGGGGCGCATGGTAAGTTGTGAGATACCGGACAAGATACCACTTTTCAGATCCGTTTGAGAAAAGGTATTTACGGTGCACATCCAAATTTCCTCCAGTGTATTTGCAGTATTTTTTAAACTATAATTTTGCCATGGCCCAAAGGTTGTGCTTTCACCGGAATAGATTACCTCGCATTTTCCAAAGTGTTCCAGATCATCTACGTCATAGAAAAGCTGAATCGAATAGGTATCCGGCTGATCTGTGGCGTATTCTTCAATAATACTTTTCATAATTCGTTTTCTTCTGCCATCATAATTGTACATGTAGTATTTTTTGAGGAGACTTTTGCGAGAGACGTCCGGTTTCCCCTCGGACGGCGCAGACAAGAGATGCGAAGTGGGAATATGAAAAACCTCCCCGAATTCTTCCAGCGTCTCAACACTGACAGGAAGAATTCCTTTTTCATATTTTGAAAGAGTAGAACAACTCTTGTGTACAAGTGCGGATAAGTCTTTTAACGTATAATGGTGTGCGATTCTGTATTTGCGGATGTTATTTCCGACACGTTCATTGATTGTCATGTGTATACTCCTTCTTTTCTTATAAATCAATTTTTTGATAAAAAATCAATTTTAAAAAAAAATAAAAATTTTATTTTCCACATTTTGTGCGAAAATTTTATTCATAGTATAATACTACGCAAAAATTTTCCTGTCAAGAAAATATAGAATGTTTGCGTTATAAACAGTGTGTAAATAAAATAAAAAAAATAAAAAATTGTAAAAATGACTGGAGGGTTCACAATGGGAAAACAGAGTGTATGGAAGTCGTATGATCAGAAGGAGCTTAAGGAAGTTAATGCGGTTTGTGAGCGATATAAAACATGTCTGGATGCAGGAAAGACAGAGCGTGAATGTGTGGCATTGGCGGTTGAGATGGCCAAGGAGGCCGGATACAAAGATTTGAATGCCTATATTGCCGAGGATAAACAGCTGAAAACAGGTGATAAAGTGTATGCGGTCTGGATGCATAAGATGGTCGCATTATTTCAAATCGGGGAAGAGCCGATTTCCAATGGAATGAATATTCTTGGAGCACATATTGACTCACCACGTTTGGATGTAAAACAGAATCCGCTGTATGAAGCGGATGGATTTGCCTATCTGGACACACACTATTACGGTGGAATCAAAAAATACCAGTGGGTTGCACAGCCGCTTGCTCTACATGGTGTAGCTGTACTGAAAAGCGGAAAGACCGTTCCGATCTGCGTTGGGGAAAAAGAAGGAGATCCGGTATTTACGATTACGGATATTTTGATCCATCTTGCGGGCGAAAAAATGGAAAAGACTGCGGCAAAGGTTATTGAAGGTGAAAATATGGACCTTTTGATCGGAAATATGCCTTTGAGAGACTGTAAAGATTTGAAAGAAGAGGAAAAAGAGCTGGTGAAAGCGAATATTCTTTCTATTTTAAAACAGGAGTATGGGATTGAAGAGGATGATTTTCAGTCAGCAGAACTTGAAATTGTGCCAGCCGGTAAAGCAAGAGACCTTGGTTTTGACCGCAGTATGATTTTAGGGTATGGACAGGATGACAGAATCTGTGCATTTACATCCCTTTTTGCGATGCTGGAGGCAGAAAATCTGAAAAAGACAGGAGTGTGTCTTCTTGTGGACAAGGAAGAAATCGGCAGTGTAGGTGCGACAGGAATGCAGTCACATTTCTTTGAAAATACAGTTGCTGAGTTAATTGCGCTGACAGAAGGGGAATCTGAATTGAAAGTAAGACGAGCGCTTGCGCGTTCCAGAATGCTTTCCTCAGATGTAAGCGCAGCGTATGATCCTCTGTATGCAGAGCATTATGAAAAACGAAATTCCGGATTCTTTGGCAGAGGAATTTCTATGAATAAGTTTACTGGTGTCAGAGGAAAAAGCGGTTCTAATGATGCGAATGCAGAATATATTGCAGTTTTAAGAAAAATCTTTGACGATGCAAATGTGGCATATCAGTTCGATGAGCTTGGAAAGGTGGATGCCGGAGGCGGCGGTACAATTGCTTATATCATGGCAAATTACGGAATGGAAGTGATTGACAGCGGAATTGCGCTTCTTTGTATGCATGCACCTTATGAGGTGAGTAGCAAAGCAGATATCTACGAAGCCGTAAAGGGATATCGTGCGTTTTTGGCGAACGCATAGAGTACAGGAGGAGAAAGAATGGCAGAAAAAACAAAAAACTAACAATGGGAGCATTGATTCTAATGATCTTTACATCGGTGTATGGGTTTAACAATATGCCTAGATCATTTTATCTGATGGGATATGGAGCGATTCCGTTTTTCCTGTTATCAGCAGTAGTTTTCTTTGTCCCATTTGCGTTTATGGTTGCAGAGTATGGCTCGGCTTTTAAAGATGAAAAGGGTGGTATTTTTTCATGGATGCAAATCTGTGTCGGAAAAAAATATGCGTTCGTGGCAACATTCATGTGGTATACATCTTATGTAATCTGGCTCGTTAATATTGCATCAGGTATCATGGTGCCGCTTTCCAATGCGATTTTTGGGAAAGATACGACAGCAGATTGGACATTGTTTGGATTGAAATCAACACAGACACTTGGGATTCTCGGTGTAGTCTTTATCATTGCAGTTACATTTTTTGGAAGCAAAGGATTGAAAAATATCCAGAAAGTAGCATCAATCGGCGGAATTGCATGTATGTTTTTAAATGTGATGCTGATTGGAGGTGCACTTTTGGTATTGATTGGAAATAAAGGTGAACTGGCACAGCCGATTACATCGGTGGCATCATTTGTGGATTCTCCGAATCCAGAGTATGCGGGAAGTATTGCCATGCTGGCGTTCCTTGTATATGCGTTGTTTGCATATGGTGGAACAGAGGCTGTCGGAGGTCTTGTAGATGAGACTGAAAATCCGGAAAAGAACTTTGGAAAAGGTCTTACAATAGCAGCTATTATTGTTGCAGTGGGATATTCAATCGGAATTTTTTGTGTGGGAATCTTTACAAACTGGAGCGATACACTTTCCGCAGCAACTGTGCATAAGGGAAATGCATCTTATGTGATTATGAACAATCTTGGATACCAGATTGGAGCTGTATTTGGAGCAAGTCAGGGAGTCTGTGTACAGATGGGCAACTGGGCTGCAAGAATTATGGGGATCTCAATGCTGCTGTCTTTGTCAGGCGCAGTATTTACGTTAAGCTATTCTCCTTTGAAACAGCTGATTGAAGGAAGTCCGAAAGGATTACTGCCGGAAAGATTCTGTAAAATGGAAGATGGAATGCCGAAATTTGCGTTGAAGATTCAGGCGGTTGTAGTTGTGGTATTTATTCTGTTAATCGCTATGGGTGGAGATACGATGACACAATTTTTCAACATTCTTGTATCAATGACAAACGTTGCGATGACACTTCCATATATGTTTATTTCAGCAGCGTTTATCAGATTTAAGAAAAATAAAAATATTCATAAACCGTTTGTGATCTTCAAAAATGATACGGTAGCAATCGTCTTTACAGTACTGGTAACAGTGACTGTTGGGTTTGCAAACTTCTTTACAATCATCCAGCCGGCGATGGCGGGAGATGTTGCGACAACTGTTTGGAGTATCGTAGGACCGGTGCTGTTCACTGTAGTAGCATTAGTATTGCACAGCAGATATGAGAAAAAAATGAAATAAAAGAAATATCAGGTTTACAAATCACCACTTTTTAGATAAATTAGAAGGAAAGTGGTGATTTTTTTATTGCATACTAAGGAAATTAAGAAAGGTGGGGGAATATGATAGAGATAAAAAATCTGACAAAAGTGTATAAACTGAACAAAAAGCAGATGAAAGAATCCAAAACAAAGAGCAATCGAAAGGTAGCGGTAGATCATTTGAGCCTAAATGCGCACAAAGGGGAAATATATGGTCTATTGGGTCCGAACGGTGCAGGGAAGACGACGACACTTCGCTGCATTGCAACGATTATTAAGCCAACAGAAGGTGAGGTTAAGGTTGCAGGGCATGATGTGGTGACAGAGGCGGAGCAGGTGCGTAAAAGCATCGGTTTCCTGACAAGTGACATTAAGCTTGATCCACAGTTTACACCCGACTATATGTTTGAATTTTTTGGAAGGCTTCACGGTGTGTCAAAAGAGGTTTTAAAAGAACGAAAAGAACAATTATTTGAGTATTTTGGTATTAAGGATTTTGCGCATAAACAGATCAAAGAACTGTCGACCGGAATGAAACAAAAGGCGGCAATTGCGGTAAGTCTTGTACATGATCCGGAAATCGTGATTTTTGATGAACCGACAAATGGTCTTGATATCGTGACTGCAAGAGGTGTGACAGATTACCTGAAAAAATTGCGTGAAGAGGGAAAGCTTGTTATTGTCTCCACGCACATTATGTCGGAGGCAGAAAAGCTTTGTGACCGGATTGGAGTGATCATTGATGGTCAGAAGGTAAGTGAAGGTACATTGCAGGAAATACTGGATAGTACAGGGACGAAAGATTTGGAGGATGCATTTTTCGAGTTGTACAGAAGCAGAAAGGGGGAGGCGTAGATGAAGAGCATCAAAGAAATCTTCAATAAAGAGATGGTACGTGTTTTCAAGGATAAAAAAATGGTCTTTTCGGTATTTTTTCTGCCGGTTATTATCATGATTGGAATTATGTATCTGATGAGTCAGATGATTACAGGGATGGAGGATGACATCACAAAACACAAGCCGATTGTCTATGTTCAAAATGAACAGGAAAGTTTTGAAAAATTTTTAGAGAGTATCCATGCGGATTATAAGATACATGCGATTTCCGAAAGTGAGAGGGCAGATGTGGAGACGAAGATTCGGGATGGAGAAGCCGATCTTTTGATTGAGTTTCCAAAGAATATGGATGAGATGATTCAAGATTACAAGGAGGGAGATCCGGCTCCACAGATCAAGACCTATTACAATCCGTCGGAAGAATATTCTAATGCGGCATATAAAGAGATCTCTTTGGAAGTACTTGAGGCGTACCGTCAGACGCTGCTGACAGAGCGTGTGGGAGATTTAGAGCAGATTGCAGTGTTTACAGTGAATTCTGACAACGATAAGATGGTCATTCAGGACGAGCAAAAGGCGAGTGGAAAGGCGCTTGGAATGATGCTCCCGTATTTTATCACAATTCTTTTATTTGCAGGGGCAATGGGAATCGGAACGGATATGATTGCGGGTGAAAAAGAACGAGGAACAATGGCAAGCCTTCTTGTGGCGCCGATCAAGAGAAGTTCGATCGTGCTCGGAAAAGTGTTTGCACTGATGGCGTTGTCTGGAATTTCTTCAGTAATTTACGTGGGAGCGATGGTGGCATTTATGCCATTGATGTCCAAGTCGATGCTTGGAACATCAGGTGAGAATTTGAATATCAGTTTGAATGCAAACCAGATTGCAATGCTTGCAGTCCTGCTTATTGGAGTTGCGTTTTTATATTCTACGATGATTGCACTTACTTCGGTGTTTGCAAAGACAATCAAAGAGGCGACTACCTATGTAATGCCGCTCTATATGGTAGTGCTTGTTCTAGGTTTGATGACGATGTTCACTACAGGAAACACAGATGGAAAGATGTACTATATTCCGGTTTATAATATTTCTTTGGTTTTAAAAGGAATCTTAAGTCATGAGGTGACAATGGCACAGTATGGGGTGACGGTGGCGATGACATTTGCAATCGGTTTCCTGCTTGTGGGTATTATTGTAAAAGCATTTGAAAGTGAAAAAGTGATGGCAGCATAGAGGAAAGCGGCATATACTGAATAATAAATGAGTCAGGGAAAAAAGATGCGGTTGTGTGAATTGAGACAGAAAGAAGTGATTAATCTTTGTGACTGCAGGCGGCTTGGGTGTGTGGTGGATCTGGTATTTGATCTATGCAAAGGATGTGTTGAGGCGATCGTTGTACCGGGGCAGGCGAAGATGCATGGGCTGTTTGGATGCGATTCGGAATATGTGATTCCATTTGAATGTATCAAAAAAGTAGGTCCGGATATTATCATGGTAGAAATATGTGAAGAAAAATGTCTGAAAACTTGCAAAGACTAACTATTATCTGCTAAAATGACGATATGAGAAAATCCTGAGGAGGAACAGAATATGAAGTGTCCATATTGCAGTAATCCAGATACGAAAGTAATTGATTCCAGACCGGCAGAAGACGGGAATTCGATTCGAAGAAGAAGAGCCTGTGATGAGTGCGGGAAAAGATTTACTACATATGAGAAGGTTGAGACGATTCCTTTGATTATCATAAAAAAAGATAATAATAGAGAGCAGTATGATCGGGCAAAAATTGAGGCCGGCATTTTGCGGGCGTGCTATAAAAGACCGGTGTCTGCAGAGGCGATTCAAAGGACGATCGAAGCTATTGAGACGGAGATTTTTAAGCGGGAAGAAAAAGAGATTTCCAGCAATCTGATTGGAGAGATTGTGATGGAAAAGCTTAAGAATTTAGATCCGGTTGCCTATGTGCGGTTTGCGTCGGTGTATAGAGAGTTCAAGGACGTGAATACATTTGTGGCAGAATTGAAGAAAATTCTGGATAAATAAAACACACTTGATACGAGAGTTCCGGAAACGGAACTCTCTATTTTGAGTAAAGGGAGCAGTATAGATGAGAAATTATAAAATGATAATTGCATATGATGGTTCAAGATACAAAGGATGGCAGAGACAAAATTTGACCAATCTGACGATTCAGACAATTTTAGAACGTACGGTGGAGCAGATCGTTGGTTATCCGGTCGAAATCGATGGCTCCGGAAGAACGGATGCGGGTGTTCATGCAAATGGCCAGGTGGCAAACATGAAAGTGTCGGGGCTTTTAGATGAGAGTTTTGTGGGAGAACTGAACTGTCTTTTGCCGGAGGATATCTGTGTGAAAGAAATGGAGCTTGTTCCTGGAAGTTTTCACAGCCGCTACAGTGCAAAGGCGAAAAAGTATAAGTATTGTATCGATACACGAAAGAAGCCGTGTGTTTTTACAAGAAGATATACATATCATTTTACGAAGGAACTACATCTGGATGATATGAAGAAAGCGGCAGAGTATCTGAAAGGAACACATGATTTTTCAGCATTTACGGATAATAAAGATGAGAAATCAAAAGTGAGGACAATCTATGAGATTAAGATTGTAAAAAAATGGACAAGGCTGGAGTTTGAATTTTATGGAACCGGCTTTTTGTATCATATGGTGAGAATTCTGACAGGAACACTTTTGGAAGTAGGATGCGCAGAAAAGAGTATTGAAGATATAAAGATGGCTCTTGAACAGAAAGAACGAGAACTGACCGGCTTTTTAGCGCCGGCGAGAGGACTGTTTTTAGAAAAAGTATATTATCAGGAAGGAGAAGAAAGATGAAACTGATATCGTGGAACGTAAATGGAATTCGTGCGTGTGTGCAGAAAGGATTTTTAGAATTTTTCCAGGAGGCGGATGCAGATATTTTCTGTATTCAGGAGAGTAAGATGCAGGCAGGACAGCTAGATTTGGAATTGGAAGGATACCATCAATATTGGAATTATGCAGAGAAAAAAGGATATTCCGGGACGGCTGTGTTTACAAAAAAGGAACCATTGTCGGTACAATATGGCATCGGGATAGAGGAGCATGACAAAGAGGGGCGTGTTATTACACTGGAATTTGAGGAGTTTTATTTTGTGACCGTGTACACGCCAAATTCACAGAGTGAACTTGCAAGACTTTCATACCGCATACAGTGGGAGACGGATTTTCTTGCATATCTAAAAGGATTGGAACAGAAGAAACCGGTTATCTTTGCGGGGGATCTGAATGTGGCGTATGCGGAGATAGATTTGAAAAATCCAAAAACCAATCGGAAAAATGCCGGTTTTACAGACGAGGAACGTGCAAAATTCGGTGAAGTTTTAAAAGCCGGTTTTATCGACACATTCCGCTATTTTTATCCGGAGATGGAAGGAATTTACTCTTGGTGGTCATATCGATTCAGTGCAAGAGCAAAGAACGCCGGCTGGAGAATCGACTATTTCTGTGTGTCAGAGAGTTTGAAAGACAGGCTTGCAGACGCAAAAATTTTAACTGATGTGATGGGATCGGACCACTGCCCGATTGAACTGGATCTAAAATAAGGAGGAGATATAAGATGAGAATAGAGGCGGAACATACAGCGGCACTTGTCATTGACTATCAGGAAAAATTAGTGCCTGTCATGCACGAAAAGGAAAATTTGATCTGCCAATCTGGCATTTTGCTCCGAGGGTTAAATGTGCTTGGGGTTCCGATGTTTCTTACACAGCAGTACACAAAAGGACTTGGAGAGACTGTTAATGAGATTACAACGGCTGCGGGAACAGAAGAGTATGTGGAAAAGATTTCGTTTAGTGCATATGAAGGTGTAAAAGAAAAGATAAGAGACAAAAAATATATTATCATCTGCGGGATTGAGACACATATTTGTGTACTTCAGACGGTGATTGATCTGAAAGCAGCAGGATTTATTCCGGTCATTGTGGAGAATTGTGTTTCCAGCAGAAAAGAAAATGACAAAAAGATTGCATTGCAGCGGATGAAAGAGGAAGGCGCAATTATTACGACATACGAGTCAGTGCTTTTTGAACTGCTAAAAGAAGCGGGGACGGAAAAGAGTAAAAAGATACAGAGATTGATTAAATAGAGTGGACGATAGAATCCTTGTTTTATAAATCATTTTAGGTTTATAAAGCGAGGATTTTTTAAATTATAGAAAAATCAAATATATATATCAAAAAAACCAATTTGTTTCTGACTTTTTACAATACTATAATAGGAATGTTGAGAAAAGAAAGAGGAGGTTTTAAAAATGGATGCACTTTTAAGCGTAAATTGGATTGCCTTGCTTGTACTTATCATTGCCTTGCTTTTATTTAAAGTGTTGAACAAACTGGCATATAAAATTAATTGGACATTTGTCATTTTGATCAGTATGGTAATGGGAGCGGTGCTTGGAATCGTATTTGCGTCCGAGAACAATTCTTATATGACATGGCTTGCATTGATCGGCGATATTTATGTGAATTTGATTACGGCACTTGTCGCACCGGTGATTCTTGTTTCTGTCATTTCAGGATTGATTCAGTTAAACGATAAAGAAAAAATGAAACGAATTGGAACAAAGTCTGTATTCTGGCTTTTGGTTTCATCGGCAATTGCGATTGTAGTTACAATTGTCTTTGGCATGGCAACACAGGTTGGAAAGGGAGCGCAAGCAGTGTTTGCCGACATTGCAGGAGTCTCCAGTACAACACTTGACGCATATAAGGAAATGGGGACATCTTTTGATAAGATCATTTTGAACTTGTTCCCGACAAATGTGTTTGGGGATCTGGCAGCAGACAATGTTGTGGCTATTATCATTATTGCAGTTGCAATTGCGGTTGCATATGTAAGTGTAGCATCAGACGAAGGTGAAGATAAAGTGAAACCGTTTAAGAGTATCATTGAGGCGGTGAAGAAGATCATTTTCCGAATTCTTTCCTACGTCATTGATTTGACTCCATATGCAGTGCTATGTTTGACAGCAGTGTCTGCAAGCCAGCTGTTGAGTGATAAAGACGCTTTGGTACAATTGATTCTGCTTGTTGCGGTTGTCTATGTGGTATGCTTCGTACAGGCTTATGTTGTAAATGCGTTCATTCTGAAATTTGCAGGAAAAATAAGTCCGCTCAAATTCTTTAAAAAGACATTTGATGCACAGGCGACAGCATTTACGACACAGAGTAGTGTCGGCTCGCTTCCGATTACAATTGACCGTCTGATACATAAGGTTGGTGTAGATGAGGAGGTAGCGAACTTTACAGCGCCACTTGGAACAACAATTGGAATGGCGGGCTGTACGTGTATTTGGCCGATTTTGTTAGCTATGTTCTATCTAAATGCAACGGGGCAGAGTTGGAATATCAGTCAATACCTCATCATGTGCTTTATGTGCCTTGTACTTTCGATGGGAAGCGCCGGAATGCCGGGAATCGGAGTTGTGACAGCAGTATCACTGTTCAGTGCAGTAAATCTTCCGATTGCAGCAGTGGTACTTCTGACTCCGATCAATAACATTACAGATATGGCACGAACATTGACGAATGTCGTAGGAGCAAATGTGACAGCTGCTGTTGTTGCAAGAAAAACAGAACTTTTGGATGACGAAATTTTTCAGACAGAGGATGAAAAATTAGAGAAAAAGGGAGGACGGGCATAATGAAAAAATCAACAATTGCACTGATTGTGGCGGCTTTTGTATGTCTGGGACTTTCTGTATTTTCTGTAAAAGCCTCAGTGGTAAGAACAAATGATGCCATTCAAAATATCGGAGAAGTAACTTATACAGAGGAATCAAAAGCAAAAATCGATCGTGCAGTAAAATATTATAATGCATTAGATCCGAATTTTGATCTCAAAAAGAAGATTAAAAATATGAATGTATTTAATGCGGCAAAAATAGAATATGCACGTCTGGCAATTAAAGCGGCAAGTGTTGCAGATGCAAGAAAGACTGTAGAAGGCTATTCCTTTGATGATGTGAAAAAATATGTAACAGAAGCAAGAGAAGTGATTGACAGCTATCTGACAGCTGATCAATATACTCTTATCGAAAATTATGCAGACCTGATAGAGTTGGAATCTGAATATACTTCAACAGGAAGTTCCGGTGGTTCTTCGGAAGAAGTATCTATTCCAATGTGTTAGGAAAAGATAGGAGGAGATTGATCATGAAAAGAAAACTAATCTCTGCTGTTCTTGTTACAGTGATGGCGGCAGGAATGATTACGGGTTGCTCAGGAAAAAACAGCAGCATCAAAAATAATGTTAAAACTTTAGAAAAAGAAGAACTCAAAGTCTCGAATGCACAACTTTCTTCCCCGGACTATGAGTTTGAAAAAGAATATGCTTACGGTGACTTTAATGCACACTCCAAAGCAGATGCAGAACGACAGGATGGAATTGATACGTTTGAGGATAAAGATATTGTATTTCAGGACATCAGCTATGACCAGCTCATTCAGCTTTTGGGACAGGAAGGAAATTACCTGATTCAGTTGAGCGGTTCATGGTGTCATAACAGCCGTGCAATGAGTCCTTATGTAAATGCATATGCAAAGGAATACGGAATTGATACTATTTATTCTTATGATTTTAATGTAGATAATGGTGATGACGGTTCTATGTTTGTCCGTATGTCGAACGAAAAGACAACTCTTGGAACAAAATACAATTATATGTATGGAGAGTTTGTGTCAAGATATCTTACAAACTTGGATGACTGGATTGCATATCCGTCAGATCACGATACTGCACTTTCTTATACCAATGCAGAAGGGAAAGAGGTGACAGTCGGAAGATTGCAACAGCCTATTATCTTTCTTTATAACAAAGATAATCAGACAGACTACAGCGGGAAAGGAAATACAAGCGGAAAATGTCCAATCATGTATGCTTTTGAGGAGATGGTTGACCGTGACTCCAAAGGTCTTTATGTGAAGGAAACGGACGACGAAGGAAATCCGGTTCTTGATAAAGAAGGAAATCAGGTAAGAAAGTATGTGACGGATGAGTATACAGCACGTCTAAAACAAATGTTTGAATTTATTAAAACAAATAACATTCAATTTTCAAAGTATACAAAAGAAACATATATTCGAGATACATTTAACAGTTACGGAACAGAAGTTTTTGGCTCTGACGAGCAGATAAATATTTACCCGATTACATACCGTCAACTGGAATGGTTGCTTGATGAAAAGGGAAATTCGCTTGTGCTCATAGGTGGTTCTGGAAATGAAAAAACACGTGCCATTATTGGACAAATCAATCAGTATGCAGTGAAAAACAATGTTCGTGTGTACATGTATGATCCTCAGATTGACGGAGGAATAACTGTTGATAAGTGGGGATACACACAGACAACTTCTATTTGTGAAGAAAACTCTCCAATTGCGAAAATGTATACAGGATTGATTGACAGACATCTTACAAATCTGACAGCAGCAAAAACAACAGAAGATGGCTATGCATTGATTCAGGAACCATATTTCTTTGCTTATAATAAAGATGCAAAAGATGAAGATGGTTTTGCTGCACCGATTACGGCTTCTGTGGAATTGCCGTATACGACAGATTCTGAAAAGAGATATTATATCGGAAAAGAAAAGAACATGGAAGCATGCAATTCGCAGATTGAGACTGTGTTCGAAAGCTATGCACAGAATGTAGGTATAGAATTAGAAAAATAGGTAGATATATGGTTATAGAAATACCACTCCATCGCTCGCCAAAGTTTTGGAGTGGTTTTCTATGCTCTAAAACATTATCTGATAAACGTAAAAACGAATGTTAGTAATGCCAAAATGAACATTCCAAAAGCCATCAGGTCTTTGAAATCAAAAGGATCATATCAATGTTAGCTTTTCAAGAATCTTATCTAAAATTTGTTTTGCCGCTTCGGCTTTTGTCATAATGTCTAATGCGAGTTCTTCTTCTTTTGTAATCATCGTAATGACATTCGTATCGGTTCCGAATCCGGCACCGGACACTTTTAAATTGTTTGCAATAATCATATCGAGATGTTTCTTTTCCAGTTTCGCACGGGAATTCTCTAACATATTTTCTGTTTCCATAGAAAAGCCACATAAAAATTGGTGATTTTTTTTGTGTTCTCCTAAGTGCTTCAAAATATCTTTCGTGCGCTCTAATGGAATACAGAGAGAGTCGTCTGACTTTTTCATCTTTTCATCACTGACAGAGGCAGGACGATAATCTGCCACAGCGGCAGCTTTGATGATAATGTCCTGAGTATCGGAACAAGAAGTTACGGCATCAAACATTTCTTCAGCACTTTTAATAGAAATCGTATTGACAAATGGTGGTTTCGGAAGTGAAGTAGGTCCAGTGACTAAAGTTACATTGGCACCGCGGAGCATTGCGCAGTTTGCAATGGCATACCCCATTTTTCCGGTAGAATGATTGGTAATATAGCGAACAGGGTCGATCGCTTCTGTGGTTGGTCCGGCGGTGACAAGGACATTTAATCCTTTCATATCTTTTTCATATGCGATTTCTTTTAAGATATAGTCTAGTAAAGTCTCTGGATCAGGGAGTTTTCCTTCTCCTACGTCACGGCAGGCAAGCATTCCGGTTGCCGGATCAATCACCTCAAATCCGTAATCTTTTAATTTCAGCAGATTGTCCTGTGTAATCTGGTTCTGATACATCTGTGTGTTCATTGCCGGCGAAATGATTTTTTTACAGGTACATGCGAGTGTTGTAGTTGTAAGCATGTCATCAGCAAGTCCATTTGCCAGTTTGGCGATAACATTGGCAGTTGCAGGAGCGATTAAAACGACATCTGCCTGTTTGGAGAGCGCCACATGCTCTACATTATATTGAAAATTTCGATCAAATGTATCAACAAGACAACGATTGTTTGTCAATGTTTCGAATGTAATCGGATGGATAAAATTTGTTGCGTTCTTTGTCATGATAACATGGACATTACAATGAAGCTTTACAAGCATGCTGGCAAGATTGGCGATTTTGTAGGCGGCAATACTTCCCGTAACACCTAAAATAACAGTTTTTCCCTTTAACATAATTTGAAATCCTCTGCTTTCTGAATGGTTTGTAAATTATTCTAGCACATATTTAGAAAAAGTGTACGCAAATTTTGTGTTTATTTTTGAAAACATGGTTGTTTTCGTGTGAAGGAGGATGGTATACTGAGAAAGTAACTCCGTTGCAGTTCACGGAATTCAATTCCTTTCATCAACACACGACATCAGACGTTTCCATGCGAGCATGAGCGTTCTCAGACGTATGTGTATGTGTGAACTGGAGCGATATGTATTGTATCTCGTAAGAGAATGATAACAAGGAGGAAAAAATGAATAACAAAGCAAAGAGTGACGGAAGGTCACAGACACTTGGCATGGTACAGGTTGCACTGTTCGCGGCACTGATTATTATCATGGCATTTACCCCATTCTTAGGATATATCCCGCTTGGATTTACAAGGGCGACGATTATCCATGTACCGGTTATTATCGGTTCTATTTTACTTGGTCCAAAGAAAGGCGCTGTTTTAGGAGGCATTTTTGGACTGACGAGTTTTATTAATAATACGATGAATCCGACAGTGACATCGTTTGTGTTTACACCGTTTTATTCACTCGGTGAGATGCAGGGGGGGATCGGAAGTATTATTATCTGTTTTGTCCCACGTATTTTAGTTGGGATTATTCCGTATTTTGTATTTAAAGTATTGTATAAGGAAATGAAGTCCAAAGGATCAGGCATGCTGGTAGCTTTAGGAATTGCAGGGCTTGCGGGATCTTTTGTCAACACATTGTTAGTAATGAATTTGATTTTTGTGTTTTTTAGAGATGCCTATGCAGCGGCAAATGGAGTTGCGGCAAATGCGGTGTATGGCTTTATTTTATCCATCATTGCGATGAATGGAATACCTGAGGCGATTGTTGCGGCAGTGATTGTGGCAGTTGTCGGAAGAACGCTGTTGAAATCGCGTCTCGTGACAGGATAGCAGGAGGAAAAATATGATTCTGGCAATTAATATCGAGAATACGAACACCGTGGTCGGATGTTTTGAAGGTGAAAATATAGTCTTTGTGGAGAGCATTTCCACGAGCCTGACAAGAACAGGGCTGGAGTATGCAATTAGTTTTAAAAATATATTTGAATTACATGGCTTGAATATGAATCAGATAGAGGGAACGATTATCGCATCTGTGGTGCCCCCGGTGACAAATGTTGTAAAAGAGGCGGCAAAGAGGATTTCCGAAAATGAGGTGTTGATTATCGAACCGGGAGTGAAGACCGGATTGAATATTATGATGGATCAGCCGGGACAGGTGGGGAGTGACCTGGTGGCAAATGCAGTAGCAGGGATAGCAGAGTACCCACTTCCGCTCATTGTAGTCAACATGGGAACAGCGACGACCCTTTCTGTGATTGATGCAAAAAAACATTATATCGGAGGAATGATTATTCCGGGAGTCCGGATTTCTTCGGAATCTCTGACGCAAGGAACGGCGCAGCTTCCGAAAATCAGTTTGGAACGGCCGAAAAAGGTTATTGGAAGTAATACGGTGGAATGTATGAAAAGTGGAATCATTTATGGGACTGCTGCCTGTATAGATGGCTCCATTGCCAGCATTGAGAGAGAATTGAAAGAAAAAGCGGCAGCTATTGTTGCGACCGGGGAGGCTGCGAAGTATATCGTTCCCCATTGCGGTCGGAATATGTTTTTAGATGAAAATTTATTGTTGAAAGGTCTAAAACTCATATATGAAAAGAATCAGAAATAGTGCTTTAGATGGCGGTTTTAAATATAACCGCCATCCAGACCGATGATTTGACCGGTCAGATAGGAAGGACTGTTGACAAGATTCCATACCAAATCAGCGACTTCCTGCGGTGTGCCGAAACGCCCCGCAGGAATTTCTTCTTCAAAGGCAGATTTTTCTTCTGCGCTCAGTTGGGCATTCATGCTCGTCTCAATCGCCCCACATGCGATAGCATTTACCTGAATATTACTTGGAGCAAGCTCTTTGGCAAGCGCCCGCGTAAGCCCGTGGATACCGGATTTTGTTGCGGAATAGGCAGCTTCGCAGGAGGCGCCGACTGTTCCCCACATCGAGGATATGTTGATAATCTTACCGGATTTTTTTGACACCATTTTTGGAATTGCTTCACGGGAGCAGTAAAATACAGAGGAAAGATTCGTGTCCAGAAGATTGCACCATTCTTCATCGCTCATATCGCTTAGCAGACCAATGTGAGCAATTCCCGCATTGTTGACAAGTACATCCAGACAGTCGTATTTTGTGTAAATCATCTCGTACAGCTCTTTGACAGAATGTGGATTTCCTACATCGCCGATAAAAATATCGCAGGAGCCGTAAGGAATTGCTTCGATTGCAGATTTTACGGATTCCAGTTCTGAGATGGAGTGACGACAATTTAAGAATACGTGGTAATTATTTTGTGCAAATGTCATTGCAATGGCACGTCCGATCCCACGGGAAGCACCAGTGACTAATACCGTTTTTTTGTGCATAAAAATTCCTCATTTCCTTCGTTGATGACATCATTATAGCGTAATTGGGGAGGGGAGGCAATCACAAGGTGGTTTTAGTTGACATTCGTCATGAATTAGATTACAATGAATACATCAAAAATATTTGATGTGAGGTGTCCGTAGAATGAATGGGTATAAAAACGATACGATCATATTTAAAGCACTCTGTGATGAAAAGAGACTTTCGATACTGGAATTGCTCAAAGGCGGTGAAAAGTGTGCGTGTGTCCTGATGGAAGAATTGAATATCGCTCAGTCTGCGTTATCTTATCACATGAAGATTTTGTGTGAGTCGGGAATAGTAACAAGCAGACAGGAAGGTAAATGGACGCACTACACCATCAGTAAAAGTGGGAGAGAATATGCAATCAAGAGATTGACGGAACTTACATCCTAGCAGATGAAGAGGAATCGGAAATAAAAAGTCATCATTAGATGGCTTTTATAAAAGCCTAACACATCAAAAATATTTGATATGAAAAAACAATATGGAGGTGTTGAATGGAGAAGTTAAAATTAATGTTTCAATTTTTGCAGGAACAGATACTTGGAATGAAATGGATGAATGAAATTATCGGAAAAGGTTTGTCAGTGTTGGGGGTAGATATTCAAGGAAGAGTAGGAGGAAGCATTCAGTTTTTCCTATATGATGTGATTAAGATTACGATTTTATTATGCTTGCTTATTTTTATCATATCCTATATTCAAAGCTATTTTCCACCGGAGAGAAGTAAAAAGATATTAGGAAGATTTCATGGAATATGGGCAAATATAATTTCGGCGTTGCTTGGAACCGTGACTCCGTTTTGCTCGTGTTCAAGTATTCCAATTTTTATGGGATTTACAAGTGCAGGATTGCCGCTTGGAGTAACATTTTCGTTTTTGATATCTTCACCGATGGTCGATTTGGGAAGTTTGGTATTGTTGATGAGCATCTTTGGCGCGGAAATTGCATTTGTCTATGTTATCTTAGGACTTGCGATTGCGGTAATAGGAGGTACGCTTATAGAAAAAATGCATATGGAAACGTATGTGGAAGAATTTATCAGAAACGCCAGTCATGTGGAGAGTGACTCCCCGACTATCACAAAGCGAGAACGGGTTATGAATGCAAAAGAACAAGTGCAATGGACATTTCGTAAAGTATTTCCGTATATTTTAGTGGGTGTGGGAATTGGAGCGATTATTCACAATTGGATTCCTCAGACGTGGATTGAATCCATTTTGGGAAGCAACAATCCGTTTGGCGTAGTCCTTGCAACCTTGGTTGGAATTCCGATGTATGCGGATATTTTCGGGACAATTCCGATTGCGGAAGCACTGCTTGTAAAAGGGGCGCAACTTGGAACGATTCTTTCTTTTATGATGGCGGTTACAACACTGAGTCTGCCGTCCATGATTATGTTGAAAAAGGCCGTAAAACCAAAGTTGCTAGGTGTATTTATTACAATTTGTGCGACCGGAATTATAATAGTTGGATATGTGTTTAATGCATTTCATGTATTTTTAATGTAGATGAGCAGGAGGAGATGAAAATGAAAGAGAAAGTGGCATTTGTATGTGTCCATAATTCTTGCAGAAGTCAGATTGCGGAAGCACTTGGGAAAAGCTTGGCTTCTGAGATTTTTGAAAGCTATTCAGCAGGTACGGAGACGAAACCACAGATTAATCAAGATGCTGTCCGTTTGATGAAAGAGCAGTATCAGATTGATATGGAAGAAACACAATATTCAAAACTGTTGTCTGAAATACCACCGGTGGACATTGTCATCACTATGGGATGTAATGTTGACACTACAATGAGATGGCATTATAATCTGTGGTAGAGAAAAGCACGAAAGGGAGGAACTACCATGCAGATTTCAAGCCGTTTTACAATTGCAGTTCATATATTTGCCTGTATCGATACATTTAAAGAGGAATTTAAACTTACCAGTGAGTTTTTGGCTGCCAGTATCAATGTCAATCCGGTGATTATTCGAAAGATATTGTCTCAATTAAAGGCAGCAGGACTTGTGAAAGTGCAGAGAGGAAGTGGAGGTGCTTCGATTGCAAAACCACTTGATGAGATTACATTTTTTGATATCTATCAGGCGGTAGAATGTGTAGAGCATGGAGAACTTTTTCATTTTCATGAAAATCCGAATCAGAAGTGTCCGGTTGGAAGAAATATTCACAATGTTTTGGACGGAAAACTTATACAGATACAAGATGCCTTGGAGAATGAGCTTGGTAAAATTACATTAGAAGATGTGATGAAAGATACACAATATTATATTGCGAAAGAAAGAGAATAGATAGAGAGACTTTACTTAGAAATTTTCTGGGTGAAGTCTTTTTTCTAATATCGAGCATTTTTTGTCATCATAAAAATGTTGTAACTATTGACATTACGATAAAAATGGTTCATATTAAGTTGTAATGATAGGTATTACAATAAAAGGAGGAAGGATGACATGACACAAACAGAACGTTTGGAATATTTGATTACCTGTCTCACAAAGGAACAACCGGAATATGAGGAGATTTCTATTCCAACTGAAATAGAAGAGAAAAAACGGCTGTTGCGGTCATTGATGAACGTTCGTCCGGCTGTTCCGATCAGCAGAGAATTTCTTCGTATACAGGATGAGTATTTGAAAAATGAATTGACACAGCAGGAGATTACCGAACTGAATTTTTTGACATCACGTAAGGATAATATGTATCTTTGGAAAGGTGATATCACAAAATTAAAAGTTGATGCAATTGTAAATGCCGGAAACAGTGCGCTGCTAGGATGTTTTATTCCTTGTCATGGTTGTATTGATAACGCAATACATTCTAATGCGGGGATTCAGTTGCGGTTGGAATGTCAAAAAATAATGGAAAGGCAAGGGAAACCGGAGCCGACGGGAAAAGCAAAAATCACAAAGGGCTACAATCTTCCGGCGAAATATGTTCTGCATACTGTTGGTCCGATTGTCCGTGGGCAATTGACAGAAAAAGACCGTACGCTGCTTGCAGCCTGCTATCGTTCTTGTCTGGAGTTGGCGGATGCATATGAATTGAAATCCATTGCATTCTGTTGTATTTCCACAGGAGAGTTTCACTTTCCGAATGAGATTGCAGGTCAGATTGCTGTGGATACAGTCAAAAAATATTTCCGAGAAACAGGTTCACAGATGGAGGTGGTATTTAATGTTTTTAAGGAAAAAGATTGGGAAATCTACAACCGATTGTTGGAAAGAGATTGAGAAACTGGAAAAACAAATCCAACAGGCAGACGCGATTATTATTGGAGCGGGGGCCGGTTTATCAACTTCTGCCGGATTTCATTATGCGGGAGAACGTTTTAAAGAGTACTTTGGAGATTTTGCAAATAGATATCATTTTATAGATATGTATTCCGGTGGCTTTTATCCATATGAGACATTGGAAGAACATTGGGCATATTGGAGCAGATATATTTACATCAATCGATATATGGATGCACCGAATCCGGTTTATAATAATTTGTATTCACGGGTTAAAGAAAAAGACTATTTTGTATTGACCACAAATGTAGATCATTGCTTTCAAAAAGCCGGATTTGATAAACATCGGTTATTTTACACGCAAGGGGACTATGGTCTGTTCCAGTGCAGTGAACCGTGTCATCAGAACACTTACAATAACGAAGCGGTCATTAGAAAAATGGTTGAGGCGCAAGGGTATCGTGTCGATGGTAATGGGCGGTTAGTTGTTCCGGAAAGCAGACAACCTGAAAGGAAGATTCCATCAGAGTTGGTCCCGCACTGCCCAAAATGTGGGAAACCGATGAGTATGAATCTGCGTGCTGATGGAACATTTATACAAGATGAGGGATGGTATGCGGCATCGAATCGATACTATGAGTTTTTAAAGAGACACGAAAATCTTTTTATTCTTTTTCTGGAATTAGGGGTTGGAGAAAATACCCCGGCGATCATCAAGTATCCTTTCTGGCGGATGACGGCGGAGAATCCAAAGGCGGTCTATGCCTGTATAAATTGGGGACAAGCCTATGCACCGAAGGAGATTTCAGAAAGATCCATCTGTATTGATCAAGATATTGGAGAGGTGCTTGGAAAAATAATCAAAGACAATGTGTAAAGTAGTATTTGACAATGAAAACAAGAAGGAATATAATTGGTTATACCATTTGGAACAGGAGGCGGGATATGGAGGAAAAACAAAGTGCCAGAGAGACTGCCATTCAATATTTTTTACAGGAGATAAGAAGTGGAAATTTAAAGTCCGGTGATAAAATATTGAATGAGAGACAGCTTGCTGATTTGTTAGGAATCAGCAGAGTTCCGCTCAGAGAAGCAATCTGCACATTGTCAACACTTGGAATTTTAGAGGCGCATCAAGGAAATGGGACATATGTCAGTGAAAAGAATGCTCAAATTTTTTCAAGTGTAATAAAAAAATATGGGATATTTGATCGTTCTATAGTAGATGAAGTCTTTGAGGCCAGAATTCTGTTTGAGGCAGATGCAGCAAGGCTGGCTGCTCAAAATAGAACATCAGAGGATTTGAAATGTTTGCAGGAAGCATTAGTGAATCATGAAAAAGCGTTAGTTCTTTATCATAAGGGGGAAATATCAGCTGAGGTCATGATGGAATATGATGGCGCAATCCATCTAGGGATAGCGGCATCTGCACATAACAATTTTATGTTACAGATTATTGAGGCAATACGCCATGTGACCATTGAAAAAGATTTTTTTGCGGAACAGTATACAGTTGACAGGCAGCATTTTGCAGAATCTCAAAAGATGCACAGAGAGATTGTAACAGCTATTGAAAATCAGAATATGGATATGGCATATAGAAAAATGCAGGAGCATATTATTCAAATTCGTGCTGCTCTTGACTTAGATTCGATTAGGAGGACCGGGAAATGAAAACTTATCGTTGGGCTACTTTAGGATGTGGTGTGATTGCCAATGAATTGGCACAGGCAATGCAAAAAGACGGACGAACACTCTACGGTGTTGCAAATAGAACATATGAGAATGCAGTTGCGTTTGCCAAAAAGTATGAAGTTGAAAAAGTTTATAAGAACATACAGGATCTTTTTGAGGATGATGATGTGGATATTGTCTATATTTCCACACCGCACAATACACATATACAATATTTGAGAGAGGCATTGAAGCATGGAAAACATGTGCTTTGTGAAAAATCTATTACGCTGAATGCAAAGGAACTGGAAGAAGCAAAACAGCTTGCAGAAGAAAATGGTGTCGTTTTGGCGGAGGCAATGACGATTTATCATATGCCTTTATATAAAAAATTGCAGGAAGTGATTCGAAGCGGAAAGTTGGGGAAACTTTGCATGGCTCAGATGAATTTTGGAAGTTATAAGGAATACGATATGCAGAACCGTTTCTTTAATCCGAATTTAGCAGGCGGGAATCCTGCTTATGAATCCGGCAGGAGAGATGGCTACGATAGCGCTTACTCTGCATGCAAAACAGCCGAAGAGGGGAATGCTTGCATTTGAGAATGGCTATGTTGAGATTTATGACTATCCACGGGCAGAAAAAGCTGTAATCACTTATACAGAAGATGCCTCGCAGGAAGTCATAGAGTGTGGAAGTACGAAGGATGCACTCTGGTATGAGGTGAATGATATGGAAGAGGCAGTGTCAGGTGCTGCAGATGAGATGCATTTTGATTATACGGTGGATGTGATGAACGTTATGACTGAAATCAGAAAGGCGTGGGGACTGTCTTATCCGGAAGAACGAGAAAGTTTATAATTGGAGGGATTGTTATGGAGTATAGAAGATTTAAAGATACCATCGTTGCGCGACTGGACAGAGGAGAAGAAATTCTTGCACAGGTAAAAGAAATTGCCCTAAAAGAAGAGATAAAACTGGCAAGCGTACAGGCGTTGGGGGCGATGAATAAGTTTACAGTCGGTGTGTTTAAAACAGATGAAAAAGAATATTTGGCAAATGAATTTTGCGGAAGTTTTGAAATTGTGTCCCTGACAGGAACAGTCAATACAATGAATGATGAGTTTTACTGTCATCTGCATATGAGCGCAGGTAACGACAAGGGCGAAGTCTTTGGCGGGCACTTGAATCAGGCTGTTGTAAGTGCAACTTGTGAGATGGTGATTACAGTCATTGATGGAGCGGTAGACAGATATTATGATGAACAGATCGGCCTTAATCTGTTTCGATTTTAAGTTGTTTTATTTTTACAGAGCTTAATATTGACATATCTGTAAAAATAGATATATAATGCAAACATGAGCAAATTAGATATATTTAAAGCATTAAGCAATGAAACGAGATTAAGCATTTTGAAATGGTTGAAAGAACCTGAAAAATATTTTCCGCCACAAGGACTACATATTCCGGATGGAGATGATTTTTCAAACAGTGTATGTGTTGGTTCTATTTGTGAGAAGACAAATATCTCACAATCAACTATATCGCACTATTTAGATATGTTACAACGTGCAGGGCTTTTGGAATCTAGAAGGTTCGGTAAATGGACGTATTACAGGAGGAACGAAAAAAACATTCAAGAACTTGCAGAATTTATCCGTAGTGAACTTTAAATCTCTTAGGCAGGAATATTCCTGCCTATTGCTAATGATAAAATATCTATATTTAGCGATATATAAATTTAATAAAATCACAAATTACTGAGAAGAGGTTGTGGCTTTAGAAGATGAGTGTTAAAATTTGTATTATATATAGCTTGCGACACAGGCATTCTTGAAGTAAAGACAAGAAAGTATTTAATTTCCAATGGCAGAAAAAGATAGAAAGGACGGTATCGAAGTGATAGAAAAAGCGATTATGTTTGCGACACAGGCACATGAGGGACAGGTTCGAAAAGGTACGGACAGACCGTATATTGTACATCCATTAGAGGTGGGCAGAATTGTAGCGTCTATGACAGAGGACGAGGAGATCATCAGTGCGGCAATTTTGCATGATACAATTGAAGACTGCGAAGAAATTACGGAAGAAGTGATCTGTCGGGAGTTTACAAAAAGAGTAGCAGAGTTTGTGGCGAAGGAAAGTGAAGATAAGTCTAAGACATGGATGGAGCGCAAAGGGGCGACGATTGAACATTTGAAGACAGCGTGCAGGGAAGTGCAGATGATCAGTCTTGCAGATAAGCTGTCGAATATGCGCGACATTGACCGTGATTATCCGGAATGTGGAGAAGAATTGTGGCAGAGATTTCGCATGAAAGATAAGGAAATCATCGGCTGGTATTACAAAGGTGTCAGAGATTCACTGAGGGAAGCGATGAAAGAAAATCCAGTGTACTTGGAATATTGCGAGTTGGTGGAAAAGAATTTTGGGTAACACATGTAATGAAATGATATCATTTACCTGATTTGTCACTGGTGATTTAAAACATAGAAAACCACCACTTGGAGTTGAGCGGTGGTATTTCTATGTTCATTCTTTATAGGTTAATCCCTTGTGGGTGGTTGAGTATAACACGATTGTTTAGTGTATTCAACAGAGAGTTATTCTGTCACAAAGATGAATTTTACATCTCCGTCCATACCGTCAGAGATACCGGAGAAGTTCTTATAAGATTTGGAGCTGTCTAATATTGTATTGACTTTATTGAGCAGTCCATCAATGTCACCGTCAAATACTTCGACCAATTTTTGGATTCCCTCTTCATTGAATTGAATCATACCATCATTCAGTGCGATGGCGCCGTCATCTAGTTTTTTCACGCCTTCGATCAGTGCGGCGGAACCGCTGTTTAACGTCTGGAGACCATTTACAAGTGTTCCAGCACCGGAATCCAATTGTGCGGCACCGGAGTTTAATTGTGCTGCACCATCTGAAACGCTTTTGGCACCGTTATATGCCTCAGTCATTTTTTTGTTCAAAGTGGCAGCCCCACTGCTTACTTGAGAGGAGCCACTTGCGAGTTGATTCAAGCCGTTGGCAAGACCGTTCTGTCCGCCGATTCCTTCGCAAAGTTGCGAGGTTCCGTTTTTTAAAGTGGAGACACCAGCATTCACTTGGTCGATGAGACCATTTTGACCGGTTACGGCGTTGTTAAGTTCACTGGCGCCGGAGGAAAGTTTATCGGTTCCAGCGTTGATTGCAATCGTATTCTGCGCAACTTGATCTACAACAGCGCTGGTTGTCTGTGTTCCAATAACTACGTTCTTTAACAATTCCTGAATATCTGATTTTGCACGTTCCTGTGTGCTGGCTTGTTCTTGCAACGTATTGATGCTTTCCTGAATAGATGCTTTTACATCTTCTGGGAGATCGTCACGCTCTAATAATGCAGATAAGGAAGCGATTGCGCTGTTTGCTTCATCATTTGTTGAAGAAGGTGGAAACATCTGGGCAAGTGTCTGTGCAGCAGTAGCAGTATTTTTTGCAATATCTTTCAGGCTTTGGTTACCAGTCTGTGAAGTGCCTGTATTCATCACATCATTTACCGCAGAAATACTGGCTTTTAGTCCAGGCTGTTCTGCGGTAAGCGGATTGTTAAGTCCGGCGTCTAATTGCTGCAGAGCGCCTGCAAGCGAAGAGATTCCAGGAGCTAGCTGCTCCTGCATTTTCGCAACGCCTTCATCTAACTGAACTGCGCCGGGAAGAAGTACGGCAGAAACCTGCTTAGAGGCGGAAGTAAGCCCCAGACTTACCTTGGAAGCACCGGCATTGAGTGTGTTTGTGCCGTCTTTTAATTGTGAGGTTCCATCTGTGAGGGCAGCGCTTCCATCTGCCAGAGATTTACTTCCGGATGCAAGGGAAGAAGTACCGTCTTTTAGCGTATTGCCGCCGGCGATCAATTGATCAATCCCGTCTGTCAATGTACCGGAAGAAGACAGCAGGGTGTCCAGTCCATTTCGTAATTCTCCTGAACCACTTACCAATTTGTTGGAAGAATCCTGAAGTGTCTGCATAGAATCTTCTAGTTCAGACAAACTGTCAAATCCTTCTGTATCCAATTGATTGAAAATATCGTTTGTAGCAATCGTCATTCCTTCAGAGAGTTCATAATCTGTGACATCAGCTTCCAGCTCGAAATAGTCAGGAATGTCCAGATCCAGATTTTTGACGTCCAATTTTTCTTTTAAAGAAGGAAGTCCCATTCCGATTATAATGTCCCTGTCGCCGTCGGAGAAAATTTTACCATTTGTCACCTGCAGGTTTGTCATCTTATCTGTGTCGAAAATCAGTCCAGTCACCATTAAGAACGGAACGTAATCTTCTTTGGAAATCGTTGTATTTTCATATTGGTAGCGCGCAACAAGATGACCGCTTTTCCCCTTTAGATCGTTGGCGCTGATTTTTTTGCCGTCCAAAGTATAAGTTACCTTGACTCCGACAGGAAGTGATTGGGTGGTTGTACCCTGATAGCAGATATCTTTTTTTGCTGTGTTCCAAATTAACTTATTTTTTTGCTTAGAAAATTTTTCGTTGCCCTTTACATTTTCGATATCACTTAAAGTGGAGGTATCACTGAATTTTCCGGTACTGTTAATATTTTTTAGCTGGTCAGACACAATGACAGATGTGACGTTTCCGTCTTCGTCTGTCTTTGCATATACTGTCTCAGATTTATATGGTTTTGAATCAGAAGAGACCTCTTTTTCTTTTGTGGTTTTCTTTTCTGCTGTCGTTGTCTGAGCGGTAGTTTTGGTATCTTTTGCAAGTGTCGGAGACGATACGGCACCCAAAGATCCAACAATTAAAGCGACAGCTGTTGCAATTGTTACAAGTTTTTTATAATCTCTGTTTTTCATAATTAGTTACCTCCTGATTGATTGAACGCATTCCTTTTGTCGTTGCACAGATTGGTTTATCGAAAATCATCAGTGCGGACGGAAGAATAAAGATTACGGTGAACATACTGATAATTGCACCACGTGCCATCAGGCTGCAGAGAGCGGAAATCATATCAATGTCAGAATATAGTCCGACTCCAAATGTCGCGGCAAAAAATCCAAGTGCAGATACGATAACGGAGCTGATGGAAGTTGAAAGCGCGATATAAACAGCCTCTTTTTTTGGTTTTCCTTTGCAGCGCTCTTTTTTATACCGTGTTGTCATCAAGATTGCGTAATCGACAGTTGCACCGAGCTGAATCGTACCGATTACGATAGATGCAATAAACGGCATCTTCACTCCGGTATAGTATGGAATTCCCAAGTTGATAAAGATTGCAAATTCAATGACAGATACAAGAATCAGTGGCAGTGAGCCGGATTTGAATACAAATGCAATGATAATGAAAATTGCAATGATCGAAATGGCACTGACTACTTTAAAGTCTTTGTCGGTGATTGTAATCAGATCTTTTGTACACGGTGCTTCGCCGATTAACATTGCGGATTTGTCATGGCTTTTTATGATTTTATTTAATTCGGTACATTGCTTGTTTACTTCGTCAGTTGCAGCTTTATATTCAGACTGTACTAAAATCAATTGCCAGTCTCCTTGTTTTAATGTCTCTGTCAATTCGCCCGGAATCATATCGCGCGGGATGGAAGAACCGAGAAGACTATCAAGTCCAAGCGCAAATTTGACACCTTTTACATCAGACATCTCCTGAAGCATTTCCTTTGCCTCTTTGGAAGACAGATCAGCGTCTGCCAAAACCATATGTGTCGCATTCATGTCAAAGGTATTGCTCAGCTTTTCGTTTGCCTTTATGCTGTCCAGGTATTTTGGAAGGGTAGCATCTAAGTTATAATACACATCGGCTTTCGTGTATCCCCAGACTGCAGGACCTAATACTAACAGGAAGACAACGGCAAATACTTTGTAATGATCCGTGACAAAGTGTGTCAGTTTTTCCATCTTAGGAATGAGGGAGCGGTGTGAAGTTTTTTCAATCCATTTATCAAAAACCAAAATAAAAGAAGGAAGAATAGTCACACAGCTGAGGACACCGAAGACAACACCTTTTGCCATGACGATGCCAAGATCCATTCCAAGCGTGAAGCTCATGAAGCAAAGTGCGATAAATCCTGCTACAGTAGTGACAGAGCTTCCCAAAACGGAAGAAAAAGTGTTGGAGATGGCATGTGCCATCGCACGGTCTTTGTCGTTTGGAAAACGTTCCTGATTTTCCTGATAACTGTGCCACAGAAAAATCGAGTAGTCCATTGTAACTCCGAGTTGAAGGACAGCACTTAGCGCTTTTGTAATATAGGAAATTTCTCCAAGAAAATAATTGGTTCCCATATTATATACGATCGCCATTCCGATACTGAGCATAAAGAATACCGGAAGAATCCAGCAATTTGTACAGAGGGCAAGAACAATGGATGTAAGTACCACGGCGATCAGCACGTACATAGAAGTCTCTTTTTCGGAGAGTGCCTTGATATCCGTTACGACTGCTGACATACTGCTAAGATAACATTGCTTATTTGTGATGCTTCGAATCTCTGTGATGGCATCCATTGTGTTATCAGCAGAAGTTGTGTCGTCGAAGAAGATAGCCATCAGTGTGGAATAATCTTTTTGAAAAATGTCTTTGATTTTGTCTGGAAGAGAATCAATCGGAACGGACAGGTCAGAGATCGAATCGTACCAGATGACATCGGCAACACCGTCTACAGCTTCAATTTTCTTTTTTACATCGGTCACTTCTTTGGTTGTCATACCTTCGACTACTTCCATTGCGAAGGCGCCTTTCCCAAAATCATCCATCAGAATCTCCTGACCTTTCATGGTATCAATATTATCCGGAAGATAATACAGGATATCGTAGTTGACTCTGGTGTTGAAGTATCCGAAAGCAGAAGGGATTAAAAGCAAAAAACCGATAATTAGAATGGCAATTCGGTGCTTTGCAATCTTTTTTCCTACTTTCACCATAAAAATTCCTCCTTTTCAAATATGACTAACAGTCATTTTTAACTATCTAAGAGTATAACCTAAAAATGACTACAAGTCAATAATTTGGAAGTGAAAAGTTGACTTTTGGTCATTTGGAAATTATAATAGGGAAAGAAAATGGACAAAGCGAGGAAAAATACATGGGAAAAGTAGATGAAAACAAACAGCAGAAAGAAGATGCGCTTTTTAGAAGCGCGTATAATTTGTTTATGTCAAAAGGAATTTCCAAGACGTCGATACATGATATTGTTCAGGATGCAGGAGTTGCCAAAGGTACGTTTTATCTTTATTTTAAGGACAAGTTTGAAATTCGAGACAGACTGATTGCAAGGACTGCAGAGAAACTTTTTAAGGCAGCAAATACAGAACTGAAAAAAGTGAATGTTCCGAAATTTGAAGATAAAATTATTTTTATTGTGGATTATGTATTAGAGCAGATGAAAAAGAATAAGGCAGTTCTACGGTTTGTCTCGAAGAATCTGAGTTGGGGAGTTTTCAGGGCAGCTATTGAACAAAAGGAAGAAGCGACAGGAGTAAAAAACCTGTTGGAGGAGTTGTTGGCGGAATGTCCGGATGTGCATATTGAAGCGCCGGATACGATGTTGTTTCTCATTATTGAATTGGCAAGTTCTGCCTCGTACAGCACGATATTGGACAATGATCCCGTAAGCTATGAGGAATTAAAACCATATTTAAATGCCAGCATCCGGGCAATCATAAAAAGTCATATGTCCACAATACAGAGACAATAGTAGGAAGAAAATTTAATTTAAAGAAAGAATATCCTGTGGTTGTATTCCGTGGAAAGACATGTTAAAATGAGACGGTGAGGTTGATGTGAAAATGAAAAAAAAGATTCTTATGATTGGTACAGGTGGAACAATCGCTTCAAAACAAACGGAACACGGGCTTGCACCGGGACTGTCGTCGGAGGATATTTTATCCTATATTCCGCAGGTTGAAAGTGTCTGTGATGTGGATACATTGCAGGTGTGTAATATTGACAGTACAAATGTTACTCCAATGCATTGGAGACTTCTTGCAGAGACGATCGAAAAGAATTATGCGCAGTATGACGGATTTGTTATTTGCCATGGAACAGACACACTGGCATATACAGCGGCGGCATTATCCTATATGATTCAAAATTCTTCAAAACCGATTGTCATTACCGGGGCGCAAAAGCCGATTAATATGGATGTGACAGATGCAAAGACGAATCTGCTTGACAGTTTTATTTATGCGGCAGATGAAGATTCACAGGATGTGACAATTGTATTTGACGGAAAAGTGATTGTGGGAACAAGAGCAAAAAAGGAGCGGGCGAAAAGTTACAATGCGTTTTCAAGCATTAATTTTCCGTATCCTGCTGTGATTCAGGATCAGCGCGTGATCCGCTATATTCCTTCTATTCCGCATGAGAAAGACGTAATGTTTTATTATGATATGAAGGAAAGCATTTATGTATTGAAATTGATTCCGGGAATGAAAGCAGATATTTTGACGTACATTTTTGAAAATTATGATGCGATTGTAATTGAGAGCTTTGGCGTAGGAGGTCTTCCTGAGACAATTGTGGAGACGTTCTACAAAGAGATGAGCAGTTGGATTGAACGAGGGAAGATCGTGGTTATGACAACACAGGTGGCAAATGAGGGAAGTAATATGACAGTCTACGAAGTTGGGAAAAAAGTAAAACAGGACTTTAATTTGCTTGAAGCATATGATATGACTTTGGAGGCGACGATTACTAAATTGATGTGGCTGATGGGGCTTCCGAAGATGAAGTATAAAGAGTTTAAGAACAGATTTTATACGATGGTGAACCATGACATTCTTTTTACAAAAAAATAGAGGGGATTCGAAAAATTTATGGAACGGACAAAGAAGATAAAGGAATATGTAATTATTACGTTGGGAACATTGATTGTCTCGATGGCAGTTTATTTTTTCCTGCTGCCAAGTAATGTAGTTGTGGGAAGCTTGTCGGGACTTGTGATGGTACTGGCGACGTTTATACCACTTAAAATTTCGGTTATGACATTTATTTTAAATGCGGTTCTTCTTGTAGTAGGCTTTCTGTTTATCGGAAAGGAATTCGGAGCAAAGACCGTATACACATCGCTTTTAATGCCGATATTTTTGTATGTGTTTGAGTTGATTTTTCCGAACAACAAGTCGCTGACAAATGATGTGGTGCTTGACACGATCTGTTATATTCTTGTCGTGAGCGTTGGACTTGCTCTTTTGTTCAATGCGAATGCATCTTCCGGAGGATTGGACATCGTGGCGAAACTTTTGAACAAATATCTGCATATTGAGATTGGAAAAGCGATGACGCTTGCGGGAATGTGTACGGCGATCAGTTCTATTTTCGTGTATGATACGAAGACATTGGTGCTGAGTATTTTGGGAACTTATGCAAATGGAATTGTTCTGGACCATTTTATTGATGGATTTAACAGAAGAAAACGAATCTGTATTCTTACAGAACAGTATAAAGAATTACAAAATTTTATTGTCCACGAATTACACCGTGGTGTGACATTGTATCCGGCAATTGGTGGATATAATAATGAAGAAAAGATAGAATTGGTGACGATTCTTACAAGAAATGAATATGCGGAAGTATTGAATTATCTACATTCGGTTGATGAGAATGCATTTGTCACTGTCTCAACAGTAAATGAAGTGATTGGACAGTGGAATGTGAAACAGAAGATGCGGGGCATTTAGCGTAACAGGAGGACAAGATGAGAGATTACAAATATATTTTGTTTGATTTGGACGGAACATTAACAGACCCGAAAGAAGGAATCACGAAGTCGGTTGCATATGCATTGAAACATTTTGGGATCGATGTGGAAGATTTGGACACATTATGCAAGTTCATTGGACCACCGCTCAAGGATTCTTTTATGCAATATTATGGACTGAGTGAGGATGATGCACACCTTGCGGTGGAAAAATACAGGGAATATTTTGAACCGTGTGGAATGTTTCAAAACAAAGTGTATGACGGGGTGGAAAATCTGTTAAAGGAACTGAAAACAAGTGGAAAAGAGATTGTTCTTGCGACCTCAAAGCCGGGAGTCTATGCACAGAAAATATTGGAGCATTTTCATTTGGATTCTTACTTTTCTTATGTGGCAGGAAGTGAGCTGGATGGACGAAGAGTGAAAAAAGGCGATGTGATCGCATATGCATTAGAGAAGATGAATATAAAAGAATATTCACAGGCTGTCATGATCGGAGATCGGGAGCATGATATTATCGGAGCGAAAGAGCATGGACTTTCCTGCATCGGTGTACTTTACGGATATGGAAGCAGAGAAGAATTTGAACGGTATGGTGCAGATTGCATTGTGGAGACGGTGAGTGAGTTGAGGGAAGAACTGTAATCTTAAAAATGTATGAAGAATTTTGGAACAGCTTGACAAATGGTTGTTTCGAGGATAATATATTCAGTAGTTTCTAAAGCAAAAGGTAATGAGAAAGAGGAGTACACATAAGTCGCTTGAAAGAGAGAACCGCTCTTAGGCTGAAAGGTGGTTTCAAGATAGAAATGTAGAAGGTAGCTTTCGAACCGGATTTCTGAACTGTGTATAATTATATAATAAGGTCAAAGTAGGAAGTCACGGGGTGGTTCACGTTAAAGAACCGACGAGATATATATGAAAGATTTCGTATATAACAAAGGTGGTACCGCGATTATTCGCCCTTTACATTTTCATGATGTAAAGGGCTTTTTATTACGAATAATACGAATCATGAGAGGGATTTACAAGGAGGAAGTAATGAGTAAAAATTTAGAGAAAACATATAATCCAAAGGAGATTGAGACGAAACTTTATGAAAGATGGTGTGAGAATAAATATTTTCACGCAGAAGTAGATAGAAGCAAGAAACCATTTACAATTGTTATGCCGCCACCGAATATTACGGGTAAGCTGCATATGGGACACGCACTTGACAATACATTACAGGATATTTTAATTCGTTATAAGAGAATGCAGGGGTACAATGCACTTTGGATTCCGGGAACAGACCATGCGGCAATCTCAACAGAAGTAAAGGTTACAAACCAGTTAAAAGAAGAAGGAATTGACAAAAAAGAGCTGGGACGTGAAGGATTTTTAAAGAGAACCTGGGAATGGAAAGAAGAGTACGGCGGAACAATCACACAGCAGCTTAAGAAACTGGGAACATCTTGTGATTGGGACAGAGAGCGTTTCACAATGGATGAGGGATGCTCCAAAGCAGTAGAAGAAGTGTTCATCAAGTTGTATGAAGAAGGATATATTTACAAAGGTTCCAGAATTATCAACTGGTGTCCGGTATGTAAAACTTCCCTTTCTGATGCGGAAGTAGAGCATGAGGAACAGGCAGGACATTTCTGGCATATCAAATACCCAATCGTAGGAACAGACCGTTTCCTTGAGATTGCGACAACACGTCCGGAGACAATGCTTGGAGATACTGCAATCGCAGTTCACCCGGATGATGACAGATATAAAGATATTGTTGGAAAGAACGTATTACTTCCATTGGTAAATAAAGAGATTCCGATTGTGGCAGACTACTATGTAGACAAAGAATTTGGAACAGGTGCGGTGAAGATTACACCAGCGCATGACCCGAATGACTTTGAAGTTGGAAAACGTCACAACTTGCCGGAGATCAATATCATGAACGATGATGCGACAATCAATGAACATGGTGGAAAATATGCAGGCATGGATCGCTATGAGGCAAGAAAAGCAATCGTGGCAGATTTGGAAGAGCAGGGATACCTTGTGAAAATCGAAGACCACACACACAATGTAGGAACACATGACAGATGTCACACAACAGTGGAACCGTTGATTAAACAACAATGGTTTGTGAAGATGGAAGAACTTGCAAAACCGGCGATCAATGCGTTAAAGGCTGGAGAATTAAAATTTGTTCCTGAACGTTTTGACAAGATTTATCTGCACTGGCTGGAAAATATCCGTGACTGGTGTATTTCAAGACAGATTTGGTGGGGACACAGAATTCCTGCTTACTATTGTGACGAGTGCGGGGAATTTGTAGTGGCAAGAGAGATGCCGGAAGTATGTCCGCACTGTGGATGTACACATTTTACACAGGATGAAGATACACTTGATACATGGTTCAGTTCAGCGCTCTGGCCGTTCTCAACACTTGGCTGGCCGGACAGCACAGAGGAATTGGATTACTTCTATCCGACAGATGTGCTTGTGACAGGATATGATATCATTTTCTTCTGGGTAATCCGTATGGTATTCTCAGCGTTTGCACACACAGGAAAATCACCGTTCCACACAGTATTCATTCACGGACTTGTGCGTGATTCACAGGGACGTAAGATGAGTAAATCACTTGGAAACGGAATTGATCCGTTGGAAGTGATCGAACAATACGGTGCAGATGCGCTTCGTATGACGCTTGTGACAGGAAATGCGCCGGGAAATGATATGCGTTTCTATGATGAGCGAGTTGAGGCAAACAGAAACTTTGCGAACAAAGTATGGAATGCATCTCGTTTTATCTTGATGAACATGGAAGATAAGACAATTACAACACCGGATCTGGGTGAGTTGACACCGACAGATAAGTGGATTCTTTCAAAAGTGAATACACTTGCAAAAGACGTGACAGAGAATATGGATAAGTTTGAGCTTGGAATCGCACTTCAGAAAGTATATGACTTTATCTGGGATGAGTTCTGTGACTGGTATATTGAGCTTGCAAAATATCGTATGTATCATGCAGATGAAGATGCAAAAGCTGCAAATGCGACATTATGGACCTTGAAAACAGTATTGGCAAACGGCTTGAAATTGTTACATCCGTTTATGCCGTTTGTGTCTGAGGAAATCTACAGTGCATTAGTGCCGGAAGAAGAGTCTTTGATGATGTCAACATGGCCACAATATAAAGAAGAGTGGAATTTTGCGGCAGAAGAGAATGTGGTAGAACACATGAAAGAAGTAATTCGTGGTGTGCGTAACGTGCGCGCAGAGATGAATGTTGCACCTAGCCGTAAAGCAAAAGCATTTATTGTATGCGAGAATGAGACATTGAGAAATGGTTTGGAAGAAATCAAAATCTCTTCTGCTCCTTTAATGAATGCAAGTGAGATTGTGATTCAGTCAGACAAGGAAGGCGTTGCTGAAGATGCAGTTTCCGTTGTTGTGACAGATGCAGTTGTATATCTTCCGTTGGCAGAACTGGTAGATTTTGAACAGGAAATTGAACGTCTGAAAAAGGAAGAAGCAAAATTAGAGAAAGAACTTGCTCGTGTAAACGGAATGCTTGGCAATGAAAAATTCATCAGCAAAGCGCCGGAAGCTAAGATTAATGAAGAAAAGGCAAAATTAGAAAAATATACACAAATGATGGAACAGGTAAAAGAAAGACTTGCAGGACTTCAAAAATAAGTCCTGCGAAAGTCAGGAAATATAGGTGAGGTTAGAGTATGAAACGAATCCACATCAGGAAACCAGATATAAAGGGGAAATTTCAAAAACTAAGACATTTAAAAAAGGAAGATATCAAAGAATATTGGCATAAAAAGAAACTTCGAAGAGAAGCAATTTTGGAAAAGAGAAGAAACAGTGCTTTTGCAAAAAAAATGCAGCCTGTCTACAAAATCATGAACCGATTTTCACTTTTGCTGCATGTGTTGTACGCGTGTCTGATCAACCTTGTGATTGAATCAATTTCAAGACACTCATTTTTTGCCGCATGGGATTATATGGTCGGTTCGCCTTGGACATTTTTGTTTAATACGTACTTGATATTTATTACATTTTTACTCGTATATTTGGTGAGAAGACGTGTTTTTGTGCGTATATTGATTACCGCTTTCTGGATGATACTTGGTATTACAAATGGCTATATGCTGATGGTGAGGGTAACACCATTCAATGCACAGGATTTAAAGGTTGCAGGCGATGCGGTGACATTGTTTGATAAATATTTTTCCGGATTTGAGGGCATGATGCTGGCTGTAGGAATCATTGCAGTTGTTGTGTGGCTCATATCCATGTGGAGAAGAGGCGGACAATACCAGGGAAAGATGCATCGTATTATTGCGCTGATCGGAATTGTGTTCTGCTTTGGAATTACCGGATTGATCACAAATCTGGCAATCAATAAGCGTGTAGTCTCAAATTATTTTGGGAATATCGCATTTGCGTATGAGGATTATGGATTTCCGTATTGCTTTAGTGCAAGTGTGTTTAATACAGGAATTTCTCAGCCGAATAATTACAGTAAAGAGACAATTGAACAGATCAGTAATGACGGGAAGATTACAGAGGCAACAACAGGCAGAAAAGAGATGCCGAATATTATTTTTATTCAGCTGGAATCTTTCTTTGACCCAAGTGAAGTGGAGTTTTTCACAACATCAGAAGACCCAATTCCGAATTTCAGAAAGTTGATGCAAAATTATTCCACAGGGTATTTCAAAGTGCCTTCTGTCGGTGCGGGAACCGCCAATACAGAGTTTGAAGTGCTGACCGGAATGAACCTTCGTTATTTCGGACCTGGAGAATATCCATATAAAACGGTCTTGAAATATCAGACGGCAGAGAGTGCGGCAACCGCGCTTGAAAATTTTGGATACGGCACACACGCATTACACAACAATGGTGGAAATTTTTATAGCCGTGCAGATGTGTTTAACAATATTGGATTTGACACGTACACAAGTAAAGAGTTCATGAATATTTTACAGGTGACAGAAAATGGATGGGCAAAAGATGATATTTTGACACAGCATATTTTAAATGCGATGGATTCCACAGAGCAGCAGGATTTTGTGTTTGGCATCACAGTGCAGGGACACGGTGATTATCCGGAAGAAAAAGTGCTGGAGAACCCGAGAATCACAGTCAGTGGAATTGAGGATGAAGGTCGTACAAATGCGTGGGAATACTATGTGAATCAGCTGTATGAGACTGACCAGTTTATTGGGGAACTTTTACAGAAATTAAAAGAAAGAGGAGAGCCGACAGTGCTTGTACTGTACGGGGATCACCTTCCTACAATGGGATTGGAAGCAAAAGATCTGAAGAGCCGTTATCTGTACAATACCAACTATGTAATCTGGGACAATACCGGACTGCAAAAAGAAGACCGCAATATTCCGTCTTATCAGATTATGGCAGATGTATTTGACAGATTGGATATTCATGCGGGAACGATTTTTAACTATCATCAGACAAGACGTCAGACAAAACACTATTTGTCAGACCTGGAATTGCTGCAGTATGATATTTTATATGGAGAGCAGTACGTATATGGCGGAAAAGAAAACAATCCGATAAAAGAAGGACATATGCAGATGGGTGTGCTTGATGTGACGTTGAGCGAACTGATTGCACAGATGGATGGAAGTTACAGCCTGTACGGAGAGAACTTTACGAAGTCAAGTAAAGTTTATGTCAATGGTGAAAAACAAAAGACGACATTTTTAAATAATACGAGAATCGATATTTTGGATACTGAGATAAAAGAGGGCGATACGATTGAAGTCAGTCAGGTCGGCTCGAGCAATCGAATTTTCAGGACATCGAAACAGTATATTTATCAAGGTGGAAAACTGGTGGAGGCACCGGATACGACCGTTGATCAGACGGAGGGTACAACAACAGAGAATACAGAACAATAGATAGAAAATACACAAGAAAATGATGGTGAGATAAGTGGATTATAGAGAAGCGATTACGTATATTTTAGAGATACCGAAATTTACAAAGAAAAACAGTTTGGAACACACAAAAGATTTTTTGAGGATTCTTGGTAACCCGGAGAAAGGGAAAAAGATCATTCATGTTGCTGGGACAAATGGAAAAGGATCGGTATGTGCATATATGCAGTCGCTTCTTTTGACTGAAAAAAAGACTGTCGGATTTTTTACATCTCCGCATCTTGTGAAGATGAATGAGCGGATTCGTATCGATGGAGAAGAAATCAGCGATGAGATGTTTTTAAGTACATTTGATATTGTGTTTGCAGCTGTGCAGAAAATGAAAGCCGATGGAAAACCACATCCGACTTTTTTCGAGTTTTTATTCGCGATGGCGATGACTGCATTTGCAGACAGTGGGGTGGAGTACATTATACTGGAAACAGGACTCGGCGGAAGGCTGGATGCGACAAATGCAATTGATGTTCCGTTTTTGACGATCATCACATCGATCAGTTTGGACCATACAGAAATATTGGGAGAGACGATCGAGGAGATCGCGGCAGAGAAGGCCGGGATTTTAAAGCGCGATGTTCCGATAATTTATATAGGAAAAGAAGAAAAGAGTGCAAAAGTGATTCGAGAGTTTGCAGAAAAGGTCGGAGCGCCTTGTAGAGAAATCTCGAAAAATGCGTACGAAATTCAGGAAATCACGAGTAAAGATATTGCATTTTCAATTACAAATGCGTATTATGAGAATAGTATTTGGAAACTTGGTACAAAAGCACTTTATCAGGTGGAAAATGCAATGCTCGCATTGGAAGCAATGCGGTATCTTGTAAAAGAAGAAAAGCATTTGAACCGGTGGAAAGAGGCTCTTTACAAGACTCACTGGGAGGGGAGGATGGAGGAGATCCTGCCTGGGGTCATCTTAGATGGAGCGCATAACCCTGGTGCAGTCGAAGTATTTGTGGAGAGTGTGAACGCACAACAGGAAAATAATTTTGAAAAAATTATTTTGTTCTCAGCGGTAAAAGAAAAAGAATATGAAACGATGATACGAATGCTTTGTGAAACAATAGATGCCAAAGAGTATATTTTGACTCAGATTGAGAATGAACGCGGGGTGAGCACAGAGGAGCTTGCCGGTGTTTTTCGGAAATATACAGATAAAAAGATTATAGAAGAGGAGAATCTCGAAAAGGCGTTTTGCATGGCGCTGAAAGAAAAAGGGGAGAATGACAGGGTGTATTGCCTTGGGTCATTGTATCTGGTCGGGATGCTCAAAGAATTAATAGTGGGAGGAAAAAAGCATGCTTAATTTTGAAGAAGAACTAAAAAAATTCAAACCAAGTCTGGAAGTGGAAGATATCGAGGAGGCAGTCTATCAGGAAGATATGACAGATATGACAGATATTTTACGTGAAATGATGAAACAGAATAAGTAGAGGATAAGGGTGAAATTCAGTGGAGTATACAAAAAAGTTTCTATATCAATCAAATCAGTGGTATAATGATGGACTTCGCAGGGCAAATATAAGAGATTTATCCGGAGCGGTTACATCTTTGAAGAAAAGTTTGCAATTTAACAGAGATAATATTGCAGCACGAAATCTTTTGGGACTTGTGTATTTTGGGCAGGGAGAAGTTGCCGAAGCACTTGTAGAATGGATTATCAGCAAGAATATTAAATCTCATGAGAATATCGCGGACTATTATATCAAAAAGGTTCAGGAGACACCGAGTGAGTTAGAAGTAATGAACCAGGCGATCAAGAAGTATAACCAGTGTCTTACATATTGTCAGCAGGATGGAGAGGATCTTGCGGTGATTCAACTGAAAAAGGTAGTTGCATCGCATCCGACATTTTTAAAAGCGTACCAGCTTCTTGCGCTTTTGTATCTGAAGACAGAACAGTACGCAAAAGCAAGACAAGTTCTGAGAAGAGCACATAAATTAGATGCTACAAACGAGATTACAATCCGGTATATGCATGAGCTTACAAAGCTGCACAATAAGAAAACGGCGAAGGCGAAAGAGGAAAAAGATCAGACAGTCACATACAATCTAGGAAATGAAACGATTATACAGCCGGTGTCGGCATCTTTAAAAGATAATGCAGCTACAATTACGATTATGAATATTGTGATTGGAATTTTGATGGGAGCGGCGATTGTATGGTTTCTGATTGTTCCCGCAATCAATCACAGCAAATCGACGAAGACGAATAAAGATGTGGTTGCATACAGTGATCAGATTGCAGCTAAAGAAAGTGAGATCAGTGCACTACAAAAACAGGTGGAAGATTATCAGGCAAAAGAAAAAGAACTGGAAGCCGAAAAACAGAAAGCGGCCAATACACAGAGCAGTTACGAGGCATTAATCGATGTGATCGATCATTATAATCAGAATAATTACAGTACGACAAATTTGATCGATGAGCTGCTTGCACTTTCCACGGATTCGTTAGGAGAAGTCGGAAAAGCACAGTATGATGAGATGACAAGTGAAATATTCCCGAAACAATGTGATAAACTTTACCGTTCCGCAAGACAGAGTTATCGAGTGGAAAATTATGGAACAGCGATTGAATCGCTGGAAAAAGTTATGAAGATGAATGAATCCTATGAAGACGGAAAGGCGCTCTTGCTGCTTGCAGATTCCTATGCGGGAAATGGAGATACGGAAAAAGCGACAGAGAAATATAACCGTGTGATTGAATTATTCCCGGACAGCGACGTTGCACAAAAGGCGACAGAAGCATTGAACGGAACGAATGATGATGGTGATAACAATAGCCAGCAATAGAGATACAAAAGAGAAAGGATATGTAACAAATTTGGTTACATATCCTTTTTGTGTAAAAAAAGGACAGATGTGACTTTTAAAACAGGAGGGAAAGAAATATGAAGTATCAGGTGGAAGAAAATTGTCTTACAATTTTTCTGCCGGGTGAGTTGGATCATCATAATGCAGAAGAGATTCGAAAGGGATCGGATAAACTGATCGAAGAAAATCACATTAAGTGTGTCATTTTTGATTTTCAGGAGACAAATTTCATGGACAGTTCAGGAATAGGAGTGATTATGGGAAGATACAAACTAGTGTATCTGCTGGGGGGAGAAGTATGGGCAGTCCATGCAAATGAAAGAATGAAAAAGATTTTAACGATGTCCGGCGTGACAAAAATAATTCAGATGTATGAGGAGGAGACGATATGAGAAATACAAATGAAATGGAGCTGATTTTTGACAGTCTGTCTGCGAATGAGGGATTTGCAAGAGTTGCAGTTGCAGCATTTATGACTCAGTTAAATCCGACGGTGGAAGAAGTGGCTGATGTGAAGACCGCAATTTCTGAGGCGGTTACAAATGCAGTGATTCACGGATACGAAAATGAGATACATAAGATTTTTATACGATGCAATATCAAAGAGGAGACCATTTATATAGAAGTGGAGGATCACGGAAAAGGAATTGAGGATGTAAAAAAAGCGATGGAGCCGCTATTTACAACAAAGCCTGAAATGGATCGGTCGGGAATGGGATTTTCGTTTATGGAAGCTTTTATGGATCATATTTGTGTGGAATCGGTGCAAGGAGAAGGAACTACGGTAAAAATGCAAAAAACAATCGGAAAAGGAAGGAAATTATGGACCACACAATCGCTTTGATCAGACAATCACACGATGGGGATGAAAAAGCGAGAGAACAATTAGTGGAGGAAAATATCGGTCTGATCTGGTGTATTGTAAAACGATTTTATGGAAGAGGTGCAGAGCCGGAGGACTTGTTCCAAATTGGAAGTATTGGTCTTCTGAAAGCAATTGATAAATTTGATATGACGTATGATGTCAAGTTTTCAACCTATGCGGTGCCGATGATATCCGGAGAGATTAAGCGCTTTTTGCGGGATGACGGAATGATCAAGGTGAGCAGATCTTTGAAAGAACTTTCATACAAAGCATATTTTGCAAAAGAAAAGCTACAGGAAAAGCTTGGAAGAGATCCAACTTTGGAAGAACTGGCAGAAACTATGGAAGTAGAAAAAGAAGAGCTTGTCATGGCGATGGAGTCGAGTGGTGAAGTGGAATCACTCCATAAACCGATTTACCAGAAAGATGGAAATGAAATTCAACTGATGGATAAATTAGAGGAGACAGGGGCACAGGAAGAAAAGGTGCTTAATCAGATGCTGCTTGCGCAGCTTTTGGAGGGGCTTGAAAAAGAAGAGCGCCAGTTGATCTATTTGCGCTATTTTGCAAATCAGACACAGTCGCAGGTGGGAAAGACACTTGGAATTTCTCAGGTTCAGGTGTCGAGACTGGAAAAAAAGATTTTGAAAAATTTGAGGCAGAAGGTTTAAATCGACCGAGTTCGTAATAGAAAAAGTGCGAACTCGGTTTTTTGCATAGTTTTGAGAAAAAATGACATAATAAAGTGCATATGAAGGGAAGGTGAAAATAATGGAAAAGGCAAGAAAGAGAATTCGCATCTGTTTGACATGTATTGTTCTTGCGGCGATTGGAATCGGACTGTTCTATTATTATTATGAAATAAAAGGAAATGGAACGGCAAATACAGGAACTTTGATTTCAAATGTTGAGATGGGGATAAAAAAATTATGGCAGTGACGAAGGATACCGTTTATATCAAGAGTGAACAGAATGTAGAAGTAAAAAAAAGAGAAGTGAGACTCGGGGACATTTTATCCTTGGAATGTACGAATGAAAAGATTGCTGCTAGAATCAAAACGATTCTGCTGTTAAAAATTCCAGATACCGGAAAGCACCGATATGTAGTATCTATCCTGAAGATTATAGAGTGTATTCACAGAGAATATCCAAATCTGGATATTCAAAATTTGGGAGTACCCGATATTATCGTTACGTATGAGGAACAGAAGGTGACAAATCCAATTGGGCATTTCTTAAAGATTGTTGGGGTTGTGGCGGTCACATTTATCGGCGCCGGATTTTCCATTATGGCGTTCAATAACGATGTGGATGTTTCACGACTGTTTGCGCAGATTTATGAGTTTTTTATGGGAAAGCCAAAAGAAGGGTTCAGCGTGTTGGAATTGACGTATTGTGTGGGGCTGATTGTCGGAATTTTAGCATTTTTCAATCATTTCGGAGGGAAGAAATTTACGGTCGATCCGACTCCGATGGAGGTGGAAATGCGATTGTACGAGAATGATATCCAGACAACGTTGATTGAAAATTATTCCAGAAAGGAGCAGGAGATGGATGTGGGCAAGACAAGTCATTCTCGCAGTCATCGGACTTAGCTCTGGAATTGCGGTGGCAGGAGGACTATTTTCGTTTATCATTGGTCTGGGAGTGGTGTCTGATTTTGCAGACAGGACGCACACAGGTGCAAATGTTATTTTATACGAAGAAATGATTGCGCTTGGAGGAATATTAGGAAATATTATGTATGTTTACCAAATTTGTATTCCAGGTGTACAGTTTCTGATTGGTCCGGTTGGATTTTGTGCCGGCATTTTTGTAGGGTGCTGGTCCATGGCACTGGCAGAAATTTTAAATATTTTTCCTATTTTTATCCGGCGCGTTAAATTGTTGAGAGGAGTGCCGTATATCATTTTAAGCATGGCCATCGGGAAGGGAATCGGAGCATTGCTGTTTTTCCTGAAAGGATGGTAGGAAAGGACAAAAAATGAAAAAAATGAGTAAACAGGCGTATGCAGCCTATGTGAAAGAAAAAACACCGGTACACAATGTTTATGTCAATATGGCGAAGGCGTTTGTGACGGGAGGGACTATCTGTCTGCTTGGGCAGGTGATTCTGAATTATTGTAAAAATACAGGAATGAAAGAAGAAATAGCAGGTTCATGGACATCGTTAGTATTGGTGCTCATCAGTGTATTGCTGACCGGCTTTAATATCTATCCAAGTATTGCAAAGTGGGGTGGTGCAGGAGCGCTTGTCCCAATCACGGGATTTGCCAATTCTGTGGCAGCACCGGCGATTGAATATAAGAAAGAAGGACAGGTATTTGGAATCGGATGTAAGATTTTTACGATAGCAGGTCCTGTTATCTTATATGGGATACTGACTTCCTGGGTACTTGGATTGATTTACTATTTCTTAATGAAAGTGGGGATTGTACTATGATGACGAAAGGAAGCCAAAGTATAGCATTTCAGGAAGCACCATATATTATCAGCAGTGGTTCTGTTGTGGGAAAGAAAGAAGGGGAAGGCCCTTTAGGGAAATTGTTTGATATGGTGGAGATGGAAAATCTGTTTGGAGAAGATACCTGGGAGGCAGCAGAGAGTACGATGCAGAAAGAGGCCTGTCTTTTGGCGGTTGGAAAAGCAGATATTGCGTTGGAGAAAGTCAGATATCTCTTTGGAGGAGATTTACTGCGTCAGGGAATTGCTACATCCATGGGAGTGGAGGCGCTTCAGATTCCGATGTTCGGACTTTATGGAGCCTGTTCTACATCAGGAGAGGCAATCGCATTGGGAGCGATGAGCGTGGCAGCGGGATATGGCGAGTATATGCTGGCTGTGACATCAAGTCATTTTGGAAGTGCAGAAAAAGAATTTCGTTTTCCGCTTGGGTATGCAAGTCAAAGACCGTTGTCAGCACACTGGACAGTGACAGGGAGTGGTGCATTTCTAATTGGAAGGCAGAAAAGTCATGTGAGGGTAGCTGGTGTGACAGTTGGTAAGATTGTAGACTTTGGATTGAAGGATTCTCAGAATATGGGTGCATGTATGGCGCCTGCAGCCTGTGATACGATTATACAGAACCTTCAGGATTTTGGAAGACAGGAGAGCGACTATGACCGCATTATTACAGGAGACCTTGGATATGTGGGACAAAGCATTCTTTTTGATCTGATAAGAAAGCAGGGGAAAGATATCAAATACAATCATGCAGACTGTGGGATGATGATTTTTGATCAGAAGACACAGGACACACATGCAGGAGGAAGTGGGTGCGGCTGTGCGGCGGTTACGCTTTCTGCGTATATTCTTCCAAAGCTTGCAAGCGGGGAATGGAAGAGAGTGTTATTTGTACCAACCGGGGCCTTGATGTCTACAGTTAGTTTTAATGAGGGAGAGAGCGTTCCTGGAATCGCGCATGGGATTGTGTTAGAACATTGTTAAAAAGGAGAAGGATATGGAGTATGTAAATGCATTTTGGATAGGAGGGCTTATCTGTGCCTTGATTCAGATTCTCCTGGATCGGACAAAAATGATGCCTGGACGAGTGATGGTGCTGCTTGTGTGCGGCGGTGCTGTATTGGGATTCTTAAATATTTATGAGCCGTTTTTAAAATTTGCAGGGGCAGGTGCGAGTGTTCCGTTGCTTGGATTTGGCAATTTGTTATTTAAGGGTGTGAAAGAGGCAATCGGGAAAGAAGGATTTATCGGTATATTTATGGGAGGATTTACGGCAAGTGCAGTTGGAATTTCTGCGGCACTTATTTTTGGTTACCTCGCTTCGCTCATTTTCGACCCGAAAATGAAGAAATAGTTAAAAGAATGTCAAAAAAATGTAAAATTTTGTTGTTTTCTTCCGTAGATAATGTTATGGTAAAAATAGTGAGTTTATTGAGAGGATTTGAAGGAGGAAACCTATGAATTACACTAGCATTATTATCCCTTTCCTTGGTGGGCTTGGGATGTTTATCTATGGAATGCAGATTATGGCTCAAGGCTTGGAGAATGCGGCTGGGAATAAGATGAAATCGCTTCTTGAAGCATTGACAAAAAATAAGTTATTAGGAGTACTATTGGGAGCATTTATTACTGCTGTGATTCAAAGTTCGTCGGCGACGACTGTCATGGTGGTAGGTTTTGTGAATGCAGGAATTATGAACCTGACACAGGCAATGGGTGTTATCATGGGTGCGAATATCGGGACAACGGTAACAGGATGGCTTGTTTCCAGCGTGGAATGGGCAAAATTTTTGAGCCCGACAACACTGGCGCCGATTGCGATTATGATTGGTGTTGTGATTATGTTGACCGGAAAAAGAAGATCCACAAAGGATATTGCGAGTATTATCGTAGGATTTGGTCTTTTGTTTGTCGGTATTTCTACAATGTCAGGAGCAGTTGATCCGTTAAAAGAGTCAGAAGGATTTGTAAATCTTTTCGTGACATTAGGAAAGAATCCTTTATTGGGAATTATAGCGGGAGCACTTGTTACAGCGATTATCCAGAGTTCATCAGCATCTGTTGGTATTTTGCAGAGTCTTGCAGCAGCGGGCTTAGTTCCGTTTAATGCGGCAATTTATATTATTATGGGACAGAACATTGGTACATGTGTAACTGCAATGCTGTCAAGTATGGGTGCGAAAAAGAATGCTAAGACAGCAGCACTTATGCATTTATTGTTTAATATCATCGGAACGATTATTTTTAGTGTGGTGGCAATTGTGTTTTTCAAAGTGGTCAATCCGGTTTGGGGACACGGTCAGATTACACAGACAGAGATCAGTACAGTACACACGATTTTTAATATTGCAACAACCGTAATGCTGTTCCCGGTATCTAATCTGATTATCAAACTTGCTAAGAAAATCAGTGGTGTGAAAGATGATGAAAGAGATGACAGTGTTGTTTCACTTGATGATAGAATGTTACAGACACCTTCTCTTGCACTTCAAGCTACAGTCGGTGAAGTGGCACGCATGGGAGAAATCGTGAATGATACTTTAGATGCGGCAAAACGTGTTCTTTTTACACTGAGTGAAGAAGATATTCATACATTGAAAGAAGATGAATCCAAAGTGGATAAACTGACTGCGGGAATCACAGATTATGCAATCAAGATTACCGGACTTCAAGTTGGGGAAAAGGAACATCAGCAAGTGGCACACTTACTCCAAATTGTTTCTGATATTGAACGTGTCAGTGATTACTGTGAAAATATCTCAGAATTTGCAGAGACGTTAAAAGAAAAGAAATTGTCGTTCTCTGAGACAGGAAAAGAAGAAATCAAAGAGATGATAGAAGTTTGTGCGGACAGCTACCGCTATGCATTGGAAGCATTTGTGGAAGGAAGTCGAGATAAGGCGTTAAAGGTAATTGAGAAAGAGACGAAGGCAGATGATCTGGAGATTAAGCTTCGCTCAAAACATATCAAACGTTTGACAAACAATCTGTGCAATACAGAGGCGGGAGTTGTATTCTTAGATACGATTATTTGCCTGGAGCGTATTTCAGATCATGCAAGAAATATTGCAGAAGAAGTATTGGAACAGATGGGATAAGAGTAGAAAAGCAGGTAGGGGCTACCTGCTTTTTTACCTTATAGTAAACTTCTCATTTTGTCAGAAATAGTGTATAATGTATAAGAAATAAAAAATAGCATAACAAAAGAGCGAAAGGTTGTATTCGCCACAACGTTGATTATGAAGTTTTTTGTTTTTGGTGTGACTGCACTATCTGACGATTTTAGAAAGAATGAGATTTATGGATTCATCCATATCCCATAGCCTTTCGATATTGTTCAAATAGTACAGTTTTTTTGTGATAAACTTCCAACACCAACATAGAAGAACCACACTTTGGACACTTGAGAGGGTCGTATCCAAAGGTTAAAAAAATAAGATTTTGCCAGTTCATATGTCGTAAGATAAAACGTTTTTTCTCGGAAGAGATACATTTATAAAGTTTCTGTTCTTGCTTGTGATGTTTGGCATAGATGCCGTAATAACGAAGCATTTTAAAATGTTTTTCCGGGATATGAACAATGAGTCTTTTTATAAAGTCTAAAGCAGGAATACATTCGGAAACAGTTTTGTTATCTTCATGTCTTGTGTAATGGAAAGTAACAGACTCACCATCATAGTGATCAATGCGAGAAGTTGCTATGACAGGTCTTCCGAGATATCTGCTGATATATTTGATTGTAACATCAGGAGTGCAGAGATTCGGTTTGGCTCTGACATAAAAGCCATCGGCATGGTCTTTATAAATTTTATTTTTAACAGGAATGAAAGACTTACCAATGGAATTAGTAAGCCGTTCAAGAAGAACTTTGCGGAATGCGTTTCTCAGGAAGGTATAATCGAAATGCTTCATAGGGCGCCAAACGATAGAGTTTCCAGCGCCACCTTCAGAAATAAGAGCATGAATGTGAGGATTCCATTTTAAGTCCCTGCCGAAGGTATGAAGAACACAAATGAAACCAGGAGTAAAGTTTTCAGATTTGTTTTGCTTATAAAACGTGCGAAGAACAACATCTCGAACGGAATGAAAGAGACAATTGAGGAGAGAACGGTCATTGAGAAAGAAAGTGCGAAGTTCTTTAGGAATAGTAAACACACAGTGACGATGGACACAGCGAATGAGCTTACAGGACATATGAAAAGAGCGTTGCAGATTATATTTGTTACCGCAAGTAGGGCAGAATCTAGATTTACATCGAAAAGGAACAAACTTCAATTCCCCACAGTCTGGACAAGCAAAAAAAGCGCCACCAAAAGAAGGGTCACCACAATGAATCATTTTGTTGACATTTTCAATGACGGAAGTCCTTGGATGAAGTTCGTAAATTAAGTGTTCATAATGATCAAGAAAGATCGTTTGTAAAATATTACTCATGTAAATATTTTACAACAAATAGAAACAAAGGAAAACCCTCCCCCTCAAGAATGAGGGGCAGGGGAGCTGAGAGTGTGCTCAGCACACTTTTTTTAAGTATGTTGGTGCTCTAATTCTGCAATTTTTAAAAGAGCTTTTTGCAGTTCATCCTGTGTGGATTGTAGTTCATCCTGTGTGGATTGTAGTTCATCCTGTGTGGATTGTAGTTCATCCTGTGTGGAGTGCAGTTTATCCTGCGTACTGTTTAGTTGAGTGTGTGCATCATTTAATTTGGATTCTGTATCTTGCAATTGTATTTTCTTTTGGTCTAGCTCATCTTGCATTTCATCAATCATATATAAGACAGTATTTCTGTCTAATTCTCGTAATTCTTTAGAAAACATCTCCATGACCTCCTCAATATTTCTACAGATATCGTAGATTTGTTCGTACATTGGCTTGAATTCAGGATATGTTTCGATAAGTTTTACAATCATTTCGGGATTATCCATACTTAAAAATACAAGCCATGCATCTAATTTGCTTTTGATATCTTTATTTTGCTGATTTTCTTTAAAGATGTCAAGAGGAATAAAAATATATTTTTGTAACAATTCTATCTGCAATCCAGTATTAGATTTTTGTTCAAAAAAATGAAGATAATTTTGAGGAAATTTATGAAATGTTTTTGGACTTTTTTCAAAGAAGACAATGGTGTAGACGTTTTTGATACTTTTATATGTAAATTTTCTTTTCTTCATTCCTTTTATTCTTTTATATTGACGTAGAAGCAAGTCTGAGGAATAGCAGGCACATCGTTCACCGGGGAACTGATACCCGATTTTTTGTATTTCAATGTTTGCGATACTGCCGTCTTCTAGTTCTACAACGATATCGGTGATAATAAGAGATGTTTCATCAGCGATGCGGGTAGTATCATTTGGCAGTACGGTTAGTACTTTTACTTTCTGGTTTAGCAGTAAAGACAGTAGTTCTCCAATTCGTTCCGGCACTGCCTCTGGATTCAGTATTTCTTTAATCATAAAATCGTATAATACTTTGACTCCGGATATACCTGTACAGATATTCAGAAATTCTTCTTGAAATTCGGTTTCCCAACTGTCAAATAAAGTTTTTAATGTTTCATCTTTGATAATGATTTCCATAATTTCTGTACGTGTACGGAGCATGGGAAAATATTGTTTTAATCTGTTTGTCATAGATAAACCTCCTTGATTATCTCATGTGTGTTGTTGGATCAATGCTTCTGAGTGGAAGCTGGAAATAAAGAAGCCTTTAGGCTTAAGAGATTTTGCTGCGAAAAAGATGAAATGCAGCGAGAAAAGTTGTTTCTTCAAAATAACATACTTTTTAGGAAAAGTAAAGAAGTTTGAGCACATAAAAAGTGCATAAAACAGAATATGATGTGAATAAAAAAACATTCAAAGTGTATAAAATACAAAAAAGTGCTTGAAAAATAAAAAATAGGATGTATAATATAAGAATAAAATGTATAGTTATACAAAAAAGGAAATGAAGGGAATGGGGAAAATGATAAAGAAGAAACAAATAGCAGCACTGGTTTTGGCAGGCACAATGGCCATGGGGAGTTCTATGCAGGCATTTGCCTGTATGGGAGTATATGTAGGGAAAGAAGTTTCAGAGAATGGCTCATCCTATATTGGAAGATCAGAGGATATCGGAGCGGGACATACAAAAATATTTACGGTGCATCCGGCAGAAGACCATGAACCAGGAGCAATTTTTGAAGATGCATATGGATTTTCAATGCCATATCCAGAACACACATATCAATATACACTTGCAAAAGATTCACCACTGTTTGGAGAAGGAGAAGAGCCTTATGCAGAGGTAGGAATCAATGAAAATGAGGTTGCTATGACAGCCACTGTATCTACCTATTATAATGATAAGGCAAAAGCGGCAGATCCATTGGTAGATACCGGTATCTGTGAATTATCGATGGGATCGATTCTACTTGGGCAGGCCAAAACAGCAAGAGACGGAGTGGAATTGTTAGGAGAGATTGTGGAAAAATACGGTTCGGGGGAATGTAACACGATTATGATCAGTGATCCAAATGAAGCGTGGTACATGGAAATTGTTTCCGGTCATCAATATGCAGCCATTAAGCTGCCGGAAGATCAGGTTGCGGCAATTCCGAATATGATGCTTCTTGGAACGGTTGATGTGACAGATACAGAAAATGTGATTGCATCTGAAGGATTGGTATCATTAGCGGAAGAAAATGGATTTTTAAAGACGGAAGATGGAATGATTCATGTCACACAGACATATGGTGCAGAAAACCCGGGAAAAGGTCAGCTGACACGTTTGTGGCAAGGGACATATTACTTGAACCATGAAAAAGGAGAGGGTTTAAGTATTGAGCCTTCAGAGGATGGAGTTTATGGTCCGTATGATTTGTTGTTTACGCCAGATAAAAAATTTTCTACACAGGATATCATGAAGTTTCTGGCATACAGAGGAGAAGGAACAAAGATGGATTCCAATGTAAATGAGTCAATCTATGCAATCGGCAATAAGAATCAGGCAGAATGCCATATTTTGGAGATGCGTGACGGGATGTATCAGGGAATGTCAGGAGTAGAATGGCTTGCGATGTCAAGAGCAGAGTTTTCTTTATATCTTCCGTATTATGGAGCAATGCTGACAGAGACATGGGATGGATACCACAATGATGAGCTGACATCTGTAGAAGATTCTATGTTTTGGGTGTTCAATGACTTGAATGATCTGGCAGATGACAATCGAGAATTGTATGGGACAAATATTCGAAAATACTGGGATGCGTATCAGGCAGAATTGATTGAACAGCAAAAACAAGTTGATGTGGATATGCAGAAGTTATATGAAAAATCACCGGAACTTGCACAGGAAAAAGCAACAGAGATTGGAAAAGTAATTGCACAGGATGCATTTAACAGTGCAAAAAGTATTTTGACAGAATTAAAAGCGTTCAAAGAAAGTGGATCAACAGAAATGTTTGTACCATCTGTATTGACAGAGAATATAATGCCAAATTACACAGTTGCACGTGTGATGGATGAAGTTTCAACAGAAGCGTTGGAGGCGTTGATTGCCAAAGCGGAAGCTGTTCAGAAAGATATGTATACAGAAGCCAGTTATGCGACATTAGAACAAGAACTGGAAAACGCAAAGACGGTATTAGCAGATGAATTTGCAGTTCAAGATGAGATTGATGCAGCGACAAAACAGCTTGACAGTGCATTACAAGGCTTGGAAAAAATACAGGCAGCGGTACCACAACCAGAGAAAGAATCGGTATCGGAAGAGAAAACGACTCCAACAGGTCCTTCACCAAAAACAGGAGATGCTACTCCATTGATGTGGCTGTTGACTGCTGCGGCAGGAAGTGCGTTGGTAAGTGTGAACGTTTGGAAACGAAGAGAAGAAAAATAAAGTCAAGAGAAAAGAGCTTTTAGAGGCTCTTTTTTCTTGCTTAAAAGCACTTATTTTATAGGTTAAGGAAAACTTAAGATTTCCTATATAATATTCAGAAAATCCTTTGGTATAGTAAAATTAAGAAAAAAACAGGAAGGAGAGTATCTGTGGGGAAAATTATAGAAGTGAAGAATTTGTTTAAGCTCTATCGTGTCGGGGACAGTGTTGTGCATGCTTTGAATGGAGTGAATTTTTCAATCAACGAAGGAGAGTTCTGTGCGATTGTAGGGACTTCGGGATCAGGGAAATCAACGTTGTTAAATATGCTTGCCGGACTGGAAAAACCGACAAAAGGAGAAGTGATCATTAACGGCGAGCACATGGAGAAGTTGAAGGAAGATCAGCTTGTCAGCTTTAGACGTGATCATGTTGGATTTATTTTTCAGTCTTTTCATCTGATTGGGACGATGAATGCGGTGGAAAATGTGGCATTGCCCTTGAGCTTTCGCGGAGAGAAAAAAGAAAGCCGACTAAAAAAAGCAGATAAGATGCTGGATCTGGTCAATTTAAAAAAGCATAAAAAGCATTTGCCGAATCAGATGTCGGGAGGGCAGCAGCAGCGAGTAGGGGTTGCAAGAGCACTGGTTGTTGATCCGAAGATTATATTTGCGGATGAGCCGACAGGAAATCTGGATTCGCATACATCCAAAGAGGTGATGGAATTGATGCAGAAGGTGGTAAGGGAGCAGAAAAAGACGCTTGTTATGGTTACACATGACAATCATCTGGCTTCGTATGCCGATCGGATTTTCCATATTATTGATGGAGAGATTGTAAAGATAGAAGACAACCGTACAAAGGGAGAGGAGAAAGAAGATGAGAAAGATTAAGAAAATAATGATGGTTGCCATGAGTATGATTCTGGTGGCAGGGATGGTGATGCCACTGCACGCAGCGGGAAAAGTGACCGTAAAGGCGAGTGGAACTGCGACACCGGCTTATCAGTATGGACAGGAGAAAGAGTTAAAGCTTACGATTACAAACGGTACAGATACAGCAATTGAAAATGTAGTAGTAACTCCGCAGGTGAAGGCAAATATTGAGAAGTGGCCGTTTGAAATTGAAAATGTATCCTATGAGCAGAAAGTGGATAAGATCGAAGCGGGAAAATCTTATGAGCTCACATATGATGTGAAAGCAAGGGAAGATGTGGCATCAAAATATTATAATGTGAAATTCGATGTTAGTTACGATGGATTGGAAAATGCATTTGAGCAGAGTGTATTTGTAAAAATGACAGCTAAGCCGGAAGAGAGGCCACAGGAAAATCCAGAAGAAAACACACAGAAAGATCCACAACCGCAGCAACCTTCGGGGGATACAGGTGTCTACAACAGTGAACCGATGATGTATACTGGAGGAGATAGTGCAGGTGGCGGATCAGCAACGACATCGACATCTGTTCCGAGAGTAATTGTCACAGGATTTTCAACAGATCCGGCAGAAGTAAAGGCGGGAAGCAATTTTAAACTGATTGTACATTTGAAAAATACATCCAAGACAACAGCGGTAAAAAATATGCTGTTTGACTTTAACGCACCGACAGAAGGACAGGATGCAAACACTGCATCTCCGGCGTTCCTTCCGGCGTCCGGCTCTAGCACTGTATATCTGGATGGAATCGGAGCAAATGGGACAAAAGACATTTCGATTGATATGAATGCAAAATCAGATCTGGTACAGAAACCATATAGTGTCGAGATGTCTATGAAGTATGAAGACGGAAGTGGAACACAATTTGAAAGTACATCAAGTATCTCAGTTCCGGTTAAACAGGATGCGAGATTTGAATTCAGTGAATTTGAGCTGAGTGGAGAGACTGTGGAAGTTGGAAGCGAAGTTAATGTCATGTGCAGTCTGTATAACATGGGAAGAATTAAATTGTATAACGTAAAAGCAAAATTTGAGGGTGAAGGAATCAAATCTAAAGAGATTTTTGTCGGAAATGTAGAATCCGGAGCGACAGCTTCAATTGATGGTATGATAACCGGAGAGTCAGAGACAACAGGTGATGGTAAAGTTAAGATGATTGTTACTTATGAAGATGAGTCGGGAGCAGTATTTACAACTGAAAAAGAACTGACACTTTTAGTGACAGCACCGATGACAGATGACATGATGAATGAAAGTGAAATGGTTGAGCAAGAAAAAGCGTTCCCGATTATTCCGGTGATTGTCGGAGTAATTATCATCGGAGTGATTGTTGTCGTTGTAATTGTGAAGAAGAAAAAAGAGAAAAAAAGAAGAGCAGAAGAGGAGGAAATTTTAGAGGATGAGCTTAATAGACTTACTGAGAATGAGTAGTGGAAATCTGAAACGCAGAAAGCTTCGAACCTTTTTAACCGTTCTAGGGGTTGTGATTGGGACAGCTTCCATTGTTGTTATGATTTCTCTCGGACTTGGTCTTCAGCAGTCTACCTATAAAGAAATAGAAAAATCTGGTGGTTTGACGACCATTCAGGTGACAGGAAAAGACAGGCAGGGTGGCATGATGGTAGATTCCGGAGAGGAATCGAAAGAATATATCACAGATGATGTGATTGAAAAATTGAAAAAATTAGAAAATGTAGAATTTGTAAGTCCTGTTTTAGAGGTATCGGCAATTGCGTTAAAAGGCAATTATGAAGGATTTTTGACGGTGCAGGGAATGTCCCATGAGGCACTGGAAAAAATGAATATTCCATTGAAAGAGGGCGGAAAATTGCCGGCTGAAAATGGAAGCTCATTAGATCTGGTGATGGGGAACATGGTAATCACGAATTTCAGCAATAAATCAGGAGGCAGTGGTTATTGGGATACCGGAGAACTTCCGGATATTGATTTCGCAAAGGATTCTCTGTTTTTGATCCTGGATACAGATGCCTATTACCAGAGCCAGTCGGGAAGTGGTTTTGGTAACGTGGAAAATGGAGGAGAGACAGCAACAAAGACACCAAAGACAGCAAAAAAATATGTTGTAAAAGCGTCCGGTGTCGTGGAAGGAACTGTTGATGAATACAATGCATATTCGTATTCAACCTTTTGCGACATCGAGACACTGAAGACCATTTTGAAAAAAGAATTTCGGGGAAGAGTGATTCCTGGTCAACCGTCCACAAGCAGCGGAAAACCTTACAGTTATTTTACGTATAGCTCAGCGCAGGTGAAAGTGGATAATCTTGACAATGTAGAATCTGTTTCAAATGAAATCAGGACACTGGGATTTCAGACATACAGCAATGCAGAGTATCTGGAAAGTATGCAGAAACAGTTTGCAATGATACAGGCGGTTCTGGGAGGAATCGGTGCGGTATCGCTTCTTGTTGCAGCGATTGGTATTGCAAACACGATGATGATGTCGATTTATGAGAGAACGAAAGAAATCGGTGTCATTAAAGTGTTAGGCTGCAGTCTGAAAAATATTCGGCAGATGTTTCTGCTGGAAGCCGGATTTATCGGACTGATCGGGGGCGTGATCGGAAATATCTTAAGTCTTATGATGTCATTCGTGGTCAATAAAGTGGTTGGAAGCATGGGAGCCGAGATGGGCATGACAGATGTAATTTCTTATATTCCACCTTGGCTTGTGCTGATTTCACTTGCATTTGCGATTCTTGTGGGAATGGCGGCAGGATACTTCCCGGCACGACGAGCAATGAAATTAAGTCCGCTTGCAGCAATTCGAAATGAATAGCAATTTGAAAAATGATAATTGGGGATGTGGCTTTTGAGAAGCTCACATCCCTCATTTGTTACTCTTCAATGATATGAATTTCCAGATAGTCAAAATCAATAGAGTCTACGAAATTGTCCTGATAAAAGCGTGCTTTGTCATGTTTTTTGAATTCGGCAATCGTAGAATCCAGCCAAATCGGTTTGCTTAAATCAAACTGGTAACAAACCTCATCCAGCGCGTGGAAAATTTTATGTGTTCTTGTATCGTCTGTATCATCACAAATGACAGTATCTTTTAACATTCGATTATCTTTAAATATTTTTCCCCATAAACGAAACATGGTTGTCATCCTTTCTATATTTGTTCGTATGCATCATTATACAATACTTTGCAATTGATTTTCAATATAGACATGCTTGACTTTTTATAGGCAGATATGGTAGACTCTGCTAGTGACAAGACACATGTAAAATAAAATGTAATGGGAGCGTAGAATGGAAAAATTAAAGAAATTATTAGATCGTATTTTTATTGATGGATTAACAGGAATGGCGCAGGGACTTTTTGCAACATTGATCGTCGGCACAATTATTCAGCAGATTGGAAGTTTGATTGGCGGGAATGTCGGGAATATGATTTTTGTACTTGGAAAGATGGCAGCCACATTTACGGGGGCAGGAATTGGTGTAGGTGTTGCCTATCGATTTAAGGAAAGTCCGCTTGTTGTGCTGTCAGCAGCGACTGCCGGAATGGTGGGCGCATTTGCGGCAAAACTGCTCGCGGGAAGTGTTCTTGTAGATGGTGCCATGGTATTTGCAGGACCGGGAGAACCGTTGGGAGCATTTCTTGCGGCTTACGTAGGGATTGAATTCGGACATCTTGTCTCAGGAAAAACAAAGGTGGATATTTTGGTTACTCCGATTGTAACGATTACAGCCGGATCGGCAGTAGGTCTTTTAGTTGGACCTCCGATTTCTGAATTTATGACAGCGCTTGGAGCATTGATTAATTGGGGAACAGAGCAGCAGCCGTTTTTGATGGGAATTATTGTCTCGGTTTTGATGGGAATGATTCTGACACTTCCGATTAGTTCCGCGGCACTTGGGGTTATTTTGAATCTTTCCGGTCTTGCGGCAGGAGCTGCAACAATTGGATGCTGCTGTAATATGGTTGGATTTGCAGTTGCAAGCTATCGAGAAAATAAAATCGGGGGACTATTAGCACAAGGAATCGGAACATCGATGCTTCAGGTGCCAAATATTGTGAGAAAGCCAATTATCTGGGTTCCTGCAATTTTATCAAGTGCTATCTTAGGACCTGTCGGAACGATGATTCTGCACATGACAAGCAATGCGACCGGCTCTGGAATGGGAACAGCAGGACTTGTCGGACAGATTATGACATGGCAGACGATGACGGCAGTGGAGCCGCCGATGATCGTACTTATAAAAATTATCGTGATACAGATTGCCCTTCCGGCGATTGTGACACTGCTCATTTCAGAATTTATGAGAAAGAAAAAATGGATTCAGTATGGCGATATGAAATTAGAATTATAAGGGCCGATGAGGAGAAACTTTCTAAAAAAAGCATGAAGTTTATGACAGTCTCTTTGGATTATGGTATACTATTGTAGTAATAATTACTCTTCGAGTAAGATAGGGGAGAAGAACTTGATGTTAGATGCAATTAAAAGTTATGAAGATGTCGACAGTTGGAAAACAGTTATGTTTTTGTATAATTCGGCATTGAAAGAAGTGGGCACCAAATTAGAGATTTTGAATGATGAATTTCAGCATGTGCATCAGTATAATCCAATCGAGCATATAAAGACAAGAATCAAAACGGCGGAGAGTATCGTCAAAAAGCTGAAAAGATACGGATATGAGGCAACGATTGAGAACATGGTAAAATATGTGAATGATATTGCAGGAGTGAGATTGATCTGTTCGTTTACTTCTGATATTTACAGACTTGCGGAGATGATCGGGAATCAAAGTGATTTGAAAGTGCTTTCTATTAAGGACTATATTAAAAATCCAAAGGAAAGCGGATATAAAAGTTATCATATGCTTGTGGCAGTTCCGATTTTTCTGTCAGATAGTGTTGTGAATACGAAAGTTGAGATTCAGATACGTACGATTGCAATGGATTTTTGGGCTAGTTTAGAGCATAAGATTTACTATAAGTTTGAGGGAAAAGCACCGGCTTACATCAGCAGAGACTTAAGAGAATGTGCGGAGATGGTATCTGCGTTGGATGAAAAGATGCTGTCTTTGAACGAAGCTATTTTAGAATGCCTCAGGCAGCAGAAGAACGGGCGAGAAGAGGAAAGACAGGAAGAGCTTGAGGAGAATCAGATTCAATTTGGATTATAGAAGAAAGGGCTGCAAAAAGCAGTCCTTTTTTGATATTATGGAAGGATAGAAGATTGTAATTCATTAAAGATTACTTCATATTCCTGTGAAAACACACTGTCTTTATTCCAAAGAAATGTAAAATCATGCATGACCATAAAGTCAGAGAGTGGAATTTGTCTCAGGCGACCATCGTTTATTTCCTGTTCAACAGCTGATTTGTACAGGAATGAGATGCCGCAGTCCTGACAAAGCAGGCTCACGATAGCGTGGATATTTTCAATTTCCACAATATGAGGGAAATTCTGAATCGACATATTTTTGAGCGCAAGTGTTTTCGTCAGGATTGCTCTTGTGCCGGAGCCGTGCTCCCGAATCAAAAGACATTCAGAGGTTAAGTCTTTCAGACAGTGAACAGGTTTTTGAAACACATGGTTTTTGGAAGCCACAGCAATATATTCTTCTGTCTTAAAAATACGGGTCTCGTAATTATCGGATTTAAAATACCCTTCCACAATGGCGAAATCAATGCTTCCCTCGTATAAAAAAGAGAGCAGCGTCTGCGTATTGGCGTAACGAACGTGAATATCGGTGTCGGGGTGCTTTTTAATGAATGCAGAAAGGGAAGGTACTATGGCATATTCGCCAATTGTCATTGTGACACCAAAAGTCAGGATCTTTTTTTCACAGAGACTTTCTTTCATGCGTATCTTCATAGTGTTCTCATCATTTCGCATCGTCTCCAAAGCAGAGCGAAGAATTTCACCCGCAGGAGTCAGTGTTAGTTTTTTCTTATCACGCGCGAACAATGGTGCATCATATTCTTTTTCCAGATATTTGATGTGTTGTGAAACAGCAGGCTGAGTCAGATTCAAATCATGAGCGGCATGCGTAAAATTCATATATTCACAGACCTTTAAAAATGTTTCCATTCGAAAATCAAGCATGGCTTCTCCTTTTAATGTGGTAATAGTTTTTATAATCATAACAAATATTTATGGTTATATCAATATATATAATTTTACAAAATGGTGATAATTGTATATAGTGTAGTTGTAAAACATAGAGAAAGACAGGGAATAAGGAGGAGTAGCTATGTATGACATTATTATTATCGGAGCGGGACCAGCAGGAATTAGTGCTGGAATCTATGCGGTGAGCAGAGGCAAAAAGACATTATTGATTGAAAAAAATGTAGTGGGTGGATTGATTGGTAAAGTATCAACGGTTACACATTATGCAGGAGTTATAGAAGGTGAGACAGGAGTAACATTAGCAGAACGTATGAAACAGCAGGCAGAAAATGCAGGGGTGGAAATTATATATGAGACGGTAAAGCAAGTAGAATTGAGCAATAACATTAAAAAAATTTATACGGGAGATGCAGTTTATAGGACAAAAAAAGTAATTATAGCTAATGGAATGACACCTAGAAAACTTGGAATCCGAGGAGAATTAGAATTATCAGGAAAAGGGGTGGGCCTCAATGCGGCAAAAGATGGGAAAAGCTATGAAGGAAAGCATATTTATGTAGTTGGAGGGGCAGATGGAGCTGTAAAAGAAGCATTGTATCTGGCAAAGTATGCAGAACAGGTCACAATTATTCATTTTGAAGAGACATTAGGATGTATTGCGGAATTCAAGGAAAAAGTTTCAAATACTTCAAATATTGAGTTGCGTCTTGGATCGAGGCTGCATGCAGTATACGGGGTAGAGCAAGTAGAATCTCTGGAAATTTCAGATGAGAAAACTGGGAGCATTGAGACAATTTCTGATCCGGGATGCGGAATATTTGTCTATGCAGGAACGATACCAAATACAGAATTGTATACTGAACTACAGTTGCATAACGGATTTATTCCAGTCAATGAGAATCAGGAAACAAAGATAGATGGGGTATATGCAGCAGGAGATATTTGTGAAAAACAGGTGCGTCAGGTGGCAACAGCAGTTTCAGATGGAACGATAGCAGCAATTCGGGCATCAATGTAGAGGGAGGTTAGTATGAATTTAATTAGACAAAACTGGAAAGGACTTTTATTGTGCCTGTTATTGGCAGTACCAGCAAGTCTGCTTGGAAAACAATTTCCGATTATAGGAGGTCCTGTATTTGCGATTCTTGGAGGGATGACTTTTGCTCCGCTTGTAAAAAAGAAAGAATCCTTTGCACCAGGAGTTAAGTATACATCGAAAAAGATTTTGCAGTATGCAGTTGTGCTGTTAGGATTTGGAATGAATCTAAAAGTTGTGATGGAGACCGGAAAACAGTCTTTGCCGATTATTATCTGTACGATTACGGTATCATTGGTGATTGCATATGTACTTCACCGTGTACTTCGCATACCAGCGAAGATTTCAACATTGGTTGGAGTTGGCTCTTCCATCTGTGGAGGTTCTGCGATTGCAGCCACGGCACCTGTCATTGATGCAGATGAAGAAGAAGTGGCGCAGGCGATTTCCGTTATCTTTCTCTTTAATATCTTGGCGGCATTAATTTTCCCAGCACTTGGAGGTGCACTTGGTTTTTCTACCACATCCGGAGAAGCGTTCGGTGTATTTGCGGGAACGGCGGTAAATGATACATCTTCTGTTACAGCAGCAGCATCTACATGGGACAGCCTTTATAATTTGGGAAGCCAGACACTTGATAAGGCAGTGACTGTAAAGCTGACGAGAACTTTAGCAATTATTCCGATTACACTTGTACTTGCATTTATAAGGGCGAGAAAAGCAGAGGAGAAAGAAGGAGATAAAGTGTCCCTGAAACAGGTATTTCCGTTCTTTATTTTATTCTTTATCGGAGCGAGTGTGATTACGACAATCGCTACAGCAGTGGGAGTACCGGCAGAAGTATTTGTGCCGCTTAAAGATTTGTCTAAATTCTTTATTATTATGGCGATGGCGGCAATTGGATTCAACACAGACATTGTAAAGTTAATAAAAAGCGGAGGACGCCCGATTCTTCTTGGAATGTCATGTTGGCTTGGAATTACAATCGTAAGTCTTGGAATGCAGCATGTAATGCATATATGGTAAAATGTTTGATAGGTTGGAAAATCGTTTGATTTTCCAACCTGTTTTTGTAAAATTATTTTACATAGATTTAAAATTAATAGGTTTATCGAAAATCCTTGTGGTTGACGCAAATTCATAGAAAACCTGTCAACCACGGGGGTTTTTAAGTGTTGAAATATCGAAAAATATAACAATTAGTAATTGGATAAAATAAAACGGTTTACAACACATTTACAACAAATCAGGAGATACTATTTTTTCAATCTCAGTTCGTAAATCTTCAATGTCTCTGTGTCCATAAATTTTATTTGTCACATCCTTAAATGCGTGCCCGAGCATTCTCTTTCTATCATTTTCTTTCACCTCAAAATCTTCGCATAATTTTGAAAAGGTGTGCCGGCAGTCGTGAGGTGTATGCTTCGCTATACCGAGTTCACTTAAAAGAGCGTACATATTTTTCCTGAACTGCACATCGGATGTTAGGAGTAATTTTTTATTCTTTTTCATTCTTCGGACAACCAGCGGAAGAATGGCAGAGTGAATTGGGACTATACGGTCCTTTCCGGCATCAGTCTTTATTCCACCTAAGAAATATTTTTCTTTCAAATTTACTTCCAGTGTTTTGTACTCTGTTATTCTGAAACCTGAATAACACATAATTATCAACATCTCTGCAATTTCATTTTCCTTTTCGTCCCATAATTTTTTTATGTCTGCTTTTGAAAACGGTATGCCATGCTCATCATCATCATCTTGTGTTATTTCGATAAACGCCGAGTAATCTTTCTTTACAATATCGTTTGCAATGGCATATTTGTACAAGTTACGAAAAACTCTTTGTATATGTTCGACGCTGGCGTGTTTAAGCGTGCAATTGTCCATCACTTCTTGCAGATCGTCAGATACGATATCAGTAAAAATTCTGTCATGTAATGATTGGCAGTTTTTAAAGCCGGCACGGAACGCGTATTCCAAACTGCTACGCTTCTGAATTTTTTCAGCAAATTCGTGGCCGAATTTTCTTTTATAAAATTTATAAAACACTTCCTTAAAACTCAAGTTTTCGTTTGACTTGCTTTTGATTCCTTCCATTATATTATAATTTGCGAGCAGACTTTGTATAAACTTGTCAGCGTTCTGTGCATTGTTTATCTCTGCAAAATCCTTTTCCATTCCCTGTATGTATGTGCCAGCTCTATAGGCTGTCAGGACTGCAAAGCCTGTTGGCCAGTCAGGCACGTAGCAGAGTGCTTTCTGTGGCTTCATCTGTCCGTTTGGATACTCTTCCGTAGCAGGAGGATAAACTCCGTATGGATTGCGGCGGTTCTTTCCTAGATAGCGAATCTGTCCGTATCCGTTAGGAAGCTTTGGATATTTTTTACGTCTTGGCATATTATCATCTCCTTTCGTGATTTTGGGTATAAAAATAACAGCCAACAAACAGAATACATGTTCTGATTGTTAAACTGTTCCGAAGATGATACAATATAATTTGCAATATGGATGTACATCTTCGGGTGTATGTTGACCGTTCGGTATTGGCGTGCCGGGCGGTTTTTAGTTATCTAGGTAAAAATATTGTTTTGTTGTTTCTCTACATGCCGTGGAGAACCTTAGATAGCTTTATTGAAATATATATATTCTTGTGATATATTAAAGTTGACAGTCAACAATATGTATTTAAGGTACTAATTTTCGAACTGCATTAACTATGGAAGATGTATTCCATCGAACCATTTCATCTGCCGCGTTAGTTACTGCTATAGGTGCACGATCTTGTCCCCAAGGGTAAATACCTAAAATAGGTTTTCCCATTCGAACAGATTCACTGATTTCATACTGCATCCAATCGCTATATGCAGCATACATTCCGGAAATCACGATTGTAATTTGAGATGGTCGTATTTTTGCTGTAATTAGCTCTTGTATTTCTAAATTGGTTTTTGGAGTTCCTGGTGGGAACAATGGCTTTTGGGTTGGTGCTGAATAATTAAAATAGGAGAAATAAGATGCATTATCTAGTAAATCAATTAATCGGTTATAGTTTTCTCCGTATTTCCATGCGTGACTAATAAATAAACGATAATCATATAAATTTGGCATATAAATCAATCCTTTCTATGTGAGGTGATACTGTGAATAAAGTTAAAAAAAAATTTATAAAACGACCTGTAATCATCGAGGCTTATCAGACTGATAAGGAAATGGTGATTCATACTCTTGAAGGTGATATGAAAGCATCTCCAGGAGACTGGATTATAACAGGTGTAGAAGGGGAACAATACCCTTGCAAGCCGGATATTTTTGAAAAAACATATCAAAGAATTAATTAGTGGGTGGAGTGTCATTTGATTCTTCTTTCATAGTATTTATATTTTTCCACTGATTATTTTCCGATGATATGATATTTTCGATATTACGAATAAAAATATTTTCAATAGTTTCATCTTCTTTATTGTAAGGTGCAGATCCGGTTATATATAAATGCTTTTGATATCGAAGCATTTCACAGGTAGACCGGTATTGTATCCAATTTTCATGAAATTTGTAAAGCTTTGATACAGATTCAATTATTGCAATAATTGCTCCAAATAATCCTATAATAATGGATAGTTTTTTACAAGAAGATGTATATCCGGATAATAATGGTATAAGTGAAGCAAGTATAATTTCTATGATTTGCAGAAGCTTATACCATTTTTGTGCTTCTTGAGATTTTTTGTCATACCAGTTTATTTGGTCGTCTACTCGTTTTACGATGTATTCATTTATGTTCAATACAAATTCTCACTTCCTTTCTCTTTAGCTCACATCTAAGGGTAACCAACCCTTTATATATAAACGCCGTAGCGGTTATATCAATTAAAATTTTTTAGTCTCAATTCTATCAAACTTTTTTCATATCCGAAAAGACGTGATAGCTGAGAAGTTGTATATTCAAGATGTTCTTCTATATCTTCATCGCTTATAAGTAAATTCATAGCAAAAAGATTCGCTTCGTTTTCATATTTGTTTTTGACAAAGTGCGTTCTTGTATCCATGAATATTGCATTACTTTTCTTATGTAGGAATACATGTCCAAGTTCATGTGCAATCACAAACAATACCATGTGATCCGGAAGTCTATCGTCGACGTAAATTATATGATTACGCTGAAAGTAGTGATAGAAGCCACGAACACCTTCCAATGGATATCGTACTAAAATCATATCCATTTTCTCAACAATTTCGAGTGGATTTCTTGTGCCGTATTTTCGGACAATTTGATTCACTCGTTTTTTAATATCCATAAGTATCAATCCTTTTTATATTTTTTAGGTGTGTACTTTTCTTTGTTTTTCTGCTTAGCCATCTCCATTCCGATTTTCATGGCAGACAATATGGAATCAATCGCTTCCGGTGTAGCTGGGTCTCCGTCAAACATGAGACCATCTTGCTGAAGTAAGCTTTCCATATCATTCAACATTTCGGTTATTTCCTTAGTATCTCTTTTTGTTAAGACTGGTTTTTCTTCGATGCCATCATTTCCATAAAAATAGGATAAAGGAACTTCAAAATAGTCACATATTTTTTCGATTTTATCTTTTTTAGGTTCACTCTTGCCATTTTTCCAGTCTGAAAGAGTAGCTGTGGATATGCCAGTTTCTTTGTGAACCCTATATGGGGTCACATTATTTTGTTTTAAAAGTGTTTCAAATTTTTCATACATGTTAAGCCTCCAAAATAAAACGGAAAAATTTCATAAATCAGTATTGACTATGAAAGAAAACCGTGATATATTAGAGATACGAAAGAAAACCGTGATATAAAACGGATTTCGTATCTCGGAAATATGTTTTAATCTAGATGGTAACTTGACTATATCATATTTCCGATATATTTTCAATATTTTATCACGGAAAGGTGGTGCAAAAGTGTACAAAAAATTTGATGAATTATTATCAAAAACAAACAAAACAATTTATAGGGTTGCGAAAGATACTGGAATTGCAACAGCTACTTTATACGATTGGAGAGATGGGATAACCACTCCCAAATTGGATAAACTCAAAATCCTAGCCGATTATTTCGGCGTATCAATCAAATACTTCATAGAGCAGAATACCGGATTAGATGTCCAATAATACGGACAGAACAAGAAGAGAAAGGAGAGTGATAGAGATGAAAGGATATTACAATCAGGAAGATTCAGGAACAGGATTAGAAGTTCCAACCGGAAGGCTAAGTATAGAAGTAAAGAATTTATCAGAATTTCGAGACTTGATAAATCAGGCTTATAAAGAAGCCGAACAACTGAGAATGACAATTGATCGGCTTCATAATTTTGAACTGAATATAGATTTTGGTGTGAAAGAGCCTATTTCACAGGATTCATAGATGCGGCATCTTCAGTAATAAGCATCATCCCAATAAAGTATACAATTGCTTGAATAAATGATTTCATATCAGAAACATCGCGAGCTTCTTGTTTTCGAATGTAGTGGGCTTCATCATTCCCGATCCATGCAGAACGTTCAGCTAAAGTTTTTATATTATCGGCAGAAATGTAGTTTTTAATGCATTGTACCAATGGTTTAGATTTAATTGATTCAGCTTCATCTGGATACTCATGGATAGCATAATCCTTGATAAGGAATTCCAGAGCTTTTCGATATCCAAGACCTGCAATTTCATCGAGACCAGAAGATTCGGCGGCAAGAGCTTGATTATATATTTTATCAAATTGAGGTGACAGCTCAGATATCTTATTATCGAAATCCTGTTTGACAAAACGATTTGGTTCAGAACCAATATAGTTAATTTCGCATGAGTTGCCACTTCCATCAGCAGATACTTCATAAGTACTTATAAATGGAGCATGGCATCCAGTGCAGTAATTCAAAACACATGCGTGTTGGACACAATATCCGACATCATAAGCAAAAGCATATAAAGGGAATGGTGAGATATTTGCTTTGCAAACGGGACAAACATTTGTAGGCTTATATGCTAAAGAAGAGATGTATTCGGACGAAAATTTATTACTTTCAATTTTAATATTGGACATATTAATCATTCCTTTCATAATTTGATAGGAAAATTATATCAAAGAAAATATTTAGAGACAAGTGTGGAGGTAACAGCATGAAATTAACTTACAAAGAATTGGCTTTATTAAACAGAATGATAAGCGTTGCATTAATGAGCGGTAAAGTTGAGTTCGATGAAGTTTCGGAATCAGTTCACAAGAAAGTTACTAATGAAATTGTAAGAAGGAATGAAAAGCAGTTCATTACTTCGGAGTAAGCATTGAGTATTTCTTAGAGTAGGAGGTGATAAGCGTGAGCGAAATCATACAAGCACCGGCAATCGCAAAAATAGTAGGGTGCGACAAAAATAAAGTTCGTTACAATATGAAAAATGGTTTTTGGGAATTTGGTCGAGTTATTAAAACCAGACCGAAGAAGCACAGATACGAAGCTACAATAACCGAAGTGGCAAGATATATCGAGATTAGCAGAGAAGAGGCAATTCGTAGGCTTGAAGGGAGGTGAGAAAGAACTGTGACATACAAAGAATACCAGCGTTACAAACGCAATAAAAACAGGGCGAAGAAAAGGAGAAAGAAGCATGAACGTAGATAGAGCAGTAAGACGTTTATTTGTGGCATCAGATAAGGGCTGTACGATACCGTATAGTGCCGAGGAAAGTGTGTTGAGGGAACTCAAGAAAGAACTGATTAAGATTTTGGAGGAAGATGGAATTGAACCGGAACAGAAGAAAAGCACTCCCTGATTGGGAGAAAAGAAGAATCCGAAACAGACATAAGAAATATCTGCGTAAGGAAAAGAGAACAGCTTGCGTAATGGCTCTTTTGGTACTGGCGATAATTGTCGTCGGGATTGTAGGGCAGATAATTTTGATAGGAGGTGTGTAGCTATGGAAGAAATCAAGGTGATGCAGTTCGGACGCTCGGATGTGTTAAGACAGAGAAGATTGAAGAATCAGTTGGCAGTAAAAGAGTTTCGTGACGAGTTGTTGTTCCGCAGAATTATGACAGGCGGTGTGATGGTAATACTCACAATGCTAGGGTTTTTAGCTGGAGAAATTACAGCAGCATCAATTTTACTATAAGAAAGAGCACCCACATGAGCCGGCAAGCTCGGGTACTCGGATAATAAACCAATTAAATTGTAGAGGATTTTGGAGGGAAAGTCAATTGATTAAAGCAGAATACAAAAAAAATGAAGCAATGGAGTTAAAGATATCCGGTGACTTGGAGACTATTTGGTGTGAAACACTCGAGATTTTGAGAAATTTTCACGCATCAATTTCTAGAACAACGAGTAAGGCGGAGGCAGATTCATTTATTGATTCTTTAGCATTTTTAAGTAAGTTATCAAGTGGGGAATTTGAGGGAAACGCTGGAGAGGTACTTTTTGGCAAATTTTTAGCAGAGAAAAATAGTAACAATTAACCATACATATATGAAAGAGAGGAAACAGTAATGAGTTTAGAAGTAACAATCAATGTACCAGGATTAAAAGAATTATCAGAGGCACTTATGCAGCTGGCAGTTGCAATGGGAGGAAAATCTGTACAAATGGACGAGGCAGCTGTCGGACAAGCCGTGCACGAACAGCAGAGTACGGAAGAAGCTCCTTGGGGGAATGCATCCGTTCCACAGCAGAACACAACGGGGGCAGTACCAACTCCTTCAGTACCAGTACAAGCATCAGCACAGTCAATGCAGGCACCTGCAGCAGTACCGACATCTGAACCGACGTATACAAGAGATGATCTGTCTAAGGCAGCCATGCAGCTGATGGACAAGGGGATGCAGGCGCAGCTTATGCAGCTGATCCAAAGCTTTGGAGTAGCATCTTTGATGGAGCTTTCACCGGAACATTATGGGAACTTTGCGACAGGACTTCGCGGAATGGGGGCGCAGATCTAATGAATCATCAGGAGAGAACACATGCGGTCTTAAGTGCATCGGGAGCACATCGATGGCTCCTGTGCACTCCGAGTGCAAGACTGGAAGAACAGTTTCCGGATACCACATCAGACGCGGCCAGAGAAGGAACTCTAGCGCATGAACTGGCCGAGATGAAACTGAGACATTATTTTCAGACAAAAGAGTTTGGAAAACGGAAATATAACGCCGAGGTTAAAAAGCTGAAAACCGAAGAGTTGTGGCAGGATGAAATGGACGGTTATACAGAAATCTATAAGGATTACATTAAAACGCTTGCGCTTTCATTTCCTGCAGAACCTTATTCGGCGATTGAAAAGAGGGTGGATTTTAGTCAGTATGTTCCGGATGGATTTGGAACTGCAGACTGCATCCTGTTAAGTGGTAATACGTTGCACGTAATTGACCTCAAGTATGGAAAAGGGGTGCCAGTCAGCGCAGAAGAAAATCCACAGATGATGTTGTATGCGCTCGGCGCATATCAGGCGTACAGTTTCTTATACGACATTCGGAGCATCCATCTTGTGATCATACAGCCTAGATTAGACAGTATTTCAGAATGGGAATGTCCATTAGGGGAATTACTTGAATTTGCAGAATATGTAAAGGATCGTGCGAAACTGGCAATCAATGGAGCGGGAGAGTTCTGCCCCGGAGAAAAACAGTGTCGGTTCTGCAGGGCAAAAGCACAGTGCAGGGCAAGGGCAGAAGAAAACGTAAAGCTGGCTTTTAATCCGGATAAAGGAAAACTTCCGCCGCTGATCAGTAACGAGGAAATGGGGAAATATCTTTCCACTGGGGAAGATGTGGCCAAATGGCTTTCAGACCTAAAAGAACATGCATTGAAAGAATGCCTCGCGGGAAACGAAGTAGCAGGATGGAAGGCAGTAGAGGGAAGAGGATCCAGAGAATGGACCGATATGGAGGCAGCATTTGAAGTGTTGAAGGAAAAAGGAATTGCAGAAGAAATTCTGTACGAAAAGAAAGCATTGACACTTGCACAGGTAGAAAAGACAATCGGGAAAAAAGATTTCGCGGAGATGGTCGGCGGTATGGTCGTAAAGAATCCGGGCAAGCCGACCCTTGTAAAAGAATCCGATAAACGAGAAGCGATTACAAATAAAATCACAGCCGAAAAGGCATTTCAGGAGGAGCAATAATCATGGAAAATTTAACAAACGTAACAACAGGAAAAGTAAGATTATCATATGTACATGTATTCAAACCATACGCGTATCAGCCGGGACAGGAAGAAAAATTTCAGGTAACCATCTTGGTACCAAAGACAGATATGGATACGATGAACCGGATCAATGCAGCAATTGAAGCTGCCAAGCAGAAAGGGATTTCAGATAAATGGAACGGAGTGTGTACTCCAATCGTCCCGACTCCGGTATACGACGGTGATGGCGTGAGACCATCAGACGGGATGGCTTTTGGTCCGGAGTGTAAAGGACACTGGGTATTCACTGCGAGTGCAAAAGCAGACTATCCACCGGAAGTTGTAGATGCGAATCTAAATCCGATCATCAATCAGTCAGAGATTTACAGTGGTATTTATGCAAGAGTAAATGTGAATTTCTTCCCGTATGCATTCGGAGGAAAGAAAGGAATCGGGTGCGGACTAGGTCCAGTGCAGAAACTTGCAGACGGAGAAGCGCTGGGAGGAAGTGCACCGACAGCTTCACAAGCTTTTGGAGCGCCTGCACCTCAGCAGACTGCAGCGCAAGTAACACAGCAATATCAGCAGACACAATCTACAATAAATCCGATTACCGGATTACCAATGTAGGATATTTAGGGGCGTATGCCCCTTTTTGTAACAGGAGGGACGCAGATGTTAAGGCATTTGAGTATAGACATTGAAACAAAGAGCAGCGTGGATATCGGAAAAGCCGGATTGTACAGATATGCACAGTCAGAAGATTTTGAAGTGTTATTGTTTGCTTATCAGATGGATGATGGAGAAGTTGAGCTTGTGGATTTGGCACAGGGAGAGCAGATCCCGGAAAATGTACAGTTGACGCTGAAAGATGCGACTGTTGTAAAACATGCATACAATGCAGCGTTTGAATGGTATTGCCTGAATCGTGCCGGTTATGAGACACCATTAGAACAGTGGAGATGCACTATGATACATGGACTGTATTGTGGTTACACAGCCGGATTGGATGCGACCGGAAAGGCAATCGGACTTCCGCAGGACAAGCAGAAACTGACAACCGGAAAAGCATTGATCCGGTACTTCTGCGTTCCATGTAAACCGACAAAGAGCAATGGAAATCGGACATGGAATCTCCCGAGACATGCACCGGAGAAATGGGAATTGTTCAAGGAATACTGCAAACAGGACGTGGTAACAGAGCGTGCAATATTAAAACGTCTGAGTTGTTTTCCGGTTCCGGAAGAAGAACAAGAGTTATGGCAGCAGGATATCCGGATGAACGCCTTTGGTGTACGTGTGGATTCGAAATTGATTGAAGGAGCGCTGATGATAGACGGGGTGAGCAGTACAGAGCTGACAGAAGAGGCGATCAATATTACAGGACTGCAAAATCCAAATAGTACAGCACAGTTGAAAGCATGGGTGGAAAAAGAACTTTCAGACAGCTTAGAGATGGATGTGGAACTTCCGGGACTACGAAAAGAAGACGTCTCCATACTTTTGGAAAGAAACGACCTCCCAAAGGAAATAAGGCGTGTTCTCGAAATACGGCAGCAGCTTGGGAAAACATCCATTAAGAAATACGTGGCGATGGAAACGGCCAAGGGTGCAGATGACCGTGTGCGTGGTCTGACACAGTATTATGGGGCGAATCGGACCGGAAGATGGGCGGGACGTCTTGTGCAGTTACAGAATCTCCCAAGAAATTATTTAAAGACGTTAGACTATGCAAGAGAACTTGTTAAGACAAAGAATTATGACGGAATAAGGTTCTTGTATGGAAATGTTCCGGACACCCTTTCCCAGCTGATCAGAACAGCATTTATCCCATCGGAGGGACATAAGTTTGTAGTTGCCGATTTTTCCGCAATTGAGGCGCGTGTGATCGCATGGCTTGCGGGGGAACAGTGGGTAAACGAAGTATTTGCTACTCACGGAAAGATTTATGAAGCAACGGCATCTCAGATGTTTCATGTGCCGATTGAAAAGATTGTAAAAGGAAACCCGGAGTACAGTCTTAGACAGAAAGGAAAGGTTGCGACACTTGCGCTTGGATACCAGGGAGGAACAGCTGCGCTGATCGCGATGGGAGCATTGAACATGGGACTGGCAGAAGAGGAACTTCCGGATATTGTGCAGAGATGGAGAAATGCGAATCCGAGAATCCGAGATTTGTGGTATGCGGTGGAACAGGCAGCGCTTACAACGATGCAGACAGCTCAGCCACAGGGCATCAACGGTTTGATTTTCCGGTATGAGGGGGAACTGATGTATGGACAGAGCTTCCTGACAGTACAATTGCCAAGTGGGCGAAAACTTTTTTATCCGAAACCGTTCTTAAAGGAAAATCAGTTCGGAAAGATGGCAATCCATTATTATACAGTCGGACAGCAGACAAAAAAATGGGAAGTGGCATCTACTTATGGAGGAAAAATGACGGAAAATATCGTGCAGGCAATCGCAAGAGACTGTTTAGCTGAAACCCTCAGAAGGATTGAGCAATTAGGCTTGCAGGTCGTATTCCACGTACATGACGAGGTTATCATTGATGCGCCGATGGAAGTAACGGTGGAACAAATCTGTGACTTGATGGCGGAACCAATCAGCTGGGCACCGGGTTTGCTCTTAAAGGGAGCCGGATTTGAAAGCAGTTATTATATGAAAGACTAGGAGGAAACAGATGGATTACAATAGAAAATTATGGATCAGCACGGCCGGAACCAGAAAGGCAACGTACTGGCCGAAGAATGAAATCATGTGGTCTGATTTTGTGGACCGTCTGAAAAATCCGGTGAGAAGTTCTGAAACAATGGAGGAATATCTGGCGCTGGGGAAAAGCCAGCAGGCGGAATTGAAGGACGTAGGTGGATTCGTAGGCGGCACCTTTATAAATGACAGGAGAAAGAGCTCTTATGTACAAGGAAGGGATATTTTGACTTTGGATATGGATAATATCCCCGCAGGACAGACGGATGAAATATTGAAAAGAGTATCAGGGCTTGGATGTGCGGCTGCAGTCTACAGTACAAGGAAACATACAGGATATGCGCCAAGACTGAGGGTGCTGATCCCGTTAGACAGGACAGCTACCTCTGATGAATATGAGCCGGCAGCAAGAAAAGCAGCAGCGCTGATCGGGATCGAGTTCTGTGATCCAACGACATTTGATGCAAGCCGGCTGATGTACTGGCCAAGCTGCTGTAGTGATGGGGAATATATCTGTAAAAGTTATGATCATCCGTTCTGCAGTCTGGACGGATTGCTTGGGATGTACCAGGACTGGAAGTGCGTGAGCGAGTGGCCGCAGGTACCGGGAAGTGATGCGATCGAGCGCAGAAGACTTGCAAGACAGGAGAATCCGTTAGAGAAAAAAGGAATTATCGGAGCTTTCTGCCGTACGTATACGGTCACGCAGGCAATGGAGAAATTTATCCCTGGCATGTATGAGGCAACGGATATTCCGGGGAGATATACATACACTGGTGGATCCACAACAGGCGGGGCGATCCTGTACGATGACGATCTATTCTTATATTCCCACCATGCAACGGATCCATGCTCCGGACAGCTTGTGAATGCGTTTGACTTGATCAGGCTGCATATGTTCTCCGACAGGGATAAGGAATCAAAGGAGGCAACTCCGGTGAATAAGCTTCCATCTTTCCAAGCAATGTCAAAGCTTGCAAGGGAAGACAAGACAGTATCAGGGCTTGTAGTAAAAGAGAAGTTTGAACAGGCAAAAGAAGTCTCCGGCATGAATCCGGCTGAGGATGAAAATGTGGACTGGGTCTTAAGACTTACAAGAGACGGAAATAACAGGATTGAAAAAACAATCAATAACGTGACCATAATCCTGGAGAATGACCCTTTTTTGAAAGGAAAGATTGTGACAGATGAGTTTGCAAGCTGCGGCATGGTGCGCGGGAGCCTTCCGTGGAATCAGAGAGAAGGAAAGCGGAGATGGGAAGATGTGGACTATGCCGGATATTATCGCTATATGGAGACGTTTTACGGGATTACAGGCAAGGAAAAGCTGGACAACGGTCTTCTGATCGTCAGCAGTCAGAACAAGGTCAATGAGGTGAAGGAATACCTGACAAGTCTCAAATGGGACGGTGTGAAGCGGGTGGATACGCTTCTTTCGGATTATCTTGGGGCTGACGATAACCTCTATACGCGTGCAGTAATACGAAAATCATTGTGCGCCGCAGTGGCAAGGGGAATCTTAGGCGGTGTGAAATATGATTACATGCCGATCTTTGCAGGACCGCAGGGGATTGGAAAGAGTACATTTCTTGCAATTCTTGGAAGAGAGTGGTTTTCTGATTCCCTCACAAGTTTCGAAGGAAAAGAGTCCGCGGAGCTGATACAGGGAACTTGGATCAATGAAGTCGGGGAACTGACGGCGATGACGAAGCAGGAGACCAGTGCGGTCAAACAGTTTCTGAGCAAGACGCATGATATCTATAGGGCGGCTTATGGACGTACAACGAATAAATACCCAAGACGGTGCGTATTCTTCGGTACAAGCAACGACAGCGAGTTTTTAAAGGATTCCACGGGGAACAGAAGGTTCTGGCCGGTGGATGTAGGAGAACATAAAGCAAAGAAATCGGTATGGCAGCATCTCCCTTTGGAAGTGGATCAGATATGGGCAGAAGCCTACGTGTATTGGGCAATGGGGGAAGAATTATTTTTACCGAAAGAGATTGAAAAACTGGCAGAAGAACAGCAGGAAAAACACAGGGAGTCTTTTGCAAAAGAAGGTGTAATAAGGGAATTTTTGGATAGAAAAATCCCAGCAGACTGGAATAGTATGAACCTATTGCAGAGGCGGCAGTACCTCCAGGGAGGGATGCAGACAGCAGAAAAACAGGTTCTGGTAGACCGGGAAAAGGTATGTGCTGCAGAGATTTGGCAGGAATGTTTTGGAAGTGATATCAAGTACATGGGAAAAAGAGACAGTATGGAGATCAATAATATTTTATCTGGAATACCAGGATGGAAAAGGAACCGGTCTTCGCAGAGATATGGCTTTTACGGAACTCAAAGAGGGTTTGAAAGGGTGTCAACAATGTAGAATGACACCTGTATACAAAGCCTGAAATCGTCAACAGAGGGATAAAAAATGCAAAAAATTAGAAAAATCATGAGTTTGTTCACATGTTAACAGGATTGTTGCAAAGCTGTTGACACGAAAAACCGCAGAAATACAACATTTATAAATATATGTCAACAATGTCAACAAACTTTTTATAAAAAATAAAAATATAAAAATAAAGAGTACACGTACGCTATATGTATTACCTAACGCGCCTAATAGAGAGTACACATACGCGTGCGAGGTTGTAGATGTTGCAGGAGGTGTGAAAATGTTAGAGAAAGAGATTGAGAAAATATTGGTGACAGAAGTGAAGAAGTTGGGAGGTAAGGCATATAAGTTTGTCAGTCCCGGTAACAGCGGGGTACCGGACCGGATTGTAATATTCCCGAAAAAACCCCCGGTGTTTGTGGAATTGAAAACGGACACAGGCGTGCTTACGAACCTGCAGACTGTACAGGTGAAAAGGCTGAGAGAACTTGGCCAAACGGTGGAAGTAGTAAAGGGGATAGCCGGATTGATCAAATTTTTCGGGAAATACGGATATCCGCAAGTGAGCATTCTACTTTCCGGAAAATACAAAGGGGTGAAAACAGATGGAGTTTAAACCACACGGCTATCAGAAACACTGTATTGAAAAGATCATCGAGATAAAAAAAATCGGGTTATTTCTCGATATGGGACTGGGAAAAACGATCACAACATTAACGGCCGTGAAGGAATTGAAATATAACCGGTTTGAAGTACGGAAAGTGCTTGTGATCGCACCGAAGAAAGTGGCCGAAGGAACATGGACCAAGGAAAAAGATAAATGGGAGCACACGAAGATGCTGAGGGTATCTCAGGTACTTGGAAGTCAGACAAAACGCATCCGTGCACTGAACACACCGGCGGACATCTACATCACCAACAGGGAGAACGTAGTGTGGTTAGTGGATTATTACCGGAACAGCTGGCCGTTTGACATGGTGGTGATCGATGAATCCAGCAGTTTTAAGAGCCATAAAGCAAAACGGTTTAAAGCACTTGCGGGTGTGGGAACAAGGATCAACCGTCTTGTAGAGCTTACGGGAACTCCATCCCCAAACGGACTTGATGACCTGTGGGCACAGATCTATCTGTTAGACGGAGGTGAACGACTCGGAAAAAGATATACACAGTTCCGGGAACGGTATTTTGATCCGGGAGAACGTGGGAACAATGTGGTATATAACTACAAGGCAAAGCAGGGGAGCGAGGAAAGCATCCTGAAAATCATTTCCGACATCTGCATCAGCATGAAGGCAGAGGATTATCTGCAGCTTCCGGATGTGACGTACCATCCTGTAACCGTTACCTTGGATACAAAAGCAAGAAAGGCATATCAGGAACTGGAGAGAAAAATGGTGCTGGCACTTCCGGAGGATGAAGAAGAAATCAGTGTGACAAGTGCAGCGGCGTTGAGCAATAAACTTCTGCAACTTGGGAACGGTGCGATTTATGACGAGGATCGAAACGTGCATGAAATCCATAACTGCAAGATTGAGGCATTCATGGAACTGGTGGAATCTCTTCAGGGGAAACCAGCATTAGTGTTTTATAATTTCCAGCATGATAAGGAGCGGATCTTAAAGGCGCTTGCAAAGACAGGGTTACGCGTAAGAGAGTTAAAGACCACACAGGATGAGGATGACTGGAACAATCGTGAAATTGATATCCTTCTGACGCACCCGGCAAGCAGTGCCTATGGTTTGAACCTACAGCATGGAGGAAACCATGTAATCTGGTTTGGTCTTACCTGGAATTACGAACTGTACACCCAGGCAAATAAAAGGCTGCACAGGCAGGGGCAAACGGAGAAGGTAATCATTCACCAGTTGGTATGTGACGGCACAAGAGACGAAGACGTAGTACAGGCGCTGGAACGAAAAGATGATGTGCAGAATTACGTGATGCAGAGTTTGAAAGCAAGGATAAAACGGATCAAGGAGGAATCAGGAAAATGAACAAATACGAAACAAAGATGGACAAGATAACAACGGAATTTGCAGAGCATATCTGTGACAATCTGTGCCGATATCCGTACATGGCAGATGGAAAGTCTTTAGAAATTATATGTTCAGAATGTAAAATTGGGAAGTTTATCTGCGATATCTTGAATGAATACAATCGGATTAATGATTTTGATAAGACGCAGACTGCAAAGCTGCTAAAGCAGGTGCAGGAGCTGAAGGAACGGGATACGGCGAAGAAACCGATTATCATCGGGGTGAATGGAGCAATTGGATGCAGAGTGGGGGGAATGTCCAAAATGTGGAGGAATACTTAGAAGTTATATGAGGTTTTGCGACGAGTGCGGACAGAGGTTAGATTGGAGTGAGTAATATGCAGACAGTAGTCGGAAATATTTTTGATAATCCGGAGCTGTTGGAGGTGGAACATGAAAACATATAGATGCAAGAAATCATTTTGTGTAGATAACTACGATGCGGATGGATTCTTGATCGAAAATAGTTCTACCGTGATTGAATCTGGAAAAATTTATGAATTGGACGAAAACAGCAACACGATAGTCGGTGGAGAAATTCATCTTGACTCTATTGATGATGGTTCGTGGTTGGAGATTACAAAAGCACACTTAGAAGAATATTTTGAGCTGTTGGAGGTGGCGTGATGGTTGATTTAAAATTTCAGAAAAAACAATTTGTGAATCATATAGCAAAATTCACAGATTATGGAAATATAAAAATTGTGGACTTTGGAAGACCTGACAGCAACGAATACAGAATCAGATTTCTTTTTGAAGAAGATTATTGTAGATTACATATTTCCGGTGATTTAGGAGAATTGATTGCATCGAATTATAACAACATGACTTTCGAAGGATTTTCGGACTTTGTAAATGATGTGGGTTATTTCCGAGAAAAAATTGATTGTCACAATCGTAAAATATACACATATAATTCCGAAGATGCGGAAAGAGACCTAAAAGAATTGTTGGAAGAATGGGATATGATGGAAGAGATTCTCCAACACGATAGATGCGATTTTGAGACAGATGAAGACAAATTAGAAGAATTTTACGAAGATGTGCTGGAAGATTTTTCAGAGGATACAGGCGTTGGTTCAAAAGGATATGATGCACTGTCAGAACATTTCAGCGATGTATGGGAATTTGTTAGAGATATCGGGAAAAGATCAACAGGAATTTTGGATGTGTATATGTTGGCTTTTAAATTAGCTGCGGAACAGCTAAAAGAGAAAGGTGAGGTTTGATGAACGTACTAGAGAAGATTTTGGAAGAGATAAAAGAAGTCGAGAAAAAGTTTGTAGTTGGACATGAAGTGTTATTTGCTTTAGGTGCTACTGGAATAGCAACTGAAATTGAAGAAATCATCCGTTCGCACATGAACGATGAAGACAATAACGGTTGGATTCCAGTAGAGGACGGATTGCCGGAAGAAGGAGAAGAAGTGGAAGTAACTATCGAGGAGATGGCTGATAGTGCTGGTGGAATGAGATATTATACAAAAACAGCATGGGTGCAGGAGGAGCGTTGGGTTATAAAACGCAATCCTTGCAATCCGAGAGTAATAGCCTGGCGTTCACTTCCGGAACCATACAAGCCTAAGAAACTACAAACAGAGGAGAAGTCGGTACAATGACCGGCTAATTATGAAAAAGAAAATCTATATAAAAACTAAATGTCTTTGTTTGATTATTACTATACACAGGATTTGTGATAATCCTGTGATGAAAAGATAGAAAGAATGTGAACGAAGTTTTAAAGATTTGTGAAAGAGGAGTAGGAGGAGTGAAAAGGTGGACAACCTGGAAAACATTGTAAATAAAATGCAAAGCGACGCAGAAATGAAATACACAAGAACAGTAGAAAAAGAAAGAGCATACTGTGATGGATACAAACAGGGTATTGAAGATTTGTATGCATATATACGACGGAGCAAAGCGTTTAAAGAGGGCAGCGGAGCACGGTCTTAAGTGCCGTTGCCCCGACCTCACAGTATTATAGGCTCCTCTACTATATATACACGCGAACTTGAAAAATCTAACGCTATTTTTAAAAAAATATAAAATTTGAAGGGAAGTGATAATTTGAGCTATGGAAGAACACGGAAGCAAGCAAAGCTGGACGAAGAAAATACCTTTGATGATATTATAAAGCGGGGACCGTCAGAAAGTGCAAAACGTCAGATGCAGCACGAAGCATATCAAAGCATCGAGGTAATGGACTATATCAGAAAAATACATAAGGGAGGTGGTGCCGGTGGAAATGACAAAAGAGCGATTAGCATCGTACAGGAGCAATCGCCAGGAAATAAGAGAACTGGACTGGATGCTGAATAATCGTTGGGAGAGCGACAGTATGATAGGGAATGATGTTGTCTTCGATTACAGTAAAGGCTATCCGATGCCACAATCAGTCGTAGGGTTTGATCAGAAAAAGTATGAAAGACTGCAGAACCGGGATTTGCGTAGAAAAACGTATCTCGAAAAGGAAAATGAGGAGATAGAGGATTTTATAAGCAGAATCACAGATAGCTTAACAAGAAGAATATTCTTCCATTATTACATAAATGGGGACAAACCAGTTAATCAGAGCATGATATCAAAAAAAGTTCATATAGACAGAAGCAGAATAAGCAGAAGAATAGATGAATATTTGAAAAACGCACAAAAAGCACAGAAAGCACATGTATAATAACAATAGAGCCAATAGGCGAACAGCAATCGGATCGGAGAATCGGTTGGTTTCTCCTGACAAAATTCTTCTTATACGTATCTGGAAAAGCACCATATAGAAATATAGGGTGCTTTTTGTTGAAAAATGTAAAAAGTTGACGTATACTTCCCATGTAAATAATTTAGAAAATGGAAGTAAAGGAGAATAAAATGAAAAGCAAGAAGAAAAAATGTAACAACTCATTAAAAGAGCAAGAAAAAAATGAAGTTCCTAAATATGATAAGGCAAAGTGGAAAAACATAATTGATACGACACAAAGTAATTATGCAAATATGATAAAGCGATTAGATAAAAGCCAAAAGATGTCAAATTTTGTATTAATTTATTATAGTATTTTTTTGATTGTAAATACGTTAACGGGAAAATATTTTCCAGAGTATTTTAATCTAAAAGTTTCTGAGTATTTTGGGGTTATATTGTCTATCATTGTTTTAGCGTATTCTATAATAAATAATAGTGCTAATTATTCAATAAGAATATCTCGCATTGAAGAATCGCTAAATAAATTAAAAACAATTAAGCGTAATTTGGAAACTAGCGAATTAGAGAAATGTGTAGATGAATATAATAAAATAACTGATAATACAGAAAGAAGATCAGACGTTGATTTTTTTATTACAGTAAAACATTTATGCAATGAATTTGGAATAAGTTGGATAACAAAGAAAAAAAAGAAAGAAAAGAAAGAAAAGCAAATGGAAACTAATACAAATATTTCAGGGGAAGAAGATAAAAAACAAAAACAAATTGTTAATAATTATATCAGCGAGATTAATGTTTGGTTAGAAGAGGGGAAGATAATATGCCAAAATATATGGTATGTAGTATTAGTTTTAGTTCCAATTGTTATTTTTACGATGTGTGTTGTAGCACAAGGAAGTGGAAATTTTTAAACGTACCCGCTGTGATTCCTTCCAATACATAAAACCTCTCATTCCTCACATACTATATCTGAGGTGAGGAAATGGATAAGAAGAACCAAGAGAAGTTGAACAGAAAGAAAAGCAATGAAAAATTCAACAGCATTACCGAGAAGGTAAAGCCGGAGAATCAGAACCAGCATCACAATGTCAGGAAAGAGGCAGTTGATGTGAAGATGAGACAAATGTAAGGCGTCCATTAGGGCGTCTTTTCTAATACCCAAATATGGATACATAGCTCAGTGGTAGAGCACTTCACTCGTAGTGAATATGTCACAGGTTCGATTCCTGTTGTATCCAGAGATAGAAAATTGATAGATTGGAAGGTGGTGAGCCATATGACAGAAAAACAGAAAATATTTGCAGATGAATACTTGATTGATTTGAATGCTACACGGGCTTACCGCGCGGCATATCCATCCGTGAAGAAAGATGAAACAGCGAGGGCAAATGGAAGCAGAATGCTAACAAATGCTAACGTTGCAGGGTATATTTCAGATCGAATGAACGAACGCCAAAAGCGAACGGAAATCACACAGGATATGGTGCTTCAAGAGTTGGCTTCGATTGCTTTTGCAAGGGCAACAGATTATGTAGAAATTAAAGTTGATGGTACAAATAGCGTGGTTATGGTGAAGCCAACTACAGAACTGTCAGAAGAGCAGATAGGAGCAATCGCAGGAATCAAAGAGGGAGCTAATGGAATTGAAATCAAATTGAATGATAAAGAAAAGGCGTTGGAAATGTTAGGACGTCATTTAGGTATGTGGAATGATAAACTGGATGTGGCAGGAGATATGGACATGAAGATTGTAGTAGACTACGGTGATGAAGATGAAACAAGTTAAGGTGGGATTTAACGGGAATTTCAAAGAATTTAATGAGTGCAAGAAACGATACCGATTGGCAAAAGGCTCTGCTGGCTCTGGAAAGTCGGTAAACATTGCACAGAATTTTATCATCAAACTTGGTGATCCAAAGTATAAAGGCGCGAATCTTCTGTGTGTCCGGAAAGTAGACACAACAAACAAAGATAGTACCTATGCGGAGTTGAAGAGCGCAATATACAAAATATACGGAGATAAAGCGGGATTATTCTGGCAGATCAGAAGCAATCCGATGGAGCTGATCTCTAAAGTGACTGGAAATAAAATAATTTTCCGAGGGATGAAAGATGATGGACAGCGAGAAAAAGTAAAGTCTATCACATTCGATGTCGGAAAACTAACATGGATATGGATTGAAGAAGCAACGGAACTTTATGAAGCGGATGTCGATATTCTCGATGACCGACTCAGAGGTGACTTGTCATTCAATCCATTTTTGTATTATCAGATCACATTCAGCTTCAATCCGGTGTCAGCAACGCACTGGTTAAAAGCAAAATATTTCGACATAAAAAGTGATGATGTATACACACACCAGTCTACGTACCTGCAGAACCGGTTCATAGACGAAGCATATCACCGACGCATGATGATGCGTAAAGAACGTGATCCGGATGGGTATCGGATTTACGGACTTGGGGAGTGGGGAGAAATAGGCGGTTTGATTCTTACAAATTATGTGGTCGAGGAGTTCGACACATCTCCAGAAAGATTCGATTACATGGTAAATTCACAGGATTTTGGATTCAACCATGCGAACTGCATTGGGGAGGTTGGATTCAAAGATGGGGATATCTACTTATGCCGGGAATTGTATGTATTTGAGAAAGATACATCCGAGATTATACAGCTGACCGAAGGGAAGTTTCAGAAGCGAATTATCATGTACTGCGATTCTGCGGAGCCGGATAGGATTAAGATGTGGCAAAAAGCAGGATACAGAGCATGTCCGGTTAAGAAAGAGCCGAACAGTGTAAAGGCGCAGATTGATTATTTGAAGCAGCACACGATCCACATTTATCCGTCTTGCGTGAATACGATTAAAGAGATTCAGCAGTGGAAATGGCGAAAAGATGAGAAGACGAATACTTTCACGGACGAGCCAGTGAATTTCTTTGATGATGCGATGGCGATGCTTAGATATTCCATTGAGCAGGAGAGAAAGGGCAAAGTGAAACTAAAGACCTTTAGAGGAGGAATATAGAATGAATGGAAAAAGACCATATAAATTGCCGGAACCGCTTTTATGTTCCGCTGATAAAGAAATCAATATGACATTGGTAGATGAATACATCCGAAAACATGAGAAAAGGATGCCAAGATATAACTACCTTGAAAATCTATACAAAGGATTTCACGATGTATTCCATCTTCCGGAAAAGGAATCATGGAAGCCGGATAACCGACTGGCAGTAAATTTTCCACGGTACATCACTGAAACATTTTTGGGATATGCCTATGGGATTCCGGTGAAAAAATCACATCCGGATACAAAGATTAAAGATGTAATTATTGAGTTCGACAGAGATAATGATATTTCTGATCAGGAATACGAGCTTGCGAAGAAATGCTGTATTTATGGACATGCATTTGAGTATTTTTACCAGGATGAAGAGGCAAAGACAAAGACCGTGATATGCAATCCAAAAGAACTGTTTGTCGTCTATGATGATACCGTAAAGAACCGTGCACTATTTGCTATCAGATATGGATATAAAGATGATAAAGTCACAAGGCACGGAGAAATACTGACAAGAGAGAAAATCATCCCATTCGAGGGGGAAATCATGCAGGAGAGCATACCGAATCCCTATGGTCGTATTAATTGTGTAGAATACATGTTAAATGATGAGAGAATCGGACTTTATGAAGAAGTATCCGGCATGGTAGAAACATATAACAGAGTAATAGGAGAAAAGGCAAATGATGTGGATTCTTTCGCAGAGGCATATCTAGCAGTGCTTGGCGCCGAGCTGGATGAGGATGGTGTTTATAAGATCCGGGACAATCGAATTATAAATCTTTATGGTACGGAAAGTGCAAAAGATATTATCGTGCAGTTTCTTGGCAAACCAACTGCAGACGGAACGCAGGAAAATCTTTTGAATCGGCTTGAGGATTTGATTTATCAGACAAGTATGGTAGCAAATATTTCGGATGATTCTTTTGGAAACGCTTCTGGAACATCCCTTGCATACAAATTACAGTCCATGAGCAATCTTGCACTAACATTCGACCGTAAAATTGAAAAGTCCATGAGAAAGCGATATAAGCTGTTTTGCTCTCTTGCAACGAATGTATCTGATCAGGATGCATGGAAAGATATTGATTTTACAATGAGCAGAAATATCCCGAAAAATCTCCTCGAAGAAGCGCAGACAGCACAGGCACTTGAAGATGTTGTGTCAAAGGAGACCCAGCTTTCTGTTCTGTCTATTGTAAAAGATGTTTCCGAGGAAATGGATCGAATGGAGAAGGATGAAAAAAAGAGACAGAAAACAATCGTAGAAAAACGGATGTTCGGAGGTGCGGCAGATGAGCAGCAGGACGTACTGGAAGAATAGGGAAGAAGAGCAGCGAAAGAAGAATATTAGGGATGAAGCCGAATATGTAAAAGAGATCGGGAAGATCTATGTGAACATGATGGATGAGATCCAAAAAGAAATAAATGGATTCTATACAAAATACGCAAAAGCAGAGGGGATCTCGATTACAGAAGCGAAAAAGCGGGTATCCAAAATGGACATTGATGCGTACAGCCGGAAAGCAGCACAGTATGTAAAGGATAAAAATTTTTTGAAGGAAGCCAATGAGGAAATGAGGCTTTACAATGCAGCCATGAAAATCAACCGGCTGGAAATGCTGAAAGCTAATATCGGAATACATCTTGTCGGTGGATTTGATGCGTTGCAGAAGTATTTTGACCAGATCCTGACGGAGAAAACGCTGGAAGAATTTGAAAGGCAGGCAGGTATCTTAGGGGAATCCATTCAGAACAATGCGAAGATGGCACATTCGATCGTAAATGCTTCATTCCATAATGCAAAATATTCGGATCGTATATGGATGTACCAGGATATGATGAAAGCAGAACTGGCGAAACTCTTACAAACAGGTCTGATACAGGGAAAGAATCCAAGAGTATTGGCAAAACATCTTACCAAACTGTTTGGAGTAAGCCGGGAAAATGCAGAGCGACTGATGATAACGGAACTGTCAAGGGTGCAGGCAGAAGCGCAGAAACAGTCTTATATCCGCAATGGATTTGATGAGTATGAGTTTATCGCGGAGCCGACTGCCTGCCCGATCTGTAGGGCTTTAGACGGAAAACATTTTAAAGTATCAAAAATGATGCCAGGAGAAAATGCACATCCAATGCATCCACGTTGCCGGTGCAGTACAGCAGCATATATGGACGATAAAGAGTATCGAGAGTGGTTGGATGGGTATTCTAAACATGGGATGAATTTTGAGGAATGGAAAAATAGGAGAGAGAAAGAAGAAAGCAAGACGAAGTATAAGTACAAAAATACAGTTGTTGATTCAAAGCTCATTAATTCTCCAGAATACAGAAGACGAATTGATAAGATTTCCAATATAACAAAGGTCAACAGAAATATATGGAAGCTTTCGAAAGATATGTTACTCCACAGATCAGGAACAAAGTTTGAAGATTTAGCATATATTGATGAAAAAACGGGAAAATATGAAATCAATAAGGATTATAATGCTGAAAGTCGTGCAAAGCCGAATAAGAAAATGGACGCAATGCTGAAAGATGCAGAGCCGTATACCATCATTGGAATACATAATCATCCAGGAAGCAGCGTTCCAAGTATGGGAGACTTGCTCGCATGCTTATACAGGCAATATAAGTGTGGAGTAGTAGTGTGTCATGATGGAAAAATATATAAATATTTCGTTGATGAGGAAAAGTTTAATCAAGTATTAGCACATTTTGCACTTGATAACTTAGAAAGAACAGGATATACTGATGAAGTAAAGAAGCAGTTTGTAGATGCGGGGGTCTGTTTGGAGGTGTTATGATGGAGAAGGAAAAAGAATATAAAAGAATTTGTGAAAAACTTGGATTTGTTCCATCGGAATATAAATATGATGGACCAGTAGAAGAAGATGATAGCATACCTAATCCCTTTTCGGTATTAACTATTGAAGAAGGAAGATTTTTATATGAAAACGGTTATTTAAATCCAAGATAGATACCATCGGTCGAGCGGGCTGGTGGTATTTTTATACCTATTTTTAAGGAAGGAAGCGTGAATGATATGAGCATACCAGAGAAAGTAAAAGTTTTATATAAAGAATATACAGTAGAAGAACAACAGAATCTACATGATGAAGAAGGCGATTTGTATGGGCTGATACAGTATCTCCCAGAGAAAATCGTCCTGAATGCAGATGCGTCAGAAGAACAGAAAAAATCGACTTTAGTACATGAATTGTTGCATGCACTTGATGAAATGTACAGTATTGAACTGGAAGAGAAGCAGGTTGAGAAACTTGGAAATGCGTTGTATATGCTACATTGCGATAATCCACAATTGTTTCACGCCGAAGGGGGGCGATAACGATTGATTGAGGTAAGAATCCGTCCAGAGCGAATTAAAATCTCTGGACACGCCAGGTATGCAGAACCTGGAAAAGATATTGTTTGTGCGGCTGTTACAGCACTCACACAGACGTTGATCAAGTCGATTGAAGAATTGACGGATGACGAAATAGAATACAGCATATCCCCCGGAAGGGTTGATATAAATCATAGGAATCTATCGGAGAAATCAAAAACTTTGGTAGATTCCTTTTTCATTAGCGTTTGTTTGATTGCCGATGAGTTCCCGGAGTATGTCCGGGTATTGTAACTGGAAGTGAGCGAAACCTCGTAAAACTATGATTCGATGCAATAGTCTGGACAATGGATGGACTGGGGCGAAAGGAGAAGTTAACATGAAACTTAGAGAATTTATGGCATTACAATTATTTGCCGAGAACGAAGGAATTGGGGCGGAAGGCGATGGATCCGGCGCGAACGGCGAAGAAACACATGGCAACGAGGAAAGTCAAGGGACTTCCGGCAACACGTTTGAGGACTTTTTAAAAGACGGAAAGAATCAAGCGGAATTTGACAGAAGAGTCAATAAAGCAATCGAAACTGCACTAGGCAATGCGAAAGTGAAGTGGCAGGAGGATGCTGACCAGAAAGCAGAAGAAGCGGCAAAAGTCGCAAAGATGAATGCAGAACAGAAACAGCAGTACGAACTGGACAAGTTAAAGAAAGAAAATGAGAGATTGCAGGCAGAGTCTGTAAGAAATCAGCTTGGCAGAAATGCGGCAGGGGTGCTTGCAGAGAAAGGCATCGAAGCAACACAAGACGTTCTTGATTTTGTCGTAGGAGCCGATGAGGCAGATACCAATGCAAGAATTGACACTCTCATGAAAATCGTAGAATCCCAGCTTAAGAAAGCCGAGATTGCCAGGGCAACCGGAACTACGCCAAAAACTATGGCAAACTCAGGAAGCCAGTTATCTGAATTTGACAAGCGAATTGCAAAGTATAAGTAAAGGAGAATGTGAAGATGAAGAACAAAGAATTTATGATGTTACAGTTATTTGCGGCAGGAGACAACAATGATATGCCGGTAAGAAGCTACCAGCTTGAGTTTAAAAGACTTTTGAAGGCAGTATTTAAAAAGATGTCTTATTTCGCGGATTTTTTCGGCGGCGAACTTGAGGCACTTGATGGAGTCAGAGAAAATGAAACAGCCTTTTATGTAAAAACATCAGACATTCCGGTTGTGGTTGGAACTGGGTACGATAAAACAGCTACGAAAGCGTTTGGAACGGGAACAGGGAACTCTAGTCGTTTCGGGGAGAGAAAAGAGATTATCTACGCGAACACGCCGGTTAATTACTCTTGGGAATGGAATTACCACGAGGGAATTGACCGACACACCGTAAATAATGATTTTGACGTTGCGGTAGCAGATCGCTTGGAACTGCAGGCGAGGGCTAAGACAAAGCAGTTTAACAAGCAGCACGGAAAATTTATTTCCACATCTGCAGGAAAAACTTTAAGTGTTACTGATTATACGGCAGACAATGTATTAAAGCTGTTTAATGAGCTGTCTAAGTATTTTAACAACATCGAAGCAGTTGGAACGAGGAAGATTAAGGTTTGTTCCGATTTATACAATGCTATTGTAGATCATCCTCTTAATACAACTGCGAAGAATTCCAATGTAAATATCGAAGGAAACGAAGTTGTGAAATTCAAAGGTTTCATTGTAGAAGAGATTCCAGATGAGCTCTTCCAGTCAAAAGAGTGCGCTTATGCATATATTGCAGGAGTGGGGAAAGCATTTACCGGAATCAACACGGCGAGAACGATTGAATCGGAAGATTTCGATGGTGTAGCATTACAAGGAGCTGGAAGAGCCGGAGAATTTATCTTAAATGACAATAAGAAAGCGGTAGTAAAAGTAACAAAATCGGGGGAATAGAACCCGCTCCTGATATAGCCTTGGTAGGCAGCGGGAAAATCGGCAAGGCGAAAATTGGAAAAGGATAGGAGGAATATATTATGGCATATACACCAACAACATGGAGCGATGGAGATGTTATCACTGCGGAGAAGATGAATAAATTGGAGCAGGGCGTGAAGAATGAGCAGGTTGGACCAGCAGGACCAGCAGGAGCAAAAGGCGAAAAAGGCGATCCAGGACCAGCAGGAGCAAAAGGCGAAAAAGGCGATCCAGGGCAGAGTTACGTTCTTCCAGCGGCGAATAAAACAACGATTGGCGGTGTGAAACAGATGGCTTTAATTGCAGATTTGTCTACAGAAACAGCATCTGACCTGAAAAGCAAAATCAATGCAATTCTTGCGGAGATGAAAAAACAGGGTATCATGGCAAATTCGTAAGGAGTTGAAATTCAATGCTGAATGATTTAAAAAAACTTCTTGGAATCGAGGATGATTCTCTTGATCAGAAACTGGAGTTGATACTCAGATCTGTGCAGGGGCGCCTAAAGCTCCTGCTCGGAGGAATTGAAGTACCGGAGGAAATGAATCATATCGTTGTGGAAGTGGCGGTGATCCGGTTCAACCGGCTAGGTTCCGAGGGGATGTCTTCCCACAATGTCGAGGGCGAGAACATGTCCTACAATGACAACGATTTTGATGGATTTATGAATGAGATACAAGCTTTTTTAGATTCGCAGAAGGAATCAAAACGAGGAAGGGTGCGGTTTATTTGAGATGTGATACAGAGGTATTCTTCCAGTCGATCACGCCCGGAGAATATGATGAGTCTACCGGAGATTATGAAGAAGATAAGATCACGGAAGAAAAAAAGCATGCCAGTGTTACAGATACTGGCACGGATATGATGAATCTTGTGTACGGTGCTATAAAGCAGGGAAGTAAGACAGTGCGCTTGCAGATGCACTATAAAAAGCCGTTCGACCTTATCCGGATAGGCAATGTCCTATACAGAGTGGATTTTGAACGGAAACTTCGAACAAAGCACGTGTTTGTGGTATCGGAGGTGCAGTGATGGCAGGCATTAAATTTGAAGGAATCGCAAAGCTGGATAAAGGTTTGAAAAAAAGAATGGATCTGAATGCAGTCAAGACAGTTGTCCGAAAAAACGGAGCTGATATGCAAGTAAAATCACAGAGAAATGCGCCGGTTGATACCGGGACTTTGAAGCGGAGCATAGGTCTTGATATGTCAGACAATGGAATGACTGCCACAGTAGAGCCGACAGCTGAGTATGCTCCATACGTGGAACTCGGAACCCGGTTCATGGAAGCACAGCCGTATTTAAAACCCGCATTTGAGGAGCAGAAGAAACAGTTTGAAAAAGATTTACAAAAGCTTGTGAGGTGAGGCATGGATCCACAACAAGAATTATTTACAAAATTATTAACAGAGATCAAATCATTAGGGTATGACGTATATGACGGTTTTCTTCCGCCGGATGGTACGTCGTATCCTTTTGTTTATCTCGCAGATAGCCAACAGACAGACGATGCCAATAAAACGGCTGTGTTTGGCAATGTGTATCAGACAATTCACGTATGGCACGACAATCCAAGGCAGAGAGGAACGGTGTCAAAAATGTTGCTGGCGACTAAAAATGTGTGCAGAAGACTGGATCATACCGAAAATTTTGCATGGAATGTCCGGAATGTAAACCAGAGGATACTTCCGGATACAACAACAAAGCAGCCTCTTTTACACGGGTTGCTGGAAATAGAATTTAGTTTTAGTTAGAGAGGAGAAAAAGCATGTTTAAGACAGGTTTACAGTTATTTGCCGAAGCCGTATCCGGAAAGAAAATCGTATATTTATACAGGTTGGCGAAGAATGCTTCGAAAGAGGCGGGAAAAAATTTGGCGTTCACAACGGAAAATGGGAGAACGAAAAGTAAGGATGCGGATTCTACTGCGACAAAGGATGGTTCTATCAGGACACCAGGGACAACGGAAGTAGAGATTACGGCTACAAGTATTTTATCAAAGGGAGACAAGACAGTTCAGGAACTTGAGGATGCAATGGATTCTGATGAATTGATTGAAATCTGGGAAGCGAATCTCGCTGATCCGGCAGAGGAAGGACAGAATAAATTTAAAGGAATGTATTTTCAAGGGTATCTTACAGAGTTTGAAATCACTTCGGCAGCAGAAGATAATGTGGAAGTGTCTCTCACATTTGGAATCAACGGTTCTGGAAAGCGTGGGGATGTCACTGTGACAACCCAGCAACAGGAAATCGCAAATTATGTGTTCAAGGATTCTGTGAAAGAGGGGGAATAATACCCTCTGAGGATGTAGCCTTAATCGGCAGAGGGAAAATTGGAAAGGCAAAAGTAGGAAAGGAATAAATATATACATAGAGGGCGGGAAACTGCTCTCTTTTGTTTTGCTGAAAAGCAAGGAGGAGTTAAAGATGATGGAATTAACAATTAACGGACAGGTGTATCAGTTCAAGTTTGGGATGGGTTTTTTAAGAGAACTGAATAAACAGATGGTCATTCCAGTGGACGGAATACCAGGGGCAAAGAAAGACATCGGATTCCGATATACATTAGGGTCTTTTTTGGATAATGACCCAGAAGCACTTGTAACTATTCTTAATACTGCAAATAGAGGACAGGATCCTCGTGCGACAAGGGAAATACTTGATGATTACGTAGACGATGAAGACACAGATATTGACCAGCTTTTCGAGGATGTTTTGGGTTTCTTAAAGAGTTCGAATGCTACCAAGAAAAACACAGTGGAATTATTGGAAGCTGTGGAGAAGGAGAAGAAGAAACAGGCAGAGATGGAAGCGAAAAAACAGGAGATGATGGCATAAGTTTTGAGGAATTCTATCAAGAGGTTGCCTTGAATTGTTTCCGGTATCTCGGGTTTCGTAGTTTTGCTGAGGTCGATAATCTAACGATTCCGGAATACAACCTTCTGATGGAGGCTGTGCGGTTGAAAGAGGTAGATAAAGACTACCGAAACCACCTGCAGGCGTTTCTGAACTTTGCTGTGAGAGCGGAGAAGAAGATTGGAAAAGGGAAAACGAGACCGGTATATCAGCGGTTTCGGAAATTCTACGATTATGAAAAAGAGGTTGACAAAGTAAAAAACAGAAAAAAGAAGCAGGAGAGATTATCGGTTATCGGCAAAATGATGAGAAAGGGGGAGTGATGGCATGGCAGAAAGTTATTCAGTAAAGGCAATATTATCTGCGCAGGATAAAGGATTTAAGTCTGCTTTTGGTGCAGCAATGAAATCGGCTAATAATCTGAAAAACACGATTACAAGCGGACTAGGATTTGGAGTGATGATGGCAGCAGGTCAGAAAGCATTTTCTGTAGTGGCAGGAAGTATGTCAAGCCTGACAAAAGAGACAATCAATACATCGGATTCTATGCAGAAATTGCAGCAGGCGATGCGGTTTTCTGGAGAAAGTGAAGCCGAGATTCAGAGGATTGCGGGTGCAACGGGGACACTGAAAACATATGCGGATAAGACGGTATTTTCGTTAGAAGATGTAATGTCTACATTTGGTGCTTTGTCTGCGAACGGAATTAAAGATGCAGATAAGATGACCGAGGCAGTCGGAAATGCGGTTGCTGTCTTTGGCGGTGGAGCCCAGGAGTTTAGTAGTGTTGGATTGGCGTTTTCGCAGGCTATGGCATCAGGTGCACTCCACGCTCAGGATTGGAACCAGATATTGAATGCGAGTCCACAGCTTGCTGGAGGATTGCGAAAAGAATTAGTAAAGCTGAATCCGGTGCTTGAGAAAGATTTCAAAGGTGCAATGGAGGAAGGTGCTATCACAGCTGATCTTCTTGGTCAAGCAATGAATAATATCGGGATGACTGATATGGCGAAAGAAGCAGCAACATCAGTTACGACGTTCGAGGGTGCAATGGGAAACCTGGAGGCAACGGTCACAAGCGGTATGATGAATTTGTATGACAGCTTTGCAAAGTCAGGTGTAGTGGACGCAATTAACAGCTTTAACGAAAAAGTGGGAAAAGGCTTTGAGTGGCTTGCTGCTACAATCCCGAAGGCAATCGACAAGATTTCCCCGTATTGGGAAGTATTTAAGAAAAATGCAGCAGAGGTTAAGGATGCATTTGGCAGTGCATTTCGAGCAGTTACAAGCGAACTGCAAAAACTCACAGGAGCGTTCGGCTCAACGGAGAGCATAAACGGTTTTTCTGACGTGATGGATTCGGCATCAGGTGCATTGAAATCTTTTGCTGGCTTCATGGAGGAACATGCGGATGTTATTGCAAAGGTACTGAAGGAGCTTCCCAAATTGCTTGTAGCATATAAGGGTTTTAAGATTGTAAAATCAGTAGCTCCGTTTGTAGGCGCATTCACCAGTGCGATCGCAGGACTTGCTGGGAAAGGAATTTCAAAATTAGGCTCAAAATTATTTGGAATTTCAAAAGGACAGGAAGCTTTAGGGAAAAGCAGTGCCGGGAGTTCTAAAAAGATATTGGCATCAGCAAAATCTTTTATGGTACTAGGTGCCGGAGTAGCTTTAATCAGTGGTGGATTCTTTCTCCTTGCAAAAGGGGCAAAGGCGGTAGCAGATTCGGGGCCATTGGCTGCGGGAGTTTTGGCAGGAATGGCAGGTGCAGTGTTGGCTTTAAGTTTTGGTTTTATGAGTTTCTTGAAGAATATTAAGACATCGCCCCAAAAGATGAATGCTGCCTCCAAATCATTCGTAAAGATGGCAGGTGCGGTGGCTCTTGTATTAGCTGCACTTGCCGGTGTGGCATTGGCACTTGTCCCACTTGGAAAATTAGGAGATACTGCAGTTCCGGCACTTGCAGCGTTTGGAATAGTAATCGGTGGATTAACGGCGATATTTGGAGTGTTTGGGAAGAAGTTGCAGGAAAGTGCTATGGGAATTGGGGTGTTTGCAGTATCTGTCGCAGCAATGGCTTTAGCGATGGCTCCTATCGCTAAAACAGGGACAGATGGTGCAATCGCAATGGCTGCGTTTGGTGTGGTGGTTGCTGCTTTAGTGGCAGTGTTTGCAATTTTTGGAACGGCTTTAACGGCTGCAATACCAGCTATGCTTTCGTTCGGAGCTACAATACTTATGGTTGGTGCCGGAATGAATCTAGCATCTTCTCTCATTAATGCCTTGATTCCATTTGTAAGGCAGTTGGGCGATACCGTATCACAGGTTGCAACATCAATTGCGTTTTCAATATCGACTATTTTGTCGGCATTCGGAGATTTGGTTTCTACCATAGCGGATGCAGTAGATACAATCGTGACAGCGGTCGGAAATACGCTTGTGAATGTGATAAAAACGGCAGGAGATGTCATAAGTGCTGTGGTAGAATCAATCAGCGATGGATTTAAGACGATTACTGACGGTGTTTCTGGTGTGATTGATGCGATAGGCGGTGCTTTCAGCAGTGTTTTGGAAGCGGTAGCTGATGTGATAAATGCTATTGGAAATTCAGCAAAAAACGCTGGAAAAGGATTTAAAAGTGTTGCAGAGGGAATTCAGATTATCTCAGAGTTATCTATTATTGACATTGCGAAGTCTCTTGGTGCAGTGGCAATCGGTTTAGGAGAAATCTCGTCGAGGGGAAAGGGGCTGAAAGAGGCGGCAGCCGGTGTTGAGGTTATGGTTATATCTATCACATCGGCATCTACACGGCTAGCCTTATTCAATGTGTCTTTGCAGAAGATGGGGTCGTTGTCTGCGTCAGTCGCTTCTGGTATTACGGCAATCAAAAAAGCATTTGCCGGGTTTTCAATTCCACCAGTTGATACAAGTAGGATTACAGCATCATTTCGTTCCATTGTTTCGAGTGCCAATATGGTAGCGGTTCAGGTGTCAGCAGCAGGTAAAAACACTGCAAACAATTATGCAGGTGCGATGGCTTTTGGTTTCAGGAAGGCTGCTACGGAAACGATGAACGGGGTAAGCAAGATAAAAGATGCTGCAGGTAAACTGACTACCTTGTTGCCGAAAACAGCTGTACAGGCTATGAATGGATTTAATAATGCATTTTCTTCTGGAAAGACGAAAGCGATGTCCATTGCGAAAGCAATGGCAACTTCCATTGTATCTGCTATGAAGTCAGCACAGGGAGGAGCGTATAACAGTGGATATTATATTGGTGTAGGTCTTGCGAACGGCATGGAGGCTTCTTTGGGGCGCGTACGGAGTATTGCAGCACAGCTGGCTGAGGCGGCAGAAAAGGCAATCCGTGCAAAAGCGAAAATTCATAGTCCTTCAAGAGTTTCGACAGAACTTGGGGAATACTATGGCGATGGCTGGATTGGCGGAATTCAGCGGAGAATGAAGGAAGCATATCATGTTGCGAAGGAATTGGTGTCAATTCCAGCAGTGGATGAGCCAAGGCTCGCTGTTGCTGGATATGGAACTGTTAAAGACTTGGATGAGGGGTACAGTTATAACAGGAATGCGACATATACAATTGTTGTTCCAGTTGAGGTGGATGGTCGTGAAATTGCAAAAGTGACAGCACCATACACGCAGGAAGAACTGGATAAATTGGAGAAGAGAAATAACAGAAAAAGAGGTTTTCGATAAGGAGGGCAAATGTACAATTTTATAGACACGACAGAAAGTCAGAGTGGCGGTACACTGCCCTCTGAGGCCCTGAATTTTGATGGGGAATATATAGAGAATCTGATTCCTGGCTACCGGACATTGTATGTATCTGGCAGGGAAGTGATTGATACAGAGCTTTTGACGGATGAAGTCGGTGTGAGGGACGGAACAAGGTACCGGAGAAAAAGATACCCGGAAAGGATTATCACAGTAGGCTATCAGTTGATTGCAAAAGATGTATTATCGTTCCGAGCAGCTTACAATAAGTTGAATGCAATCTTAGATACAGATGAAGCAAAACTGATATTTGCGGATGAACCCGACAAGTATTTTATAGGGACCAAGGAAGGGACTGATGATGTTCCTACTGGAGTCAATGCAGTAAAAAGTGAACTGACATTTCATTGTGCTGATCCATTTAAGTATTCTGTGAAAGAAAAAGAAGTCATTCCGACAATGGATGAAGATACGACCTTTGTGGTTGATTACAGAGGAACACATAAATGTTTTCCAGTGCTGGAAGCGGAAGCAAATGGCGATATTGGATTTGTTGGATTTATAAAGCAGAATGGGAAAGTTATACAGATCGGGAATGCAGATGAGCTTGACGGAGAAAATTATGAGATGTCACAGACTTTGGTGGACGAAGAATTTGTATCCATTTCACCGGAATGGAAATTAAATTCCGCAAAAATTATAGAATTTACGAATAGTTCAGGTGGAACAGTGAGCACGATACAGACAGGAACGGTAACAGTTGGAAAAGATAGGAGTGGAAAAACTATTTTAGGTCCATCTAGTTACGGGAATATTGTTGCGTATGGTGGTCCAAGCGTAACCCGGCAGATACCCGCTGATCAAAGTGGTCATGTCGGTGCAAAGAATTGGACGTTTTCGTGGCATCATAACTTCACGCTTACCCATGCAAAGCAGTTGGGAGCGGTGGAATTTCTTGTGACCGGTCTTAAAAATGGGAAAAAGGTCACAATTGCATCTGTGACATACTCACGAAATGCGATGAATACGAAAGCGTGGGGATGGTTTTATGTAAATAATAAATGTGTAAAATCGTATATCACAATCGATGATGTGACTGCGGAAAACAAAGTGACTGGATACAGCGGAGGGCGTTCCGGCATCCGGAAATTTGGTGCGAAAGTTGCGTTTGATTTTGCGGGTCAGGTATTTGAGTTTACAGACCCGGAAATTGTGGATGTAGAAGCAACTGAAATAAGTGTTTTTTTCCTGGCAACAAAGGGGTATGACAGTATGAACTTAAATGGTGTTTATTCTGTAAAATTTGTTTCTCATTCCGTAGAGTCTTGGCGAAATGTACCGAATAAATTCGGGGAAGGCGATGTAATATTAGCGAACTGTAAAGCAGGAACTATTTTAGTAAACGGTGTGGAGATGCAGGGGCTTGGGGCTCTTGGAAATGATTGGGAACAGTTTTTTCTTCATCCAGGTACAAATCAGATCAACTGTGTATATTCCAATTGGGCAGAAAAACCGCATTTCAAGTTGAAATATAGAGAGGTATGGCTATGATCTTTTATTTCGCAGACAGACATATGAATATATTAGGACAAGCAAGTACAAATCTTCCTGATGGAATCCTAGTTCGGGATGACAAGAAGGTAGAAGAGATTGATACCGGTGTGGCGACGTTGGAATGCTATATTTCTGCTACTGGAAAAGACAAAAAAGGGGCGGAAATATATACAACAGTAGGAAACTATATATTAAAGAAAGATCGAGATGAGACAAGAGCATATACCATTATCGAGCGTGAAAAGGATACAAAAAACGAAGAAATTTGTATTTACGCAGAGGATGCAGGGCTGGATCTTCTGAATGAGGTTGTTGGAGAGTATGAAGCAGATCGGGATTATTCAGTCGTGTATTATACTGAAAAATTTGTTGGAAACAGTGGATTTGAAATCGGTCTGAATGAGATTAGTGATCGCTCCAGGAAACTGAAATGGGAAGGTGAAGCGACTGCGACAGAAAGACTTGCAAGTGTAGCAACGCAGTTTGATGCGGAAATCTCATATAGTTTTGAAATAACTGGACTTCAAATTTCGAAAAAATATATCAACTTTTATAAAAAACGTGGAAAGGATATTGGTACAGAATTACGCTTGAATCGAGATATAGACAGGATTCGTACGAAAGAGTCTATTGCGAATATTGCGACAGCCCTTGAAGTGACTGGGGGAATACCGGAAGATTCCGAAGAGCCTATTACGTTACAAGGATATCAATATGATGATGGTGATATTTATATTGACGGAACAAAGGTGAAATCACGAGAAGCATTGAAGCTTTGGGGACGTTATATGATGAAAGATAGCGATATTGTAGGGCATATCACAAAAACGTATAGTTATGATACGATGAGTCAATCGGAGCTTTGTACTAGATCTGTAAATGAATTGAAAAAAGCTTGCAAAATGGAAGTGAATTATGAGATTGATATCAGCAGACTGCCAGAATGTGCACGGGTAGGAGATTATATTAACATCGTAGATGATGAAGGTGGATTGTATTTAAAGGCAAGAATTTTGAAACTGGAAAGTTCTGAGACAAACGATGAACATGTGGCAACTTTGGGAGAATATCTGATAAAGGATAACGGGATATCACAACTTCTTGAGGATTTGGCAGAGCAGTTTAAACAGTTGGCGGCAAATAGAACATTTTATACTTGGATTGCTTATGCGGACGATAATAAGGGAAATGGAATTTCTTTGAACCCGGATGGCAAGAAATATATTGGAACAGCAGCAAACAGAACAACGAAAACACCGGATTTGAGTGACGCAACAATATATTCATGGATGCTGGCAAAAGGAGATGATGCTGTTACGCTCCACATTGATTCGAGCAATGGAAGCATCTTTAAAAATAGCGGGGTGGCAACAACTCTGACAGTAACAATTCTTGTTGCAGATGAGAGAATTGATACATCTAAAAAAATGAAAGATTATTTCGGACAAGCAGCTTATTTAGAGTGGGAATGTAAGCGATTAGGAGAGACGGAATTTAAACCGATTTCACATACTGACAAGAGATTATCAGATGAAGGTTTTATTTTCACGTTGACGCCCGAAGACGTGGATGTCAAATCAACATTTAATTGTAGTTTGAATTATTAGGAGGATTTAAAATGGCAAAAAAAGCAAGTAATCAGGTAGACTTACTCGATCTTACAGATGGGTATTCAATCATAATGACAAATGACTCATATACATTTTTGGGAACAGAAACAAGTGTAAATGGGACACAGACAACTTCGACACAGATTATGGCTCTTTGTGGTGCAGAACAAGTGGCTTGTAAAATAGGTGCGATAGAGTGTCCAGAAGGGTTAAGTGCAGTTTCTGATGGAAAGACACCAACTCCAACGGTTACGATTACAGCAACATCAGCACTAAAAAAGACAGGATCTATTACAATACCGGTTATTATCGGGGAGATTACGGTTAATAAGGTGTTTAGTTTTTCTATTGCATTTAAGGGGCAAAACGGTCAGGATGGCACAAGTGTTACAGTAAAAAGTACATCGGTCACTTATCAGATTTCAGCTTCGGGGACGACGACGCCAACAGGAGAGTGGCTGACTTCTGTACCTAATGTGCCGGCGGGACAATACTTATGGACTAAAACAGTTGTAACTTATAGTGATGGAAAATCTACGACAGCATATAGCGTATCGCGTAGCGGAACGAATGGTTCAAATGGATCAAGTATTACTGTTACGAGTCAGGAAGTAACTTATCAAAAAGGAAACTCAGGAACAACACCGCCTACTGGAGAGTGGTCATCTACCATTCCAGCAACGAATCCGGGAGAATTTCTGTGGACTAAAACGGTTGTAACTTATAGTGATGGAAAATATACAATTTCCTATAGTGTTTCGCGGAACGGAACGAATGGCACGGATGGACAGGATGCGCTTAATCTTGTTATAGAGTCCTCAGCTGGAACAATTTTTAAAAATACAGCAATTGCAACTACATTGACAGCACATGTCTATAAAGGAGGTACTGAGGTGATTGGCGGTGCACTTTCGGCACTTGGAACAATTAAATGGTATAAAGATGGTGGATCTGTGCCAATTGCTACAGGCTCTACATTTACAGTGTCAGCGGGAGATGTATCAAATAAAGCCACTTATACAGCGATACTGGAGGGATAGGTATGGCTATAAAGTCAATAGCTGAAATTACTTTAATCCGTGTGAATGATGGCTCTGACGGAAAAGGGATTAAGAGCATAATGGAATATTATATGGTATCTACCGTTAATTCTGGAATCACAACTGGAAACAGTGGGTGGAGTACGGAAATTCCTACTATGACAACTATAAATAAATATTTATGGAATTCATTTAAATTATATATGTCTTTTTGACTATCTTTTTATATCTTCTTAAATGTCCGCAAAGCCTTATTTTATCGGCTCTACGGGCATTTTGCTTTTGTGGTAAACCTCACATATCTAGGTCTATCTTCTTATAATTTCGCTATCAAGCGTGGTTAAAATCGTGGTAAATACTTCTTATGCGATTAGACGCTGAACCTCTGATTTTGCAGTATCTATGGACGCATGAGCGTACCAGTTCATTGTGATACTGATATTTGAATGTCCCATGATATACTGTAAATCTTTCGGGTTCATGTTCTTGTTTGCCAGTCTTGTACAGAACGTATGGCGTAGCGTGTGCGGTGTGATATGTGGCAAGGGGTTATCCTTATGGTGCTTGTTGTATTTCTTTACCATACGGACAAAAAGCATAGTGTAATCAATCGCAACTTTAGGCTTGCCTTTATGATTGACAAATAGAAAGTTGCCCCGTCCGTCTATCACAAATGGTTCTACCTTTGGGCGTTTCTTCATAACTCGTTGAAATGCTTGTATCGTTTCTTTGCTTAATGGCACTTGCCTTGTTCCGCTTTTTGTCTTAGGTGTTTCAATATAATAGCCCTGTTCCTTGCTCTTTAATAACTGGTGGTCGATAACCACAACCTCATGGATAAAATCAACGTCCATGATTGTCAGTCCGCACAGTTCCGAGATACGAAGTCCTGTCTTTAACAGTATCAGCACATCATCATAATATTTGTGATACACATTGTCTGTCTTGATGAATGATAACAAGGCTTGTTCCTGTTCCTCTGTTAATGCGACTTTCTCTTTGGTATCATTTTCTAGGACTTCACTTAACTTGAAATCAAAAGGGTTTTTCCTTACACAATCGTCTTGTATGGCGATATAGAATGACGCTTTTAACGAGCGTTTATGGTTGTTAATGGTGTTATAGGAAAAGCCTTTGTCTTTCATGCGTAACGCCCATTCTTTAGCGTCAGAGGGTTTTATCGTATCAATGCTCCTAGCACCTAACTTATCCTCTTTCAATAACCGCATGAGCTGTTCCCGTTGTTTCTGTGTGCTTTTCTTCACGTTTGCCCTCTGTGCGTTCTGTTTGGCGTAGAGTTGGCAAAGCGTCATTTTCTTGCCTGTGCTGTCGATACCGTCCTCAATATCCCGTCTTATCTGCTGTTCCAATTCACGAAGTGAGGGTTTTTCCCGTTTACCCTTTGGTGTCGGGTCTGTGGGTGTCAATCTCCAAGCATACACATATTTTGTGTTTCCAAATGCGTCCACATATTTATATAAGTATTTTCCGTCTGTTCGTTGGCTCTCTCCAGTATGCAGGATACGTCCTTTACTATCCCGTCTTTTTTCTTTCATGGTGTCTGCTCCTTTCCTTGTTGGAAAGAGCCTTGATATGACTTGTGTTCATCATAACACATACAAGGCTCATTTGCATTAGATTGCGTCCAATTTGTCAATGACCTTTTCAAACTGTCGGCGTTTAATCTGTATGCGGTTGCCATTCATAATGAGCCAGCCAGCGTCCTTGTTTTCCTCTGCCAATCGTCTTAACTTGTTTTCTCCGATACGGAAATACTTTGACGCTTCTTCAATGGTAAGGGTGTATTTTTCCCATACGGGAATATCGTTGTTATTCATCAGATACCCCCTTTCCCATGTTTCGTGTTATATTGGATATAGGGGATAAGATCGGTGCGGTCTATCCTCTGTAAGTGGGCGGTTAGTTTACTGGAAAGGGAATTGCTGTATCTTGCCTTATCAAGCATAGTTCCCACTTTTTCCAGTCCACCTAATGCGTCATGTTCTTCCAAGAAGTAAAAACTTTTCACAGCGGAAATCACGCCACCCTCTGTGAGCCATTGCTGTGTTTCCTCAAGAGAATTATGTAGTTTCGGTACTTGCAGTTTTAAGACTTCCACAGCCCCTAAAAAGCGTTCCCAAAACCGACACGTTTTCCATCTGCTCTTATTACTTTCATTTCTGTTTGGCACGACAAAGCGTAGGTTGTTTGCCAATAGCCCGAAAGCCAGTTCCCCAAGTTCCAGCGGTCTGTCTTTGAATGTCATGGCAAAGGCATGAGCCTTATCATCACGCAGTTGCATTTCTGTCCGTTTCCAACTGCCGACTTCATCAAGTGTCTTATTATGTTTTGAACAGACTTCCTTATCTTTGTCATAAAAGCGGTAGGACAATCCCGATTTACCAGCACCAATATAAACAGTCTTTGCAGTGTCGAAATCATCAAACTTGCTTTCGTCAAAGTGGTAGCCCTCACTATTCGAGATAAATTCCTCTTTTTCGCATTTCTTCTTTATCTGCTCTATGGTAAAGAATGGTTTTTCGTTCTTATCATCAATGGCAATATCAAGTCTAGTGAAATGGAAGTTATCCAGTCCGTATCTTCTCTCACAGCGTCGGAACATATCCCCAAAGGTATAATTCCTACTGTCGAGAATACGGAAAATATCATCACAACCTCTGCCAGTCATAACAAGATAACAGCCTAGCCCCTGTGGGTTGTCCTCTGTCTTTCTTGCGTCCCCCGATACATAAATATCTCCAATCTGCCAGCGTGATTGATATGTCTTGAATTTTATCGTTGCTGGATAAACATTGAAAATGTCAGTCGGTAAATCTAAAATGTGCATGATTACATCTTCAGCGGTTGCCGTTTCAAATACAATGCTGATGTAATCAATCTTAACGGATAAATTTTTGTGTGTAGTTATAGTGCATTTCTCCTTTCGTATGCCCCGTTTTTTTGCGGGATAAAAATCGTATTTTTTCCTTTATTTATCACAGTTTCTAGGTACTATGACATGTATACGCAGGGCGGTGTTACATATACGCCCTTTATGAACGCCTAAAGGCGTTCCCTTTCTTCCTGTGTCTGATCCGTTCTTAACGCTCACGAGCCTTGTAAGGCTCGTGGCTAAACGGAACAGCCCCAGTCAGAAACCTTATTTTCGGTCTGATAGTCTATGCTTATTCATGCTATCAAAATGAAAATACATCTTTTCTATGCTTACTCAAGCGTGTGATTGACCCTAGCGTGCTTAATCACTCTATCTGATACGATAATAACGCCATTAGAATTACTTGTCAAGAAGTTTTTGTTGACTTTTAGATATATATTAAGTATGATATGCTTATAAATACCAAGAAAAGCAATGAAAGGAGTGTTTATACTAAGTCATGGAGCATTACGAAAAGAAAATCAGTTTCTTAGGAGAGAACATACAGACCATAAGAAAGCATAGAGGAATGAAACAACAGGAACTTGCGGACAAAATCGGTATCAATATGCAGAGCCTTTCCAAGATTGAACGTGGCGTGAATTATCCTACCTTTGATACGCTGGAAAAGATAATGGACGTGCTGGGAGTAACACCCAATGAATTATTGTCGGGAGAATGGAAGTATATTGACCACACCGAGCCCTATATCATGGATATTATCAAACGGGAACAAGACTTCAATGTTTCCTTAGATTACCTGTCTGAAAATGAATTTTTCGATGATGAAAAAGAATGCACATTTTACAAGGCATATAAACTCATACAGTATATCCATAACTACATTACCAATGAGGTTACGGAGTTGGAAGAACTTATGGAAATCAAGCAGTTGATACAGCGTCAAAAACTGGAACGCATGATAAAAGTACATAAGGAAATGCGAGGGTTAGACCGATACAGAGAACAGCCCAAAGAGTATAAATACCATGACCCTTATGATGATTGGATATTTCGTCAGCTTGCGGATATAGACAACAGAAACAACATTCCCGACACTTCTCCACAAGTAGACTTCAATGAAGCAGACTATGAAGATTATCTAAAGGCGAAATGGAACAGAGGTCTTTAATTTCCTCTTGCATGGAAGATACAGCAAACAAAAAGCCCAGTAAAGAGTGCAAAGCACCACCAATGGTGGCAAGGCTCTTGACAGGGCTTTTTCTTTTCTGTTGTGGGGTAATCAAGAGGAAGAAAGAAAAAGTGTGCATTTTTGTTCCATAAATGCTAAGGGTATGCTGATTTTTATTGTGGCGGATATATGGAACTGTTATAATATGGATATGAAGAAAGCGACAAATTTGAAAGTGTTAATAATTTTCAAACAGCCTCATTGCATGGAAATAAGAAACAGACTATCCTTAAAGTAGGAGGTGGCACAAATGGCAAATGAAGATAAAAAAGATTTTAATGCTATGTTGCATGATAGTAAGGATATGCCAAAATTTCAAATTATCATAGACCAGAAAAGTATTGAGAAATATGGTGGAAACAAAATGTATTTTGCTCCCCCGATTGACTATGACAAAGTAATGAAAAAAGTTCCGTATGGTAAAGTGATTACGGTTGGAAAAATACGAGAACACTTTGCAAAATTGAGTGGTGCAGATTTTACAGAGCCGATTACAGCGGGTATATTTGTTTCTATTGTAGCGTGGGCGAGTTATCAGCGTTCCGAAGATGAAACACCCTATTGGAGAACATTAAAAGCAAACGGAGAATTAAATGCTAAATATCCAAATGGTATTGAAGCACAGAAAGAAAAATTAGAAGCAGAGGGACATACCATTATTCAAAAGGGGCGTAAAAATATACGATACTATGTAAAGGACTATGAAAATTCTCTTTTTGATTTGAAATAGGCAAATTCTATTTCACAATTTCATATCTCTATACACAAAGCAGTTAGTCTTAGGATTGACTGCTTTTTTCATACCTAAATTTCAGATTGGAGTGATGAAATGGTGTTTGTTAGAGCTGTTCAGTAAGATTATCGGTGCATAAAATTTTATTGTGGTGCAGATATGAAAATGATATAATGTGGATATGAAGAAAGCGACAAACTTGAATTTGTCGAGCTGGTTAGTTCGAGATAATTTTGAGTTTGTTAAGATGTGGTGCACTTGATGGAATCACAGGTACGACATCATATTATGGAGGATGAAATAGATGATAGGTTTGATTGTTGCGAGGTCAAAGAATAATGTTATAGGCAAGAATGGTAATATACCATGGAAAATAAAGGGAGAACAAAAGCAATTTAGAGAGTTAACAACGGGTAATGTGGTTATTATGGGGCGAAAGTCTTATGAAGAAATCGGTCATCCGTTGCCTAATAGAATGAATATTGTTGTTTCCACCACAACAGAGTATCAAGGAGATAATTTAGTTTCAGTTAAATCATTAGAAGATGCATTATTATTGGCTAAAGGACGAGATGTATACATATCTGGTGGATATGGACTATTTAAGGAAGCTTTGCAAATAGTAGATAAAATGTATATCACAGAAGTAGATTTAAATATTGAAGATGGAGATACATTCTTTCCAGAATTTGATATCAATGATTTTGAAGTTTTGATAGGGGAAACACTTGGTGAGGAAGTGAAATATACGAGAACATTTTATGTAAGGAAAAATGAATTGAGTAGATTTTGGATTTAGGGTGTTTTCATAAATATATTGCTTTTTATGCATATATAAATTGTTGTAAGACAAATTCTTTAGGTTAGAATCGATGATGGGGTAAACGAAAAAGCAGTTTTGGCATTCCAGTGAACTGCCCCTTCGTTTACACCATTTTCGATTTGACCTAATTGAACAAAGTGAGCGTCCGGGTAGCTACTACCTATGGACTTTCAATCTTTTGTTCTTACCCATGATTATACAGGAGTTCCTGTGCAGAAGCTACAGAAATCAAGTGTTTTCAGATAAATTAGGTACGACAACAAAACCTCAAGCTTTGAGGCTTTAGAAAATGTATGAAAGAATAAGATTTTAACATCTTTGTGGTATTCGAAGCTGTGGTTTTCCAAGATGCCCACCACAGGATTTACACACACAAATATTTATTTCATAAAGCTGTTTTAATATTTCCGGCATCTCCTTACCTCGAAGCTTCGAGAGATACTTTTGGCATCCAAGGAGATTCCGGCATAAAGTAAGCTTCTTGTGTTTGCTACGGGAACAAAGAAGTCCGTAATGCCGAATCCTGACAAAACGTTTTGGCGGTACATGCATCAGAAACCGTCGTATAAATTCAACACCGGAAAGGGTCAGTTCTTTCCATTGTCCTTTGTTCCGGTAATCTTTTACAGAAAAAGTAACGTTTTCATCGTCCATACAGATGATGCGGTGATTGCTGATGGCAATCCTATGGGTATACTTTCCAAGGTAGTCAATCACAGACTGTGCGCCGTTAAAAGTTTTCTTACAATAAGGAATCCATTCCGCATCATAACAGAAATCAATCAGTTCTTTGAACACATAATGGTTACTGTATTTTTCGGCAGTTCCATGAAACTTAAGTTGATTCGTATTCCAGAGATTTTTCAACTCATCCATATATTTTCCACGAAAGACTTTGGAGATAGCCCATATAGGAAGAAAAAACTCAGTACCGTTGTCTTTCCATTCGTTTTTGGATGTCAGACCACCGCCGAGCAGTATTGTATGGATATGGGGATGAAAGTTCATTTCAGATCCCCATGTATGCAGGATGCAGATATAGCCGACAGCAGCACCAAGGTGCTTTGGGTCAGCAGTCAGTTCACTGATTGTAGCAGAAGCTGCATGATACAGGGTGTCATATAACAGTTTCTGATTATTGTAAATGATTGGATTCAGAATGTCAGGAACTGTAAATACCAAGTGGAAGTAGGGTGCATCAAGCACATCCTCTTTGCGGGCATCCATCCACATTTCCTTTGGAACAGCCTGACACATGGGACAACAACGGTTGCGGCAGGAATTATAGTGAATCTGAACAGCACCACAGTCTTCACATACACTGACGTTTGCACCATAGGCTCCGGTTTTGCAGTTCAAGATGTTCCGGGCAACTTTTGCCTGTTCCGGAGAAGGAGAATACTTTTCAAGGTATGCCGAATAAAAACACCGGAAAATATCCTGAACGGTGGGCTTATTCATAATCAGCACCTTCTTTCCTGTCAAAGGGACTTTGGATTCCCATGAGGGATTTGTTGCTGACATGAAGATAAACTTCCGTGGATTTTGGGTCACGGTGTCCAAGCAGTGCCTGAATATTCTGCCGTTCTACTCCCTGCTCCATCAGATGAGTTGCAAAGCTATGACGGAGACAGTGTGGAGTTGCTTTCTTTGGAAGTTCAGCATCGGATACTGCCCGTCGCATCACTTGCTCCAGTGTACTGACTGTCAGGTAATTACCAGTAAATTTATTAGGAAACAGGATCCCACGGGGACGTCCTTTCTCAAACCAGTATTGTGTAAGGATATCCAGACACCGTTTAGAAAGAATTGTATAGCGATCCATCCTGTTCTTCGTATCCCGGACATGGATCTGCATATTTGAACGGGAAATATCATCATAATGAAGGTGGAGCACTTCAGAAACCCGCATCCCGGAAGAATACATCGTTGCAAACATGGCTCTATATTTGATATCATCAACAGCTTCTAATAGACGGTCTATTTCATCAACAGTCAGTACGGTCGGAAGCTTGTGTTCCAGAATCATACGTGGAACTGTGATATCATCCCAAAGGATATGCAGGACATTCCGATAGAAAAAACGGATAGCCGAATTATAAAGGTTCAGAGTTGTGGCTCTTAGTCCTTCCTCTTTTTTGGCAAGCAAAAAATTTCTGACATCCTGGCAGGTAAGTTCTTCAGGGGGCTTCGCTTGATATTTCAGAAAGTAAGAAACATAGTTTTTATAGCAGTTGATGGAACGCTCTTTGAGGTTACGGATTTTTCCGGCTTCCTCAAGCTGTTCTAAATATTTTTCATACATAATAAAATCCTCCATGTAAAATCAGTAGTAATCAAAACACTGCTTTACACGGAGGTGCATTTGGGTCATAAAACCGCTTGCCAACCAAGCGGAAGGGTGGTATTCTTTTCATAGGCAGTGGGAAGGTCGATCCTGTTTGATTGTTATTTTGTGGTGATTTAACAATACTACTTTTAGGACTTGCTTTCCACTGTTTTTTATTATAGAAAACAGAAAATCGCTATGCCACAGCCTTGGCAGGCCATCGCGCAGCGATTTTGTTCAATTCCAGTTTGAAAAGGGGAAATGAAAAAGTGGCAATTTCAAATATAAATACAATTATTAGTAATGATATTCAAAAAGTTTGGAACATTGTTTTAGCTGTTGATAAATATAACTCATGGCGAAGTGATTTGAGCAAAACAGAAATAATAAATGACAAACAATTTATTGAATACACAAAAAATGGATATGCTACTACATTTACCGTTACCGTTGCAGAACCATATAAACGCTGGGAATTTGATATGGAGAATAGCAACATGAAAGGTCATTGGATTGGTGTTTTTATAGACAAAGGGAATGAAACACAAATAGACTTTACAGAAAATGTGATACCTAAAAAGTGGTTTATGAAACCTTTTGTAAAAACCTATTTGAAAAAACAACAAAAGCAATTTGTTCTGGACTTAAAGAAAGCATTGGAATAATAAAATTCAAGATTGGAGGGTTGGAAATGGCTTCAAGTAAAGATTATTTACAATTTGTTTTAGAACAATTATCAGAATTACAAGAAATAACATATCGTGCAATGATGGGAGAATTTATTATTTATTATCGTGGAAAAATCGTTGGCGGTATATATGATGATAGGTTACTTGTAAAACCAACAAAGTCTGCAATTTCTTATATGCCGACAGTTACTTATGAAATTCCATACGAAAACGCCAAAGAAATGTTATTGGTGGAAGAAGTTGATAATAAAGATTTTCTGACGGGGTTATTTGATGTGATGTATGATGAACTACCAACGCCAAAACCTAAAAAGAAAAAATAAACAGCTTCTAGTTTACAATTTCATATCCATATACACAAAGCAGTTAGTTTTAGGATTGACTGCTTTTTAAAAAGACACCATTTAGGTGTAATGATGTCTTTTGGGTGTTATTTTATAGGTCATATCAAGGCTCATTCAATCGTGGTAAATTCGTGGTAAAATGAGTTTTTTCTATACTTCAAAATACTTGAAAGTATAGTGTTTATGCGGATAATCGAAAATTAGATATAAAATTTATGAAAAAATGATATATACAGATAATACCTCTGTGGACACTATACCAAAAGTAATTGGGATATATGGGGACAAAGGTCCGCCGGGACAGACTGGAAACGGAATAAAATCAATTGCAAATTATTATCTTGCCACTACCGCGAAGAGTGGCGTGACAATATCCACAGAGGGTTGGACAACAACGATACAAACTATGACTTCATCTAAAAAATATCTTTGGAATTATGAGATTGTTGTATATACAGATGGGAGCAAATACACATCTGCTCCATGCATCATAGGGGTATACGGTGACAAAGGAGCCGCAGGAGAAAATGGAATGAGTGGAATTATTGTATCAGATACAGCACCATCAAATCCAGAAGTAGGTCAATTATGGCAGAAAGCATCCGGTCAACCAATACAACGCTGGGATGGAAAGAAGTGGACTATTCATTATATTTCGGTAGATAATTTGGATGTGGATACATTGAGTGCCATTTCAGCAAATCTAGGAGATGTTTCGTTCGGAACAATTACAAATTATGTGGAAGGAAAAAGGGCACTTGCAGTAGGAAATAATAGTGTTGATTTTTATAATTCAAATGCTGAAAGAGAGCATATTGGATATATAAGACCGTACACGGATGGAGGTTATGACAAATATGGAATTGAGATTGCAGGAGACAACAGATTTCTATTTGGAGTAGCTGGCAATATCGTACATATGGATAATCAGACATTGAACTATGATGGATTGTTTAATTTAGGTGGCAAGCCAATGAATTATGAAATTATAACATCATCAAATACAATCGCCATAAAGTATGCGAACGGATTGTTGCTATGTGCTGGACACACTTCTTTTGCAGCTACAACAGCTATTACAGCAAAAGCGGATGTGGTATTCCCGGTTCCGTTTAAAGATACAGGCTATTATTTTGGGTCAAACGTGCAAAGAAATGGAAGTATTGTTACGTCTTACTGGGAGGGAGATGTTGGTGGAAACAATATACGTACAACAGCAAAAACCAGTATTTCTCACTCGAAAACAAATGGAAATTATGGAATTGCCTACAACTGGTTTGCAATAGGATTTTGGAAATAGTGAAGGAAAATTTATAAATGAAGAATGAAGAAATCAGAGTGAGACCGTAAGGGTCTTTTTATTTTTGTTGCATAAAAATAGTAAAGGAGATGAAGAATTGGAGACGATTATTTCAGCGTGCATATCAGCATGCGTGACGTTATTGGTGTGTATCATAAGCAATCGTGCACAACAGGAGAAAACAAGAGCGTTAATGCAGTACAAGCTCGATGAGCTTACGAAAAAAGTCGAAAAGCATAATTCAGTTGTGGAAAGGACTTTTTTATTGGAAGAAAAAATTAAGGTAGCAAATCATAGAATTGAAGATTTAGAGGGAAAGGTAGGATAAGACTATGGAACAACTTATTATGAATACAACATTGATTATTGGAATTATTGGAGTACTTGCGTTTGCGGTATCCGTCATTACACAGGTATTTAAAGGAGTATCGGGGCTTAAGAAGATTCCTACAGACATCTTAGTATTTGTACTGTCTATCGGAATCACGGTGATGGCGTTTATTGCATATATGCAGTACATACAACAAGCGATTTTGTGGTACATGATCATTGCTGCTATTATGGCAGGATTCTTGGTGGCATTTGTGGCTATGTACGGATGGGAAAAAGCAGCAGAGCTTTGGAAGAGATTTTACAAGGGTAGCGTAGACAGATAATTCAGAGGGCGAGTAATCGTCCTCTTTTGTGAAAGGAGATTTAATATGGAAAGAAAGATTATTGATGTAAGCTATCATAACGGTACAATTGACTGGAATGCAGTAAAAGTCAGTGGAATTGAAGGAGCAATTCTCCGATGTGGATATGGAGATGATATTGTCGGACAAGACGATAGTCAGTGGTTTCGTAATGCAGACGAATGTACAAGGCTTGGAATTCCATTTGGGGTGTATATTTACTCTTATGCAAAATCAGAAGCGCAGAGTAGGAGTGAAGCAGCACATGTGTTACGTCTGATCAGCGGATACAAGTTAAGCTATCCAATCTATTTGGACTTGGAGGAATCAGGCACTGAAAGCCATGCAGTTGCTGGTGCGAAAATTTTCTGTGATATTATTGAAAAAGCTGGATACGTGGTCGGTATCTACGCGAATCAAAATTGGTTTCAGAATATCATCGGAAATCAGCTTGATAGATACACAAAATGGATTGCAAGATACTCATCAAATAAACCGACCGTAGCGTGTGATATTTGGCAGCACACAAGTGATGGAACAGTAAGTGGAATTAACGGAAGAGTGGACATGAATATCTGCTACAGAGATTTTCCGGCAGAAATCAAGGGAGGCACAAACAATATGAGTAAGAGACAATTTTATCCAGGAGAAGCCTACACTGCAAATCAAGCAAATGTATATACTACAGGCGATTGTAATGCAGTAAGACAGACATTGGCGCGGGGAAGTAAGGTGAAAGTGTTAGACACCGGAACAGAAGTGGTAACTGTAGAAATCACACAGAAGGGATACATGAAATGCAATGATTTATTGCCATTGTTCAAAAAAGGGGATAAAGCGAAACTGGTGGAAGATGTAACAGTTACAATTCCAAAAGGAACGGTAATCACATCGGACGACAGCGGATATGGAGGAATTAAAGCAACAGTGCAGGGTGTTGTTGATTGTAGGAAAATCGAGCATGTAAAACATTAAATGAACAGCCCCATCTCCGAAGAGGTGGGGCGAAAATATTGTATCATCTTACAAAACTTAATAGAATATAATAAAACCGTTTACAACACGTTTACAACAAAAATGCCTGCAAACGGCGTATTTATGTAAAATTATTTTACATAGATTTAACATTACTTGCGTTTTAGATTTAACAGAGGTTCGATATGATATGACCTGTGAAGAAGTTAAGGAATAAAAAATCTTTTACTGAAAAAGGAGAAATGTAAAAATGAAAATGAAAAAGTTTTTAGCGTTAACAGCAACAGTAGCAATGGTAGCCTCAATGGCAGTTGGATGTGGAAACTCAGGTAATTCAGATAAAACAGATGGAAAAGCAGAGACAGAATTTGATGCGGCAAATGATATCTCAGTTGTTTCAAGAGAAGATGGTTCGGGAACAAGAGGTGCTTTTATCGAGTTGTTCGGAATTGAAGAAAAAGACGCTTCAGGAGAAAAAGTAGATAACACAACAGAGGAGGCTAACATTACAAATAGTACATCCGTTATGTTATCAACAGTGGCGGACAATGAGTATGCAATCGGATATGTTTCACTTGGTTCTTTAAATGACACTGTAAAAGCATTGAAAGTAGATGGGGCAGAGCCGACAGAAGAAAACATCAAATCTGGCGAATACAAAGTGGCAAGACCGTTTAATATCGCAACAAAAGGTGATGTAAGCGAGGTGGCTCAGGACTTTATCAATTTTATCTTGAGCACGGAAGGTCAGGCAGTTGTGTCAGAAAGCGGATATATTGCTTTGGATAACGTTCAGGCATATGCAGGAAGCAAATCGGCAGGTAAAGTATCCATCGCAGGTTCATCTTCTATCACGCCGGTTATGGAAAAATTAAAAGAAGCATATTTAAAAGTAAATCCATCAGCAGAGATTGAAATTCAGGAAAGTGATTCTACAACAGGTATGACATCTGTAGCAGACGGTATCTGCGACATCGGAATGGCATCCAGAGAAGTGAAAGAGGAAGAGCTTGCAAAAGGCTTGAAAGCAACTGTAATCGCAACAGATGGTATCGCAGTGATTGTCAACAAAGCAAACACATTGGATGACATTACAAGTGATCAGGTAAAATCAATCTATGTTGGTGATGCACTTTCATGGGATGAAATTATAAAATAAGTAGAGGAAACGAAAGACGATGAAAAAAGCATGGAACGAAAAATTCATGCAGGGAGTGTTCTTCATTGCCGCCTGTGCTTCGGTGCTGGCGGTAGCTCTCATTTGTGTATTTTTATTTGCAAATGGGATTCCTGCGATGAAAGAAATCGGATTTTTACAATTTTTAAGTGGTGAGCGTTGGAGACCTTCCAATGATATCTATGGAATCTTCCCGATGATTGTGGGAAGCATTTATGTGACTGCTGGAGCAATTCTTTTTGGAGTGCCGATTGGAATTTTGACATCGATATTCATGGCAAAATATTGCCCGAAGAAAATTTATCCGGTATTAAAAGGTGCGACAGAGCTTTTAGCGGGAATTCCATCTGTAGTATATGGATTTTTCGGACTGGTTGTGATGGTTCCGATGATTCGAGAACTTGGTATGACATTGAAGCGTGCGGGAATCGTAAAAACAGCAGGAGATGGAAACAGTATGCTGACAGCATCTATCTTGCTTGGAATGATGATTTTGCCAACCATCATCGGTGTGACAGAATCTGCAATCAGAAGTGTTCCGAATCAGTATTATGAAGGAGCGCTTGCACTTGGAGCAACGCATGAAAGAAGTATTTTTGCGGTCGTTCTTCCGGCGGCAAAATCAGGCGTGGTAGCCGGAATCGTACTTGGAATCGGGCGTGCGATCGGAGAGACAATGGCTGTCATCATGGTTGCAGGAAATCAGGCGAGAATGCCGGTAAGTATTATGAAGGGTGTGCGTACAATGACTGCGAACATTGTCATTGAGATGGGGTACGCAACCGGACTGCACAGAGAGGCATTGATTGCGACAGCAGTTGTACTGTTTGTATTTATCCTGATTATTAATCTTTCTGTATCATTGTTAAATAGGAGGGGACACCGTGACTAGAAGTATAGGAGAAAAACTGCGTTCTTATAAAAGAACACCGGGATCATTTATTTTGATGCTCCTCGTGATGCTCTCTGCAATCATAACATTTGCAGTGTTATTATTTTTAATTGCATATATTTTGATCAACGGAATCCCGCATATTAAGCCGGAATTGTTTGCGTTGAAATACACAAGTGAAAATGGATCGCTGTTCCCTGCTTTGATCAATACGATTATTATGACGGCGTTGTCTTTGATCATTGCAGTTCCGTTTGGAATTTTCTCTGCAATTTTTCTTGTGGAATATGCCAAACGAGGAAATAAATTTATCAATGTTATCCGTATTACGACGGAGACATTGTCTGGAATTCCATCGATTGTATATGGACTTTTTGGAATGTTGTTTTTTGTTACAACATTAAAATGGGGGTACTCTTTGCTGGCGGGAGCGTTTACATTGTCGATCATGATTCTTCCGCTCATCATGCGTACTACAGAAGAGGCATTAAAAGCAGTTCCCGACAGTTATCGGGAAGGAAGTTTTGGACTTGGAGCGGGTAAACTTCGAACAGTGTTTCGAATTGTGCTTCCATCGGCAGTGCCTGGAATTTTAGCAGGTGTTATTCTTGCGGTTGGAAGAATTGTCGGTGAGACGGCAGCATTGATTTATACAGCCGGAACAGTTGCAGATATCCCGGATGGAGTGATGGGATCAGGAAGAACGCTGGCGGTTCATATGTACAGTATGTCAAGAGAAGGGCTTCATATGGATCAGGCGTATGCAACAGCAGTAGTACTGCTTGTACTTGTGATCGGAATTAACTGGCTGTCAGGATTTATAGCGAAAAAGATAACGAAAGGAAACGGAAATGGCGAAAATTAGTATCAAAAATCTGGATCTTTATTACAGTGATTTTAAAGCACTGAAAAATGTGAATTTAGATATAGAGGCAAATAAAATTACGGCGTTTATCGGGCCGAGCGGATGTGGAAAATCAACACTCTTAAAATCGTTGAACCGCATGAACGACCTTGTGGAAGGATGTAAGATTGAAGGGGAAATCTTACTGGACAATCAAAATATTTATAAAAGTATGGACGTAAATCTTTTGAGAAAACGTGTTGGAATGGTATTTCAGAAACCAAATCCGTTTCCGATGAGTATTTATGACAACATTGCATTTGGGCCGAGAACACATGGAATTCGCTCCAAAGCAAAACTGGATGATATTGTAGAAAAATCATTGCGAGATGCGGCAATCTGGGAGGAGACAAAGGATAGATTGAAAAAGAGCGCTCTTGGTATGTCTGGTGGACAGCAGCAGAGATTGTGTATTGCGCGTGCGCTGGCGGTACAACCGGAAGTGCTTTTGATGGACGAGCCTACGTCGGCTCTTGACCCGATTTCTACCTCGAAGATAGAAGACCTTGCGATGGAATTGAAAAAAGATTATACTATTGTTATGGTTACACATAATATGCAGCAGGCTGTTCGTGTGTCTGATAATACTGCCTTTTTCCTTTTGGGAGAAGTGATTGAATATAATGAGACAGAGAAGTTGTTCTCAATTCCGTCGGATAAACGGACAGAAGATTATATTACAGGGAGGTTCGGATAGTATGAGAAATAAGTTTGACATGCAGTTAGAAAATTTAAGTGCCCAGTTAATTAATATGGGAAGTCTCTGCGAAAAAGCGATTGCAAATGTGGCAAAAGCAATTCAAAAAGGAGACTTAGAGCTTGCGAAACTTGTAATGAAAGAAGACGAAGAAATTGATCAGATGGAAAAAGACATTGAAAGATTGTGTTTGAAGCTTTTGCTGCAGCAGCAGCCTGTAGCCCGTGATCTGCGTCAGATTTCCGCAGCCTTAAAGATGATCACGGATATGGAGCGTATCGGGGACCAGACTTCTGATATTGCAGATATTATTATCGGAGCAGGCATGTCTGAGGCAAGGGAGATTCCTGTTATCGGAAAGATGGCGGAAGCTACAAGTAAGATGGTGAATGACAGTGTCCTTGCATATGTGAATAAAGATTTGGAACTTGCGAGAAAAGTAATGCTTGCAGATGATGAGGTAGATAAATTGTTTGACCAGACAAAGCAAAAGCTGGTAAAATTAATTGCTGAGGATCATGGAAATCAGGGAGAAAAGGCAATCGATCTGATTATGATCACAAAATATTTGGAGCGTATCGGAGACCATGCGACAAATATTGCGGAATGGGTAGAATTTTCTATCACAGGTGTACACAAAGGAATGACAACTGTATAGGAAAAGATAAAGGAGAATCAAGGGATGATATATTGTGTAGAAGACGATGGAAATATTCGGGAACTGGTAGTATACACATTGAACACGACGGGGATGGAAGCCCGTGGGTTTGAAGATGGAAAATCCTTTATGGAAGCTTTGGCGTTTGAGACGCCAGAGCTTATTTTGCTTGATATCATGCTTCCGGGTGAAGATGGACTATCATTGTTAAAGAAACTTAAGAATTCGGCAAAGACAAAGGAAATACCGGTCATTATGGTGACAGCAAAAGGGGCAGAGTACGACAAAGTAGTAGGGCTTGATGGCGGAGCGGATGACTATGTGACAAAACCGTTTGGAATGATGGAGTTGGTATCGCGGATCAAGGCAGTACTTCGAAGAACCAAAAAAGAGAAGGAAGAGGGACAGTATTCGGTCGGCAATCTTTCCATGGATTTGAAAAAGCATGTAGTGTTTGTCGATGGAAAACAGGTGACTCTTACGTTGAAAGAATTTGAATTGCTCGGTCGCCTTGTGCAGAACCACAATATTGTGTTGACAAGAGATCGTTTATTAGAGGAAGTATGGGGATATGATTTTGACGGAGAGACACGTACAGTGGATGTTCATGTGCGGACACTCAGACAGAAACTAGGAAGCGCCGGTGATATGATTCAGACTGTGCGGGGAGTCGGCTACAGGTTAGGAGAGATCAATGAGAGTTAAAATACAAAAAAGTATGCTTTTAGTACTTTGCATTACACTTCTTACAACCTTTTCGCTTTTGATTGCGGCTACATATTTTCAGTCTCTGAATAATATGAAAGCAGAGCTAAAGCAGGAGGCCGTATATATTCAGACGGCAATCAATATATCCGGGACAAAGTATCTGGAAGATATGGATGCGGCACAGGTGAAGACGAGGCTGACAGTGATTGATGAGAATGGTACTGTTTTATATGATTCAAAAGAAGATGATTTTACATTTGAAAATCACAAAGAGCGAAAAGAAGTCAAGGATGCATTTGCGAACGGTTGGGGGGAAGATTTGAGAAAGTCGAATACCTTAGGAGAGCAGACATATTACTATGCACTAACCTTGAATGATGGAAATATCCTGAGAGTTGCAAAAACAGTAGATAATGTGCAGCCGGCAATTATGGATATGCTGCCTTATATGGCGGTGATTGCGGTTGGAATGTTTTGCTTTGCCTATTTTCTTGCAAAATGGCAGACGTCGAGATTGATACGCCCGATTAATAATCTGAATTTGGAAGAACCGCTTGAGAACAATGTATATGAAGAATTTAAACCCTTGTTGTTAAGCATTGACAAACAGAACAAAGAAAAAGAGGCTGTGGCAAACATGCGAAAGGAATTTTCCGCAAATGTTTCTCATGAATTGAAGACACCGCTTACTTCTATTTCCGGATATGCTGAGATTATGAAGAGCGGACTTGTGAAACCGGATGATATGATTGGATTTTCTGAGCGGATTTATAATGAGGCAAGTCGTCTGATTACCTTGATTGAAGATATTATTAAGTTGTCTAAGTTGGATGAGGGAAATGTTGAAATTGAGCAGGAGGATGTGGATTTATTCGGATTGGCGCGGGAAATTTGCAGCAGACTGGCACCGCAGGCAGAGAAGAAGAAAGTGCATCTGGAAGTGATTGGAGAAACTGTGATTTATCATGGTGTAAAAAGAATTTTGGATGAGATGATCTACAACGTCTGTGAAAATGCGATCAAGTATAATGTGTCAGGCGGTGAAGTGAAAATCTGGGTGGGCAATACACTCAAAGGACCGAAAGTGATTGTTCAGGATACCGGGATTGGAATACCGGAAGACCAGAAAGAACGTATTTTCGAGCGCTTTTACCGTGTGGATAAAAGTCATTCAAAAGAGACCGGAGGAACCGGTCTCGGACTTTCGATTGTGAAGCACGGTGCGATTTTGCACAATGCAGAGATTACAGTGAACAGTAAAGTTGGAGAAGGAACAAGAATGGAGATTTTGTTTGAAAAGGATAAATCTTCAGACTAGCAGGAGGAAGTCTGAGATCTATAGTGGATACCAAACTCCATCGATTCCAATTGCATCTATCTGCGTCCAATCGCAGCGGTTCGAGAAGCCATAAATCCAACGGAATCCTTCAAAGGAATCATCTTGAACTGCCTCACGACTGGAATGATTTATTCCAACTTTCTTTTCTGTTGATGATTTTCCTGTCAAAACGTCTTCTTTACCATTCTTATAGCGGAAAGTAATCTGGACGTCCCCGGGATCTTCAGGAAAATTGGTATCTGTATCTCCTTCTGCCCATATTGTGATTCCAAGTGGAGAGTATTCTAATTTTGTATACATTTCAGATTTTCCTAAAGCTATAGATTTTGGTTCTATCGTCTTTTTTAGTGAAACGGTGAGATATTGTGTGGATTTTGGAATGTTGATACGGATATTCTCCTGTTCCCCGTTTATGTCCAGCCAGTAATAAGCTTCTTTTTCATTTGACAGATCAGTATAATAACACATGCTTGCCGCTTTTGAGGCAACCGGACCTGGCAGCTGCTTCAGTTCTTTTTCTGCTTCTTTTGTCAGTGCTTCCAGTTTTATCAGTATACGTCCGATATTACCATCATATGCCATGTCTACAAGGGAGAGAGAATAATCATCTGTCGAAATTTTTTGGTCTGAAGTAAGGACTTCTTTTTCGTTTAGACCAAACATTTTTTTTATAGACCATCCAAGTTCCTCAGATGCCACCGCATATGCACCGCCACCCAATATTGCTGCCAAGACGAAACCAGCCGCCAGTCGTTTCATAGTCCGTAAAAATCGAACCTGCTTTTGCTGCTTCATATTCTGGTGAACTTTTTTGAGTGTCATATTTCGAATTTTCTCTTCGTCACAGTTGACAGAATCAGACTTTATGTCTGTAAGCAATACATCTTTTGAATCCAAATGTCCAAATAATTCATACAGATTTACTTTTTTCATGAGTCACTCCTCCTTCTTTGAATTTTGTGATTAGTTTATCGCGCCCTCGGTATAATTTGGATTTCACAGTAGATATGGGTAACTGCATTGTATTGGCGATTTCATTCAGTTTAAATCCGTAAAAATAATATGCCAACATCAGATGTTGTTCAACGGCATTAAGCTCATTTAGCAGTTCCCGAATTTTTTCGATTTGTTCTTTTTCACCGAAATATTCATCCACACAGATAAAATCCAATACACTCTCTTCTTCAAGAACAATCTGTTTATGTTTTTCTCGTAAGCGGTTTCGTGTTTGATTTCTGGCAATCTGTGCTAAATATGGTTTCAAAGTATTGTGATTTTCAAATGACTGCTGTGATTTCCATAAGGAAAAAAATACGTCAGAAACAATTTCTTCCATATCTTCCTTTTCTAAACAGTCACAGGAAATCCCTTTTACAATCGTATAAACATATCCGGTATATTGTTTCATAAGGTTTTCCAATGTTTTTTCATCCAATACCAGTTTTTTCATCTTATTGAAATCCCCCCTTTCACTTACCTATACACAAAATCAAAGGAAAAAGTTTCATTAAAAAAGAAATATTTTTAATAAATTTGTTGGAATATACAAAAAATCCGAGGAGAATTCACGTGTTAGAGGATTCTCTTCGGATTTTTGAAAATAAAGTCAAAAGTAATTATGCTTCTACAAATACTTCTTTACCCATTCCGCAGATTGGACATACCCAATCTTCCGGGATATCTTCAAAAGCTGTTCCAGGAGCGATTCCATTATCTGGATCACCAACTTCTGGATCGTATTCATAGCCACATGGTTCGCAAATATATTTCTTCATAGTAATACCTCCTTATAAATAACATGATAGATCAGTTACTATCATAATCTTTTTGACAAAATTTATTCTAGCAGAATTTTTGATAAATGTCTAGATAAAAATAGTAATCTTTCCTATTTTGTGCAATTTGCATAGATGTTATGTCTGAAAAGTTTGTGCATATATTAATAAAAAGAGAGAGTGGGTGTTTGGATGAAGAGAAAAATTCTGATGTCTGTATTGGTTTGCTTGTTTATTTTAGGAACGTGTATGGGTGCGGTGAGAGAAATATCTGTAAGCAACACAGTCAACGGCAGAGAATTGCCGATTTATTCTGTGGAGACAGAAGCAAAGCAGGTGGCGCTTTCCTTTGATGCAACATGGGGAAATGAATATATGAAGCAGATTTTGGATGTGCTGGATAAATATGATGTGAAGGCAACGTTTTTTCTTACAGGAAACTGGGTAGGGAAATATCCGGAAGATGTAAAACAGATTCAGCTTGCAAGGCACGATATCGGAAATCATAGTGAGAATCACAAAGCGATGAGCCAGCTCTCAAAGGAAGCTTGCAAAGAAGAGATTGTATCTGTACACGAAAAAGTAAAAGCTTTGACGGGGATGGAGATGAAATTGTTTCGAGTTCCTTATGGAGATTATGATGATCAAGTGATCAGGACAGCAAAAGCTTGTGGATACGAAGTGATACAGTGGTCGATTGATTCTCAGGATTGGAAGGATTATGGGAAGGAAAGCATTGTAAAAACTATTTTAAAAAATAAAGAATTAAAAAGTGGGGCGATTATTTTGATGCATAGTGGAGCAAAATATACAAAAGATGCTTTGGAATCTGTGATTTTGGGGCTTCGAGAACAAGGATATGAATTGGTTCCGGTGTCAGAACTAATTTATAAAGAAAATTATCATTTGGATGTGACCGGAAGACAGATAAAAAATAAATGAGAAATTAAGACTGATAAAATCATTTTAGAAGTAATTGACAAACGTAAAGCAGGTCGATATAATTATAAGAAACAAGGGCGTTTTCCGTGGAGTGAGAACGTCCATTTTTATTTCAGGATTTGGAGGGATATCAGTGAGAAACTATACAAAAAGAGACATATACAGACTTGTAGAAGAAGAGGATGTGGGCTTTATCCGGCTTCAATTTACAGATATATATGGAATGATGAAAAATATAGCAATCACGACAAACCAGCTGGAAAAAGCGCTGGATAACCGATGTGTGTTTGACGGTTCTTCCATCGAGGGATTTGCAAAGGATGAGGACTCGGATATGTATCTGTATCCGGATTTGAATACATTTGAGATTTTTCCGTGGAGACCACAGCAGGGAAAGGTTGCGAGACTCATTTGTGATGTGTATCGTCAGGACGGAACCCCTTTTGAGAATGATCCGCGGCATATTCTAAAAAAGACGGTTGAGAAAGCAAAAGCTATGGGATATCAACTACAAGTAAGCCCGAAGTGTGAGTTCTTTTTGTTCCATACAGATGATCATGGACTCCCGACAACCGTATCCCATGAAAATGCAGGATATTTTGATTTGGGACCTTTGGATTTCGGGGAGAATGCAAGACGTGACATGGTCCTGACATTGGAGGATATGGGGTTTGAGATCGAGACTTCTCATCATGAAGCGGCTGCGGCACAACATGAGATTGATTTCCGATATGATGAGACATTGGCTGCCGCCGATAAGATGATGACATTTAAACTTGTGGTAAAAACGATTGCAAAACGGCACGGACTGCATGCAACATTTATGCCGAAACCAAAATCAGGAGAAAATGGTTCGGGTATGCATCTGAATATGTCCTTGACAAAAGACGGAGTGAATCTGTTCGCCGATGAGAATGGTGAGAATGGACTGAGTCAGGAAGCAAGTTATTTCATCGGAGGAATTATGGCGCATATTCAGGCGATTACACTGATCACCAATCCGATTGTAAATTCTTATAAAAGACTCGTGACAAGAAGAAAACCGGTATTTCGGATTCCGGCAGAGCGCGGGGAGAAAACGAGAGTTGAGTTTCGAAGTCCAGATCCATCTGCCAATCCATATCTCGCATTTGCAGTGTGCCTTGCGGCTGGATTAGAAGGAATTGAAAAGAAGATCCTTCCGCCGGAACACATGGAAAAATATAATGAGTTACTTCCGGGAAGTCTCCTGGAAGCAGTCAGAGCTTTTGAAGAGGATACATTTGTTCAGAATGTTTTGGGAGAAGATTTATCAGCCAAATATGTTATGGCAAAGAAAAATGAATACCAGCAGTTCCGAGAGTATGTGACAGGCTGGGAACTGGAAAAATATTTGCACAAGATTTGAGTCTTTCTGTAATGAATAACCCGTTGAGCCGAAGGAGGTAAGTATGAGTAAAATTATTGTTGTGTTTCCCAAAAAGGATACAGCAACGAATATTCGTAATATCTTAGTGCGAAATGGTCTGGCAGTTACAGGAATCGGGACGACAGGAGCCCAGGCAATACAAAGTGCGGAGACGTTGGATGAAGGAATTGTGATTTGCGGTTATAAGATGCTGGATATGATGTATACGGAATTGCGGGAATATCTGCCGGATACATTTGAGATGCTCGTGATCGCATCTCCGGATAAATGGGGAGATGGGATTGTAAACGGCGTGGTAGGACTTACGATGCCGCTGAAGGTGCATGATTTGCTCAGCACGCTGAACATGATGCTGCAGGCGATAGAAAGGCGGAGAAAGAAGAGGAATGCGAAGCCGAAAGCCCGCAGCGAGAAAGAACAGGCGTTACTGAGAGAAGCGAAAGTATTACTGATGAACCGTAACAACATGACTGAGGACGAGGCTCATCATTATTTGCAAAAATGTAGTATGGACAGTGGAACAAATATGGTAGAGACGGCACAGATGGTACTAAGTGTTATGTCAGGATAAGAGAGTTAGGAGAAATGAAATGAAATTTACGAAAATGCAAGGTTTGGGAAACGATTACGTATATGTGAATTGTTTTAAAGAGACTATTGAAAATCCGCCAGAGATGGCGAAAAAGGTAAGCAACCGGAATTTTGGAATCGGTTCAGACGGATTGATCATGATTAATCCGTCTGATGTGGCTGATTTTGAGATGGAGATGTACAACGCGGATGGTTCGAGAAGTGAGATGTGCGGGAACGGAATCCGCTGTGTTGGAAAGTATGTGTATGATTACGGTCTGACAGAGAAAGAGCACATCTCTGTTGAGACACTTGCCGGAATCAAATATTTAGATTTGACGGTGGAAGATGGAAAAGTGAAACTTGTAAAAGTAGATATGGGAAGTCCGGAGCTTGTGCCGGAAAATATTCCGATTGTGGCGGATGGGAACCGTGTGATTGATGAGCCTATCAACGTGAATGGAACTGAGTATCGTATGACCGGAGTCTCAATGGGAAATCCTCATGCGGTCGTCTATGTAGAAGATGTGAAAGGACTTGATATTGAGACAATCGGTCCGGCATTTGAGAATCATGAGCGTTTTCCGAATCGTGTGAATACAGAATTTGTGAAAGTGCTTGATCGAAATACAGTTGAGATGCGTGTGTGGGAACGTGGATCGGGAGAGACGATGGCCTGCGGAACGGGAGCGTGTGCAGTCGCAGTCGCATGTATTCTAAATGGATTTACAGAAGATAAAGTGACAGTAAAATTACTTGGAGGGGATTTACAAATCGAATGGGATAAAGAGGCGGACAAGATATATATGACCGGTCCGGCGGAAGTTTCATTTGACGGAGAAATAAACCTATAAACGGAGGAAAAAGAATATGTTTAAAATAAATGACAACTATTTGAAACTGCCGGGAAGCTATCTGTTTTCGACAATTGCAAAGAAAGTGGCTGCCTACACACAGGCAAATCCGGAACAGTCTATCATCCGGCTTGGAATCGGCGATGTAACACAACCGCTTGCTCCTGCGATTATTGATGCACTTCATACGGCGGTAGACGAGATGGGAGTGTCGGAGACATTTCATGGCTATGCGCCGGATTTGGGATATGAATTTTTAAGAAGTGCAATCGCAAAAAATGACTATGTCCAAAGAGGCTGCGACATCTCAGCGGACGAGATTTTTATTTCAGATGGTGCAAAATGCGATTCCGGAAATATTCAGGAGATTTTCAGTAAAGACAATAAAATTGCAGTATGTGATCCGGTTTACCCTGTGTATGTGGATACGAATGTCATGGCAGGGCGCACCGGAGTGTATGATGCAAAGACAGAGATGTGGAGCGATGTGATCTATATGCCATGTACTGCTGAAAATGGATTTGCACCGGAATTGCCAAAGGAGACACCGGATATCATCTATCTTTGTTTCCCGAATAACCCTACAGGTTCGACGATTACAAAAGAACAACTGCAGGTGTGGGTTGATTATGCGAATAAAGTCGGAGCTGTCATCATATATGATGCGGCGTATGAGGCATACATTTCAGAAGAAGATGTGCCGCACAGTATCTATGAATGTGATGGGGCGAGAACTTGCGCAATCGAACTTCGCAGTTTTTCAAAAAATGCCGGATTCACAGGTGTCCGTCTTGGATTTACAGTCATTCCAAAAGAGTTGAAATGTGGAGATGTGACACTGCATTCACTGTGGGCGAGACGTCATGGCACAAAATACAATGGGGCGCCGTATATTGTTCAGCGAGCAGGAGAGGCCGTGTATTCAGAGGCTGGAAAGGTGCAGCTGAAAGAGCAGGTAGCGTACTATATGAAAAATGCAAAGACGATTTCGAATGGCCTGAAGGAAGCGGGATACACTGTATCAGGTGGAGTCAATGCGCCATATATCTGGCTGAAAACACCTGATCAGATGACTTCGTGGGAGTTTTTTGATTATCTGTTAGAGAATGCAGGAATTGTTGGAACACCTGGATCCGGATTTGGTCCGAGCGGAGAAGGGTATTTCCGACTGACAGCGTTTGGAACATATGAAAATACAGTTGCAGCGATCGAGCGGATTCAAAAATTGTAATAAAACAAAGGAACGTGGGGAAAATTCTCACGTTCCTTAAAAAATAATTATCTATTTAAAATTAATTTTGTCAATTCAACTGGCTCTACAATTTTTCCGTCTTTGTATACACGCATGTTACCAGAAGCGATCTCATCAATTAAGATTACTTCGTCGTTGTTGTAACCAAATTCGAATTTGATATCCCATAAATCAAGACCGATTGATTTTAAATCATCAGCAACGATCTTTGTGATCTTTAATGTCTGTTCTTTCATGCTTTCGAACATCTCAGGTGTCATGATTCCCAGAGCTGCAAGACCTTCACTTGTAACAAGTGGATCGCCAAGAGCGTCATTTTTGAAAGTACATTCTACATATCCACCGTCTAATACAGTTCCGTCTTCCATGTACTCTCCGTATCTGCGGATAAAGCTTCCTGTTGCAACAAGGCGGCAGATTACTTCAAGTCCGTGTCCGAATACAGTTGCTGGAAGTACTTCCATAGTAGCTTCTTCTACATTCGCACTTACATAGTGTGTTTTGATTCCGGCTTCTTTTAATAATTCAAAATAATGAACAGAAGTCTCTAAGTTTGCTTTTCCGATTCCTTCGATTGTTAAACCAACAGCGTTTTCGCCTGGATCAAATACTCCGTCTTTTCCAGTACAGTCATCTTTAAATTTTAATAATACATTTCCGTTGTCAAGGCTAAATACGTCTTTTGTTTTTCCTTCATAAATCTTTTTCATCTTAAAATATCCTTTCTGTGTTTGAATTAAGGGCTAGAATAAAAACCTTACCTTTATTTTTTATCACAAAATTGGAATTTGTACAATTTATTTTTGGTAAAGATTTCAAAAAAAGTGATTTTGTATAAAAAAATAAAAAAAACAGATTAAAAATTAGATACATCGTATCTGTAATTCTATGATATGTTCATTTGCATCTTCTGACTGATGGATGTCAACCCAAAGAATTTCAAGAACAGGATCGACAGGTGTCAATCCGTTTTTGGATGCATAGTCAAGCATTTTTGGTATATATGTGGCGTTTTGGTTGCAGCTTCCCTGATAGCAAAGTGAAAGATAATTACCGGCGGGAAGTGTGTCGTTTCCGTGCTCATCAATGATAAATACAGCCTGATAATCCTGAAAATGTTGTTTGCGCACATCGTTTAAAGCAAGAAGAGAGCCAATACGATTATTTCCGATGATATAAAGATTGTGTTCATCTTTATTTAACAGCTGCTTGATCAGAACGTCCATCTCCTCATCTGTCTGGTAACCGGACTGTATCATATGGCAATGTCTCGTATGGTGATAAGTCTGCTCTATGATGCCAAGAGGATGGCGCCTGACGTCTTTTAAAGTCTGAAGACGATTTTGAACATTTTCTCTCAGCGCATATAATTCTTCCAGTTTGTTATCAATTGCAGACAATTCCTGTTCAAACAGAGATTCGGTAGAGGTGATGCTGCGGTTATTCAGATAGTCTTTAATCTGTTCCATTGAAAAATCCAGATTTCGCAGGTCACGAATGACATTCAGACGCCAAATATCATGAAGGCTATATAGCCGGTAGTCATTTTCGCTGCGCTTGGGAGTCAAAATCCCAAGTTTTTCATAATAACGCAAAGAATCTGTTCCAATGTGATAAAGTTTTGCGATTTCCCCAATTTTAAAATATTTTTTCATAATGCATATCTCCTATTTATTCGCTGGCAGGTACAGAAGTTTCGTCTAAATTGAAATTTTGGACAAAATCAATCAATAGTGACGATACCATAACAGTTATTACAGAAAAAATGATTCGTTCAAAAGGAATGTAAGACAAAGACAATCCAAGTACCAGAAAATCCGTAAACAGATAGGATCTGGAAAGGCGCCAACGCGTCACTTTTGAAATTGTGAGTGCCAGCGCGTCATCACCACCACTTGAACCGCCTTGCCGAACGATCAGACCAACTCCGATTCCGACAAAAATACCTCCAAGCAAAGCGCAGGCAAGTGGATAAGGTGTCAGATCCGGAATGACCGGAGGGAATAATTCCCAAATTTCAAAAAACAAAGAGACGCTGAGCGTAGAGATAATGGAAATCTTGATAAATCTACCGCCCAAATATTTGAAGGCAAGCAGATAGCAGGAAATATCCAGTATCGGAGTGATAACAGAAGGAGAGATGCCAAACCAGTGATTGATAAGCAGCATCATGCCAAGCACGCCGCCTTCGGTAATTCCTGTCTGTTGATGAATATTGTAAATTCCAAAAGAACAAATGGCAGCGCCAAGTACGATCCATGTGATCTTTTTAAGAGTAAATCCGTCTGTGAACCGTTCCCAAATCGTTTTCATTATGAAATACCTCCTAGATTTGATAATCAAATAGTAAACCTTAGTATAGTGCCAAGGTCAAGGGATTTCTAGTGCGAATTGTAAGAAAAAACAAAAAAATAAAAAAAATTTAAAAAAGTGCTTGCAATTTTTTGAAATATATGTATAATAATATTTGTTCGCAAGAGAACACAGAACATTGCGGAATGGTGTAATGGTAGCACAGCAGACTCTGACTCTGTTAGTAGGGGTTCGAATCCCTTTTCCGTAGTTACAAAAAACGGAGTGTGGCTCAGCTTGGTAGAGCGCTACGTTCGGGACGTAGAGGTCGCGTGTTCGAATCACGTCACTCCGATTTTTTATTGGAATATTGTTTGGCGATAAGCTTTGAGATGAGATGGCAGAGATTATGTTATTTTATCTGAAAGCTTATTTTTTGTTGCGCAGGAAATCTTTAGTGCTTATTTTAGTAGAATACTATTGCTTAAATTCGGAAAAAAAGTTACTATATTTACTATAAGAAAAGAGAATATAGAAAAGAAAGAGAGAACGCGCATGAAAAAAGTAGAAAAAAGAAACTTTCAAAGTGTAAAAACAAAGCCGGGGTATGTCCGTACGGCGTTGCCTTTATTGTTGTTGGTTGTTTTTGCGATTATGGGATTGGTAATCGTGGAGATGATTATGGAAAAAGATTCTTACAAACCAGGAAAGATTACGGGTACTCATTACGAAAGTGAGATGCTGGGTATTTCTTTTGACGCGCCGGAAGGATTTGAGATGTCTTCTCAGGATCAGATTGATGAGCAATTGAAATCAAGTGTTTCTTTTGCTAATGTAATGAAAAGTACAAGTGGAAGACGCATGGAGATGGCAGCGATATCGGAAAAAGGAACATCTGTCAGTGTGATTACGTGGAACATGGAAGGTGACGATATGTCGGCAGAACAATATGTGGAGTCCAGTAAAAAGACGGTTATGCAGCAATATGAGACGAAAGTAAAATTTACAAATGACGGAGAGATATTTTCAAAAAAAATTGCAGGTGAGACATACGAATGTCTGAAACTTGATTTTACATCGGATGACACAAAGCGATGCAGTGAGTCGTATGTCCGTATGGTAGATGGATATGCGGTGCTGATCGGTATTGCGTATGGACCTGAGAATACAGCGGAGCGAGATGCTGTTTTAGAGGCTGTAAAAGCATTGTAAAAAGAGAGGGGAAAAGATGTTTGGAGAAGTGATCAGACTATGGGAAAACGGAGAATATTCGTATCCGCTTGCATGTGGATTTGTACCGAATCTGGTGAGTTATATTCATGAAGATGAAAAAATCAGACCTTGCATGATCATCGTTCCGGGCGGTGGGTATCGATTTGTCTCGCAGCGGGAAGGTGAGATTGTGGCAAGAACGTTTTATGATAAGGGATATAACACGTTTGTGCTGACGTATACGACTGATTTGACGATGACAGAACCGTTAAAGGAGCAGCCGATGAAAGATTTGGCGCGTGCCATCCGCAAGATCAGGCAGGGAGCGGAACGATATCAGATAGATTCGGAAAAAGTTATTTTGTGTGGATTTTCGGCAGGTGGTCATCTTTGCGCAAGCGTGTGTGTACACTATGAAGATATTCAGGATGAGCACAGAGTGTATAAACATTTCTCGTGCAGACCGGACGCGGTAATTTTATCCTATCCGGTTATTACTTCCGGAGTATATGCGCATAGAGGTTCGTTTGAAGCGTTATACGGAAAAGAGCCTTCTGAAAAAGAGATGGAATATATGTCGCTGGAAAAACATGTGACAGAGAAAATGCCGCCTTGCTTTGTGTGGCACACGGTAGATGATCAGACCGTGCCGGTGGAGAACAGCCACTTGTTTGCAAGAGCCTGTAAAGATCAGGGCGTTTTGTATGCGTTCCACATATTTTCACATGGAAAGCATGGCTTGTCACTTGCCAATGAACAGTGGGCGAGCAGAGAATGCGGAGGCGCATATACAAAAGAGCAGATGCAGCTTTTAGTAAAAAGTATCGAAAATGGAACGATTACATTGCCGAAAGAGGCAGAAGAAAAAGTTTATGAAGAAGTCACAAAGGTTCGACCGAAAGATGAACCGAATGAGGAAGTGTCTATTTGGCCGGAGCTTGCCGACCGTTGGGTGAAAGCAATTTTGGTAAACGTTAAGAGGAATGTCCGATAAAGGAGGAGCCTGATGAGAAGACGAAGATGTAGTTTATGCGGAGGGAAACTGGTAAACAATAAATGCGTGGAGTGTGGTCTGGACAATTCAAAAAGTGATGTATCTTACAGAGTGAATGAAAGCAAATGCACTCATGAGCCTTTGACGCATGTACATCATGAGGCGGAGAAAGTTTCGAAAGCCCATACTGTGAAGAAGGTGCCGGCAAAACAATTTCAGAAGGGCAAACATACGGTTAAGATTTTCGTTGTCATAGGGATTCTGATATTTGTAATCACTGGATTTGCCCAGATTGCTCAAAAGATACAAATGAGCAGTTGGAAAGAAGAATCTGTGGAGGAATATGATCCATATAAGTATTTGGAGAAGACACTGCCTGAGACAGGAGAGCACTTTGAGGAGACCTACACGGGAGGAGAATATATTGTCGGGCTGCATATTCCGGAGGGGCAGTACCGGGTAGAATTGTTATCGGGAAGTGGAAGCGTTGATTTGGAAGACAGTGAAAACCATGTGTACTATTCTGAATTTTTGGCAGATGCACAAGAGGAAGGTGTCGAAAGAGAGATAGAAGATTTCCGTTTGTTTGCAGGGGCGAAAGTAGATATAGATTCACAGTTGGAAGTAAAATTCATCTCTGAGAATGCACAGGTGCAAGGAATGAAATCAGGAATGGAAAATCCTTTGACAGAAAGCGTTGAGATCAAAGAGGATGCGGTTGCGGGGAAAGATTTTCCGGCGGGAGTTTATGATGTCACGTTTCGGCGTCCTGATGAAGAGGAGTATGGAATGGGATATATGAAATACATTGTGCCGGGTACCATTCGCGAAGAGGATATTGAAGAGTATGAAATAAGCACAGGAAGTGTTCTGCTTGGAGAACCGGAGGAAATTTACCACAATGTGGTGCTGCCGGAAGGAACGACCGTGACGGTGGAAGAAGGAATTATCATTCTCACACCGAGTGAGAAAATTGAATCGGAAGATTATGGGGCATATTATGCAGATCAGTATGTAGAATAGTATCAGGGCAGAGTGATTACACTCTGCCCTGATACTATTCTACTTTATATTCTAAGATATAGTCGTCCATCACATAACCTTGTCCGATATCGGTTACTTCGGTTCTCACTTTTTGAAATCCGAGATGTTCGTAGACTGCAAGTGTGCTCTCGTTAAAACGATTGCAGGTAAGCCAAATCTTATTCAGATTTCTCATCTTGCAGATCTCGATAAATTTCCGGAACATATAAGATGCGATTTTTTTGCCGCGAAAATCTTTATGTACATAGAGCTTGCTTAAAAACAGGCTGCCATTTTCTTCGTGAATGCCGGCAAATCCAGCAAATGTGTACTCGTATGAAAATAAAAAATATTCATAATCATGATTGATCTGGTCTGCCAAAGCCTCCGGTGAAAGAAATTTTTCGAGCATATAATCAATCTGTTCTGTTGAAAGAATCGATGAGAAGTGTTCATGCCAGATTTCATCTGCAAGTGCGGAAACAGAAAAAATAAGCTCTTCATTTGTGACGGGAATAATTCTTAAACCATCCAAGATAGTAATCCTCCTTTGCTTGAGTGTTGCTGTTCACAGTAACACGTGATTAAGTTTTATTGTAAAGGAAGAAAGAGTCGTATGTCAATGGTAACAATTTATGCTATAATGAAAATAGTTAAAGTTGTTACTGAACAATAACTTATAGTTTGTTGGGAGGCATTTGAATGGAAGATTATGTGAGACTGAGAGAAGTAAAAAAGATATATAAGATGGGAGAAGTGGAGATTGCGGCTGCGGATGGAATTGATTTTTCTGTTGGAAAGGGAGAATTTGCAGTTGTTGTCGGAGCAAGTGGAGCGGGAAAGACTACTGTTTTGAACATTTTAGGAGGAATGGATACGGCGACGAGCGGAGAGGTGATTGTAGATGGAAATGATATCACAACCTATAATACAAAGCAATTGACGGCATACAGAAGAGATGACATCGGATTTGTGTTTCAGTTTTACAATCTGGTTCCGAATCTGACTGCGCTGGAAAATGTAGAACTGGCACTTCAGATTTGTAAAGATCCTCTGGATGCGATGGCGGTGCTTGAGGATGTCGGACTGGGAGAACGAGCGGCGAATTTTCCGGCGCAGCTTTCCGGCGGAGAGCAGCAGAGAGTTTCTATCGCAAGGGCGCTGGCAAAAAATCCGAAATTGTTACTTTGCGATGAGCCAACGGGAGCGCTGGATTACAATACAGGAAAAGCAATATTAAAACTGTTGCAGGATACGTGTCGTAAGAAGGGGATGACGGTCATTTTGATTACGCACAATTCGGCGATTGCACCGATGGCAGACCGTGTGATTAAAATAAAGAACGGAAAGGTTTCTAAAGTGACATTGAATGAGAATCCGATTTCGGTTGAGACGATTGAGTGGTAGATAAGTATGAAAAAACGAGCGTTGAGAAAAGATTTTTATATGGAGATACGAAAAAGCCTGGGACGTTTTTTGTCGATATTTTTTATAGTAGCATTGGGCGTATCATTTTTTTCCGGAATTCGAGCATCGGAACCGGATATGAGAATTTCCGGAGATGCCTATTTTGATGAAAAAAATCTGATGGATATCAAGGTGATCAGCACGATGGGACTGACAAAAGATGATCTGCATGCGATTGAAGGACTTTCAGATGTAGCTAAAGCAGAGGGCGGTTTTAGTCAGGACATGCTGCTTAATATAGATGATAATCAAAAGGTTCTTCATGTGATGTCTATTCCGGAGTCCATGAATGAGTTGACGGTAAGTGAAGGAAGAATGCCTGAAAAAGAAGGAGAGTGTCTTGTAGATATAGATTTTTTAGAAGGTACTTCTTATCGGATTGGTGATACGATTACGCTGACGGGAGAAAATTCCGGGATATTGGAGGTCAAAGAGTTTAAAATCGTGGGAACAGGAAGCAGCCCGTCCTACATCTCGTTTGGAAGGGGAAGCAGTCTGATTGGAACAGGAACGGTCAGTGGGTTCCTCGCTGTGACAGATGAAAATTTTTCTCCGGATACCTATACAGAAATTTATGTAAAAGCAGCCGGGGCAAAAGAGGAAACTGCGTTTACAGAGGGGTATCAAAAGAAAGTGGATCATGTGATTGATGAGATTGAGAAAATTACAGATGCTAGATGTGAGGCGCGGAAACAGTCTCTGGCAGCTGAGGCGAACAAAGAGATTGACAAGGCGAGACAGGAGTTGGAAGACGGAAAAGCGAGCGCGCAGCAGGAACTTTCGGATGCAGAACAAAAGCTGAAAGATGGAGAAATACAGATCCAGAATGCGAAAGCAGAAATTGCATCTGGAAAAGAGCAGATTGAAAATGCGAAACAGACCTTATATCAAAAGCAGAAAGAACTGGATGCCGGACTAGAAGAGTATCGCACCGGAAAAGAAACACTGGATAGCCAAAAAGAAGAATTAGAGAAAAAAGAAAAAGAATATCAGCAGCAGGCTGAGGCGGCAGCGCCACAGATTGAGGCTGCCGAGAAGCAGATTGCAGATGCCAGAGCCAAGTTAGACGCGGGATGGCAGCAGTACAATACCATCAAAGACAGCGAAGACCCAAAAGATCAGGCAATCGCAGCAGAGTTATTGAAACAGTTGAATGCAGGGGAGGCAGAACTTAAGGCGAACATAGAAAAGCTTACTGCGATGAAAAATCAGTTGTCAGAAGGGAAAATCGCGATTGAACAGGCAAAAGAACAGCTGAGCGCCGGAGAAGAATCGCTGTCTTGCACACTGCAGACAATCCAGAACGGGCAGGCTCAGATTGATACAGCGTGGGAAGAGCTGCATGAAAAAGAAGAGACACTTGAGAGTGGAGAAAATACTTTGCAGGAACAAGAACAGACGCTGATTAAAAGTAGAGAAGAGTATGAGACTGCAAAGACGGAGGCGCAGGCAAAGATTGAGGAAGGGGAACAAAAGATCAAAGATGCCCAGAAAGAGATTGCAAAGATAGAAACTCCGACATGGTATGTATATGACAGAAGCACTTTGCCGGAATATTCAGAATATGGAGAAAATGCGGATCGCATGCGGGCAATCGGGAAGGTGTTTCCGGCGTTGTTTTTCCTTGTGGCGGCACTGATCAGCCTCACGACAATGACACGAATGGTTGAAGAGCAGAGAGTGGAGATCGGAACACTTCAGGCACTCGGATACAGCAAGATTGATATTGCGAAAAAATATTTGAATTATGCGCTTTTGGCAACGTTTGGAGGAAGTGTTTTCGGGGTGCTGATTGGAGAGAAACTATTCCCGTTTATTATTGTGTATGCCTATAAGATTATGTATCAGCATCTTCCGCATATCATTGTGCCGTATCATGTGTCATATGCGGTCATGGCTACAGCAGCCGCAGTATTATGTACATTCGTGGCAACACTGGCAGCCTGCTATAAAGAACTGATGGCATTGCCGGCGGTATTAATGCGCCCACCATCACCAAAACAAGGCAAAAGAATTTTTTTAGAGCGTATTACGTTTATTTGGAAACATTTAAGTTTCATTTGGAAATCCTCTATTCGTAACCTTTTCCGATATAAAAAACGGTTTTTTATGACGATCATTGGAATTGGCGGTTGTATGGGATTGATGTTAGTGGGATTCGGACTCAAAGATTCCATTACCAATATCGCAACGCTCCAATATGGAGAATTGCAGGAGTATGACGGGATGGCATATTTGTCTTCGGACTTATCAGAACAGGAAAAGATGAGTTTAAGGGAAACGCTTGAAGGCGAACATCAGATTGATACGTATTCGGAAGTCATGATGAAAAATAAGACAGTGAAGAGCGCGGCAGGAGAAGAGGAAATCTACCTGAGTGTTCCGGTAAAGGAGCATGGTTTGGAGCCATTTATGACATTTCGAAATCGTGTTACAAAAGAAGAATATGAATTGACAAATGAAGGTGTGATATTAACAGAGAAGGTAGCCACCGAATTAGATGTGAAATCAGGAGATATGATTACCATACAAGAAGATACCGGTGACGTAAAGGTGAAAGTTGTGTCGGTATGTGAAAACTATATTGGAAACTATATGTATATGACAACCGGATTATATGAAGAACTTTATGGAAAAGAGCCGGAAGAAAATAGTATTATGTTCAAGATGAAGAAATATGATGAAGAAGGTTTGATGGGAATCGGGGAAAAACTGATTGAGCAGGATGCAGTTTTGAACGTGACATATACAAATAATATGGAAGAGCGGATTGCAGATATGCTCGGCAGTCTGAATCTGGTTATTGTGGTACTTATTATCTCGGCGGGAATGCTGGCGTTTGTTGTGCTTTACAATTTGAATAACATTAATATTACAGAACGAAAACGAGAACTTGCAACCTTAAAAGTGCTTGGGTTCTATGATAAAGAGGTTGCATCGTATGTATTTCGGGAAAATATTTTGCTGACAATTATTGGATCGCTGGTTGGAATGGGAATCGGAAAGATTTTGCATCAATTTGTGATTGTTACCGTGGAAGTGGAAGGAATTATGTTTGGAAGAAATATTGATTTTCCAAGCTTTTTGTACAGCTTTTTATTCACGGTTGGATTTTCATTGTTTGTGAATTGGGTAATGTATTTCAAATTAAAGCGTATAGATATGGTTGAATCACTGAAAAGTGTAGAATAGTTTATGAGAATTTAATAAAGTTCATAAGATTATTAGCACTCACTTTAAAAGAGTGCTAATTTTCTATTGACATTTAAAAATCAGAGTATTAATATATCAAATAGATGAGGCAAAACGCCGAGAATTGATAATTAAAGATAAAAAGGAGTTGTTAGAAATGGGTGCAAAACACGGTAACCTTTCAATTAACAGTGAAAATATTTTTCCAATTATAAAAAAATGGATGTATTCAGATCACGACATTTTTGTGCGTGAGTTGATTTCAAATGGTTGTGATGCGATCACAAAATTGAAAAAGTTAGATATGATGGGAGAATATCAACTGCCGGATGACTATAAAGCAAGCATCAAGGTAGTGGTAAATCCGGAAGAAAAAACATTGAAATTTATTGATACCGGTATTGGTATGACTGCGGATGAAGTAGAAGAATATATTACACAGATTGCATTTTCCGGTGCAACAGAATTTCTTGAAAAATATAAAGACAAGACAACAGAAGACGATATGATCGGACACTTTGGTCTTGGATTTTATTCGGCATTTATGGTAGCAGAGGAAGTTCACATTGATACATTGTCTTACAAAGAAGGTGCGGCTCCGGTACACTGGACATGTGACGGCGGCACAGAATATGATATGGAAGAAGGCAGCAAAAACACAGTTGGAACAGAGATCACGTTGTTCCTGAATGAAGAAAGTGTGCAGTTTTCGAATGAATATCGTGTGAGAGAAGTGATTGAAAAATACTGTTCTTTCATGCCGGTAGAGATTTTCCTGTCAAAAGAAAATGCAGAACAAGAATACGAGACAATTTTGGAAGAGGAATTGAAAGATGATGATGTCATCGTGGAACGTATTCATGAAGAAGCAAAGATGGAAGAAAAAGAAAATGAGAACGGCGAGAAAGAGATGGTGGAAGTTTCACCGGCAGTAGATAAAGTGAAAATCAACAAACGTCCGGTTTCTCTGAGTGATACAACTCCACTTTGGACAAAACATCCAAATGACTGTACAAAAGAGGATTATATCGAATTTTACCGCAAAGTGTTTATGGATTACAAAGAGCCATTGTTCTGGATCCATCTGAATATGGATTATCCATTCAATTTGAAAGGTATTTTGTATTTCCCGAAAATCAACACAGAGTATGATTCCGTGGAAGGAAAGATTAAATTATACAATAATCAGGTATTTATCGCAGATAATATCAAAGAAGTCATTCCGGAATTCCTGATGCTGTTAAAAGGTGTGATTGACTGTCCGGATCTTCCGCTGAATGTATCACGTAGTGCATTGCAGAACGACGGATTTGTAAATAAAATCTCAGATTACATTTCAAAGAAAGTGGCAGATAAGCTTACAGGAATGTGTAAGACCGACAGAGAATCTTATGAAAAATACTGGGATGATATCAGCCCATTTATCAAATTCGGCTGCTTGAAAGATGAAAAATTCTGTGACAAGATGAGTGATTACATTTTATTCAAAAATATTGACCATGAATATTTGACACTCAAAGACTGCATTGCAAAAAATGGCGGTGCAGAAGAGACGAAGGCTGAAGAAGAAAAGACAGAGGCATCAGAGGGCGAAAATACAGAAGAGAAGAAAGTAACAATTTACTATGTGACAGACGAACAACAGCAGAGCCAGTACATTAATATGTTCAAACAGGAAGGTTTGGATGCAGTGCTGCTGACACATAATATTGATTCTCCGTTTGTGACACAGCTTGAGCAGCGCAATGAGAATGTACAATTCCAGCGTATCGATGCAGATTTGACAGACACATTCAAAGAAGAAGTTGCAAAAGAGGAAGAAGAAGCATTCAAGGCAGATACAGAGACATTGACTGATGTATTCCGCAAAGCATTGGAAAATGACAAGCTGGAAGTTAAAGTAGAGAAGCTGAAAAATGAAAATGTGGCATCTATGGTAACATTGTCAGAGCAGTCACGCCGTATGCAGGAAATGATGAAGATGTACAATATGTACGGAATGGATCCATCTATGTTCGGAACAGATGTGACACTTGTATTGAATGCAAATCATCCATTGGTACAGTATGTACTCAAAAATAAAGATGGAGAACATGTACCAATGTTCTGTAAACAGTTATTTGACCTTGCAATGTTGAGTAACAAACCGTTGAATCCGGAAGAAATGACAGCGTTTATCAACAGAAGCAACGAGATTATGATGTTATTGGCAAAATAATAAGAGAAATAAAAGATGCGCAAATCCACAGGTGGGTTTGCGCATTTTGTGGCTATGGAATAAATTTAGAAGAATTGGAGGATTGTGATGGAGATTAGAAAGTATCAGGCAGAAGATTTGGAAGAAATTGTGCAGCTCTTTTATGAGACAATTCAAACTGTGAATCGAAAAGATTATTTGCAGGAACAGGTGGAAGTGTGGTCAAACCGATGTGAGAATCTTAGAAAAAATAAAACATTTTTTGAAAAACTTTATACAGTCGTTGCCGTAGAGGGAGAGAAGATTATAGGATATGGAAACATAGACAGAACAGGATATTTGGACCATCTGTTTGTGCATAAAGATTTTCAAAATCAAGGTGTGGCAACGGCAATCTGCGATGAGTTGGAACAGCATGCCAAGAAATTTGGGCTTCAAAAGATCAGCGTACATGCTTCCATTACGGCAAAACCGTTTTTTGAAGGACGAGGATATGTGTTGGAAAAAGAGCAGCAGGTGGAGCTGGAAGGTGTGAAGCTGACAAATTTTGGGATGGGAAAATTCATTGATTTTAGGATAGGCAAGATGGAGAAAATGGAGTAAAATGAGGTTATAAAGAAAGGTCGATTTGAAAGTAAGGAGGGGAAATATGTCGGAAAGAATCAGTAATATTATGTATCAGTTTTCGCAGCAGATGAAAAAAATATTTAGGATCACCTTGGTAACATTCATGTTACTTAGTCTGTTTGGATGTTCGCAGAAAGAACCGTCAGAGGTTAAGAAGCATGCGGAAACTGATTTTTTGGAAGAACAGAAAGTCAGAGAAGACGAAGCAACCGTAATTAGTACTTATGATGTGACTGATCCGGAATTCGTTGAAGAGTATTCTGAACAGAATAAGCTGGTAACGAAAGTTAAATATTATGAAATGAGTGATGGTACATGGGGGACAGACACGCATACATATAAATATAGACTGGAGATAACAGGAAGAATGAATGGAGCAGCTAAAGATCGTACATTTGTTTTCCTGAGTAACCTAGAGGATATTACGTTTGGACAGGCGTGGAAAGCAAGTGGACTAAGCAGTAATACGGCTGACTATTTCGAGGAAGAGGAAGCAGAACTTGTGGCTGTGAAATAGAATAGGTTATCGTAGGAGCGAAGTGGAAAGACAATCCTATGATTATTATCAAAAAGCTCTTTGTAATGGCTCGCATATTGCATATTTGGTTTTTGACTAAAACTGTGTTGTTGGTGCGGGTGGTGTTAGCTTTTTTCAAGTAATGCCGACCTACAACAACCCAAGCGGAACTAAGGCATATATAATGAATATGTATACAAAGCCTGAGTACAGAAGGAAGGGCATTGCCTATAAAACATTAGATATGTTGATTAAAGATATTAAAAGTAAAGGTATTTCAGCTATTTCATTAGAGGCAACGGAGATGGGGAGATCAAAACTTGAGTTTGGAGAAGGTGGTAGAGTATGAAAAAAATTGGAATGGTGTTGTGCGTATTTCTTTTTATGATTTCTATGACGGCGTGTAGTTCATTAAAAGATAACCCAGTTCATTTAGGCGTGAATGCAGTAATTACAGAAATTGATGAGGGAAACAACACGATAACTGTAAAAGACGGTGCAGAAGAAGGCATTTTAGGTAAAAACTGTCTTATCGATTGTTCATCCATTCCTATGATTTACTGTGATTATGATACAGGACAAGTTGTAAGTATATCATTTGAGGATTTACAGGTTCAAGATGAAATCATTTTGAGTATTCGAAATTCAGAAATAGAGAATTCTAAAGACGAGGACAATAAAGGAAGGACGATAAAGGTTGAACAGTTGCAACTGAGTACGCAAAGAATGAAATAGTGATTTGCCTAGGAAGATAGAAAAAAGTGATTTTAGAATATTGAAAACGTGGAGGGATGGACTATGGGAGTTGTAGACGAGAAAGATTATATTATGCGAATGATAAAAGAAATGGTACAAGTATTGTTTTCTTTGGTATTTGGGAAGAAATATGTTTCTGTCGAATTAGAAGACGAAAATAAATATGAAGTCTCAGGAAATACGCTGAAATATTTTTTCGATATGATTGACCAGGGAGATATAAACGAAGCCGAGAATCTTTTGCTGGAAGATCTCGATTATACAAATAAAGAAGAAGTCATGGCGGCGGCATTTTTTTATCAACATCTAAGTCAAAAAGATGATGATTTTTTGAGAAGAAATGATTACACGAAAGAAGAAGTACTTTTTGGGTTTAAGCAGTTACTTGAAAAATCCGGATATAAGGACTTAATTCGCTTAATAGGACGTGTTGATGAGGAAGAACGATAAGGTGCGAAAACACTCATTTTACCACGAATGAATGAAAATAAAAAGTAATAGAGATACCGTGACCTCTATTACTTTTTCATCTTATAAGACTTCTGCGCTAATCTCTTTTTTCAAAAAGAATCTTTGAACCATCTGATCCCATGCTTCCTCCAAAGACTTATCCAAAGTGAACAGTCTCATGGAAGTTCCGGTGACGCAGGTAAGATTCTGACCATCATATTTTAGATTGAGATACAATCCCTGCACATCTTGTGGCTGGAAATTCAGTTCCTGCTGTTTCAGTAATCTTTCAATATTCGCCTCTGACAGTCCGAATACAAAGCGAAAACTAAGGGGAGTTTTTTTTCCCTTGATCAAAGAAAATGCGTACTCTCTAATATCTTTCCACAATGAATAATCTCGGGAAGGAGCCAGGTCTTTCTCAAAAAAATCTTTTTTGAGAAATCCATTAATGGAAAATGTATTATAGGTGACAATTTCTCCTTCTATGAATAAAAATGAGTCGAAGGTGTCCGATAATAACAGCTTGGACATACATTCTTTTACTTCCGGCAATTTTAATGCAATCATGAGATCCTCTCCTTTTCATTCTTTTTCAAGAAATATATTCCGGCAATCAGTGTAATGAATTCAGCAAGCGGTACAGATACCCAGATTCCAATGACTCCGATAAGCGGAGGCAGCACAAATACAAAGATAATTGCAAGTACACACCCTCTGGAAAGACAGAGGAACAATGAAAGCTGTGGTTTTACTGTAGATTGAAAATAGCCAATGATAAACATATTCAATCCGATTACAAAGAATCCAACAAAATAAATACGAATTGCAGTGGATGAAAGGGCAAGTATTTGTTCATTTGGATTCATAAAAATATAAGTAAACAAATTTGGCACGATCAATCCTAAAACAGCCGGAACGGAGCAGATGATAAATGCAGTTCTCAGTCCCAGTTTTTTTACAGTCTCAATACGATCAATAAGCCCTGCACCATGATTGGTTGAGATGATCGGCTGAGAAGCCTGGTTGATTCCGTTACACAGGCAGATGACTACAATAGCGGTATTTGTAATGACACCATACATGCTCACACCGATATCGCCAATATATTTTAAAATCTGTAAGTTGAAAACAAACATAACAATTCCGGACGAGACTTCCACAAGAAAGCTTGTAAATCCATTTTTGTAGATACTTGTGATGAATACAGGTGAAAATTTCTTTAAGCTAAAATGCAGTCCGTTTGACTTAGAGCGAAAATGGAACAGCAAAATAACAGTTGTAAGTACGGATCCAAGCACACTTGCAATTGCTGCTCCTGCCATGCCCATTTTACAAGGAAATACAAAAACAATATCTAAAACAACATTCAGGACACCGCCGGATACAACGGCAATCATGGAAAGCTTTGGTGCACCATCATTTCTTACAAAGGTTTGTAGAAAAGTGGAGAATGCAAAAAAGCCAAGTCCCAAGATCACGTACGGCGCGTAATTGAGTACATAAGGCATTGTTACATCTGTTGCGCCAAGAAAACGTGCGATCGGTTCCATGAAATTTAAAAATAGAATCATGTATAAAATACAGGTGATGGCATTCAAAAGTACTGCGACAGAAAAATAACAGTTTCCGGTCTGAGTATCGCCTTTTCCGCGGGCGATTGACATTAAGACAGAACCGCCGACACCAAATAAAAGTCCGGTGCCAAAGAAAATATTAAACAGCGGGAGGATGATATTTAATGCAGCCATAGCATCAATGCCAATTCCTTTCCCGATAATAATTGTGTCAGCAAGTACATAAATAGACGTTACCATCGTTCCGCAGATAGAAGGAATGAGGTAACGAAAGAATAATTTTCGTACTGGCTCGGTTGTAAGTGTGTTTGTCAGCATAAAAAATCTCCTTTAAATAAAATCCAATAATGGTATTATAGCAGATACGTTGACTTTTGGAAACCAAAACAGTATCATGAAAGTTAAACAGCAATAAAAGGAGTAAAAAGCATGCAACAGACAAACTATATAGATAACTTACTTTCGCTTATCAGGAAGGCAACCTCACAGTTTCATACAGTGGAAGCAGTGAAAGATCAGTTAGCAAAGCAGGGATATGAGGAACTGTGTTGGAAAAACAACTGGAATTTGCAAAAAGGCGGGAAATATATGGTGATTCATCATGGCTCCAGTATTTTTGCATTTACGATCGGGAGTCGTTTTCAAGAAAAAGAGAGTTTCCGAATTGCGGCAGCACATGGGGATTTTCCGGGATTTCGTATCAAACCAAATCCGGAGGTGACTACAGAAAAATATGTACAACTTAATGTGGAGAGTTATGGCGGGGTGAATTTGTCAAGTTGGCTGGATCGTGGACTGTCTGCCGCAGGACGTGTCGTCTTAAAATCTGATGATGTATTTCGTCCAAAAGTTAGTCTCGTTGATCTCGAGAAAACATTATTTACGATTCCGAATATTGCGATTCATCTGGAACGAGAGATGAATAAGGGCGTAGAATTGAATAAGCAGACACAGATGCTTCCGATTGTGGGAATCTTGGAAGAAGAGGTGGATAAAAACTGCTTTTTGAGTGCGCTTGCGGAAAAGCTTCAAGTGCAGGTGGATGAGATTTTGGATTATGAATTGAATCTGTATAATGCAGACAGGGCAGAGAAGATAGGATTGCACGAAGAATTCCTCTCGGCGCCGAGACTGGATAATCTCACGTCTGTTCAGGCGCTTGTCGATGGAATTTTAGAAGGTGAACGAAAAGAAGGGCTGAATGTGATCGCGATATTTGATCATGAGGAAGTCGGCAGCAGGACAAAGCAGGGAGCCGGATCTATGATGCTTCCGTATTTGCTGGAGAAAATTTATCTTTCACTTGGAGGGTCTGAACAGATGTACAAGAATGCACTTGCGGAGGGGCTTTTAATGTCTGTGGATGTCAGTCATGGATTTCATCCAAGCTATGGGGGAAAATATGACCCGACAAATAAGAATATGTTGAATCAAGGGTTCTGCATTAAAGAAGCATGCTCACAAAGCTATGCAACAGACAGTGAAGCGGTCGGAATCGTGCAGCAGATTTGTGAAAAAGAACAGATTCCGTATCAAAAATTTGTAAATCGTTCGGATGTGACAGGGGGCGGAACACTCGGTTCAATCGCATCGGCGATGCTTCCGGTGAGAACGGTAGATTTGGGTGTGCCGTTGCTTGCAATGCATTCCAGCAGAGAACTGATGGGAGCAAAAGATCAGGAGAGTCTGACCAGATTTATCAAGGCATATTTTAGTTTATAGGAGAAAAGATGAGAGAAAATCAAACTACAGAGACAACAGTAAGATTGAATAAGTTTTTGAGTGAGGCAGGCCTCTGTTCCAGAAGGGAGGCGGACCGTCTGATTGAAAGCGGGAAAGTGACCGTGGATGGAAAGCGTGCAGAGATGGGAATGCGTGTCAGTCCTTCCCAGAGAGTGTGTGTAGGCAAGAAAGAAGTCCGGCAGAAAAATGAGATGGTACTGCTTGCGGTCAACAAGCCGGTTGGAATCGTCTGCACAGAAGAAAAAAAAGAAAAAAACAATATTATTCGGTTTTTGAATTATCCGACAAGGGTCACATATATCGGAAGGCTTGATAAAGATTCAGAAGGGCTGCTTTTGATGACAAATAATGGAGACATTATCAATAAGATGATGCGCGCAGGAAATCAGCATGAAAAGGAATATAAAGTTACAGTCAATAAGCCGGTGACAAAAGAATTTATTGAGAAGATGGCGGAAGGTGTGCCGATTCTTGATACGGTCACGAGAAAATGTAAGGTGGAGATGCTCGGAAAATATAAATTCCGGATTATTTTGACACAGGGACTCAACAGGCAGATTCGCAGGATGTGTGAATATCTTGGCTATAAAGTGACAAGACTGGAACGTATCAGGGTAATGAACATCACACTTGGAGAGTTAAAGCCGGGGGAATACCGGAAGGTGACGGAAGCAGAAATTCAAAAATTATATGAATTGATCAAGGATTCTTCCAATGAGACGGTGATCCCAAAGAAACAAGAACAATGAGGTAGAAAGCATGGAACAAAAAAAACAGCGTATGCAGGAACTGGTACAATTGCTGAATGAGGCAGGAAAGGCATATTATCAGGGAACTGCGGAGATTATGAGCAACTATGAATATGACAAACTTTACGATGAGTTACTTGCGTTGGAAAAAGAACTGGGAATTACATTGGCATCAAGTCCTACAGTCAATGTAGGATATGAGGTGCTAAGTGAGCTTCCGAAAGAACGGCATGAAAAACCGATGCTTTCTTTAGATAAAACGAAGGAAGTGTCGAAATTAAAAGAATTTCTGGGAAGCCAGAAGGCAAGGATTTCCTGGAAATTAGATGGGTTGACCATAGTGCTGACATATCAGAATGGAACTTTACAAAAAGCAGTAACAAGGGGAAATGGAGAGGTCGGAGAGGTTATCACTAACAATGCGAAGGTATTTAAGAACCTGCCGCTTCATATCTCTTATCAGGGAGAATTGATTCTGCGTGGAGAGGCGATCATCGGCTATCGTGATTTTGAAAAAATCAATGAAGAGATTGAAGATGTAGATGCAAAATATAAAAATCCAAGAAATCTGTGCAGCGGTTCAGTACGCCAGTTGAATAATGAGATTACTGCAAAAAGAAATGTGAAGTTCTTCGCATTTTCACTTGTAAAAGCAGATGATGTGGACTTTAAGAATTCCAGAATTTATCAGATGGAATGGTTAAAAGAACAAGGATTTGAAGTGGTGGAAGGATATGAGGTCACAGCCGGTACGATTGAAGAGCGTGTGAAATTCTTTTCGGAGAAGATTGCAGACAATGATTTTCCGTCAGATGGCCTGGTGCTTGTATATGATGACATTGCATATGGGCAGTCGCTTGGTACAACCTCCAAGTTCCCGAGAGATTCCTTTGCGTTTAAATGGGCAGATGAGATCCGAGAGACGACCCTTCTTGAGATTGAGTGGAGTCCGTCAAGAACAGGGCTTATCAATCCGGTTGCAATTTTTGAACCGGTGGAACTGGAAGGGACGACAGTGAGCCGTGCGAGTGTTCACAATATCAGCATTATGGAAGAATTAGAGCTTGGCATTGGCGATACGATCGCAGTCTATAAAGCAAACATGATCATTCCGCAGATTGCAGAAAACCTGACGCGAAGCGGTGTGAAAGATATTCCTGAGGAATGTCCGGTCTGTCATGGTAAGACAGAGATCCGAAAAGTCAGTGATGCAAAGGCGCTCTACTGTACGAACGAAGAGTGCGGGGCAAAGCATCTGAAATCATTTGCGCTGTTTGTGAGCAGAGATGCGCTTAATATTGATGGACTTTCAGAGGCGACATTAGAGAAATTTATCGCAAAGGGATTTATCAATCATTATTCAGATATTTTTCATTTGGAGCAGTATAAAGATGCGATTAAATCCATGGAAGGATTTGGCGAAAAATCTTATGTAAATCTACAAAAAAGTATTGAAAAAGCACGTGTGACAACACTGCCAAAACTCATTTACAGTCTTGGAATAGCGAATATCGGACTTGCCAACGCAAAGGTAATCTGTAAAGAACTGAACTTTGATATAGAGAAAATGCTTCATGTTACAGAGGAAGAATTGAGTGAAATATCGGGAATCGGTCCCGTGATTGCGAAAGCGTTTGTTTCCTATTTTGCAAAAGAGCAGCATGTGGAAGAATTCCGAAGACTTTTAACAGAATTGGAGATACCAAAGGAAGAAGAGAGCAAAGAGGCTCAGATTTTTGAAAATATGAACTTTGTAATTACAGGAAGTGTGGAACATTTTGCAAATCGAAATGAAGTAAAGGCTGTAATTGAAAGTAAAGGAGGAAAGGTGACGGGCTCTGTCACTTCTAAGACAAACTATCTGATTAATAATGATATAGAGTCAACCTCTTCAAAAAATAAAAAAGCGAGAGAGCTGGGGGTTCCGATTATCTCAGAAGAGACATTTTTAAAAATGCTGGAAGGTGAATAAAGAATGCAGATAGAAGAACTCGTTCCATTTTGGGCGAAACTTACAAAAGAAGAACAAGAGGAACTGAAAAACAGGATACTGGTACAGAATGTGAAAAAAGGAACCATTATACACAATGGTTCGGAGGACTGTACAGGGTTGATCATTGTGGAAGAAGGACAACTTCGCGCATATACGCTGTCGGAAGACGGGAAAGAGATCACATTATACAGAATGTTTCAAAGAGATGCCTGTCTTTTTGCGGCATCCTGTATTATGAATAATATTCAGTTCGAGGTGATTATAGAGGCGAGAGAAGATTCTAAGGTGCTGACAATACCGACCTCTGTTTATCAGAATTTGATACATACCTCTCTTCCGGTTGCAAATTTTACAAACGACCTCATGGCGTCGAGATTTTCAGATGTGATGTGGGTGATGGAACAGATTTTAAATAAAAGTGTGGATGTGAGACTTGCCGCACTGCTTGTGGAAGAGATGGAGATTACAGGAGAGAGCATGCTGAAAATGACACATGAAGAGATCGCGCACCATCTGGGAACGGCAAGAGAGGTGATTACCAGAATGCTGAAGTATTTTCAGAAAGAACAGCTTGTCAGCCTGTCGCGCGGGAGCATTGAAATCATAGATGAAGATCGTCTGTATGAACTTGCGAAAGACAGTAGAAGATAAAGTGTGACAATGTCACAGAAAGAGAATGTCAGATCTTGTATGATAGAGTCATCAAGAAACAGAAAATTATATTGTAGGAGGAAATAGATATGTCAGTAATGAAAGTAACAAACAGCAACTATACACAAGAGGTTTTGGAATCAAATGTCCCGGTATTAATTGACTTTTTCGCAGACTGGTGCATGCCTTGCAAGATGTTTGCGCCAATTGTAGATGAGGTGGCAGCAGCACATGAAGGAAAAGTAAAGGTCGTAAAAATCAACATCGATGATGATCCGGAACTGGCTCAGGAGTATCGTGTGATGAGCATTCCGACATTGAAGCTTGTGGATGCAAAAGAAGTGAAAGGAACCAATGTAGGAGCGATGTCAAAAGCAGAGCTTGAGAGCTGGCTGCTCGGACACGGTGTACAACTGTAGGAGATGTGAGATGGAAAATAAAAATTTTTATGATGTGATTGTCATCGGAGGCGGTCCCGGAGGATACGGGGCTGCGCTTTACACATCAAGGGCAAACTTAACCACGCTTGTAGTAGAAAAATTCGCTCCGGGCGGACAGATGGGGACGACAGAGATCGTAGAAAATTATCCGGGCTTTACAGAAGGAATCAATGGATTTGAACTTGGAATGCAGATGAAGCAGGGCGCAGAGCGGTTCGGCGTGGAGACAAAGATCGCGGAAGTGCAGAGTGTGGATTTAGAAAAACAGCCGAAAGTTATCGTTACATCAGATGGAACATACGAGGCGAAGACGGTTATTCTTGCAATGGGAGCTTATCCGAGAGAGCTTGGACTTCCAAATGAAAGAGAACTGAGAGGTCGCGGCGTATCTTACTGCGCAACCTGTGATGGAATGTTTTACAGAGGAAAGACAGTTGTGATCGTAGGTGGTGGAAATACTGCGGTTGCAGATGCTTTGTTTTTATCTAAAATCTGTAAAAAAGTATATCTGGTGCACAGAAGAGATGAGTTGAGAGCATCCAAGACATATATGGATTCCCTGAACGAGGCAGAAAATCTGGAATTTATCTGGAATTCAGAAGTGGTGGAAGTGCTTGCAGATGATCTTGTCACCGGAGTGAAAGTGAAAAATAAGGAAAATTGCGAAGTGTCTGAAATTGATTGTGACGGAGTGTTTGTTGCAATTGGAAATGTGCCAAACACAGAGCTTGTCAAAGGACAGATTGACCTCGATGAAGGAGGGTATGTGCTCGCAGACGAGACGACACGGACCAATATTCCGGGAGTGTATGCGGTTGGAGATTTGAGAAAGAAACCGCTCCGGCAGATTGTGACGGCGGTGGCGGACGGTGCGGTGGCATCGAAGTATATTGAGGAATACATTGCGGTGGGAGAATAGCTCTCACCGTTTTTAGTTTATAAAAAGTTCACTTGTGTGATAAGAATATCTCATATATAATAAAATCATATGTAGGAAAGAAGGGATAACTATGGCAGAAAAAGATAATATAAATGAGATGGATATAGATATAGACAGCGAGAAAAAAGAAGTTCCGGAAGTAGTGAAGGAAGAGAAAAAAGAGAATGAAGAGTATGAGAAATTCTGTTTTATGTGCCACAGACCGGAGAGTGTTGCAGGAAAGATGATCGATCTCCCGAATGATATTTGCGTTTGTTCAGACTGTATGCAGAAAAGTTTTGATATGATGAACAATAATAAGTTTGATTTAAGTCAGCTGATGAATATGCCGGGCGTACAGTTTTTAAATTTGTCGGACATGGAGAATATGATACCAAAAAGGCAGCAGGTGAAGAAGAAAAAGCCGGAAGAAAAGAAGGCGGAACCTGTGTTTAATATCCGTGACATTCCGGCACCGCATAAGATTAAAGCACAGTTAGACGATTATGTGATTGGACAGGAATATGCAAAAAAGGCAATCTCAGTGGCTGTTTATAACCACTACAAGCGAGTTGCGACAAATACGATGGATGAGATTGAGATTGAAAAATCCAATATGTTGATGATCGGACCAACCGGAAGCGGTAAGACATATCTTGTAAAGACACTCGCGAGACTTTTAGATGTACCGCTTGCGATCACAGATGCGACATCATTGACAGAGGCAGGATATATTGGTGATGATATTGAAAGCGTGGTTTCCAAATTGTTAGCGGCAGCGGACAATGATGTGGAAAAAGCAGAGCGTGGAATTATCTTTATTGATGAGATTGACAAGATTGCAAAGAAGAAAAATACGAACCAGAGAGATGTCAGCGGAGAATCCGTACAGCAGGGAATGTTAAAATTGTTGGAAGGAAGTGACGTGGAGGTGCCGGTAGGCGCGAACAGCAAGAACGCAATGGTGCCGCTCACGACGGTCAACACGAAAAATATTCTGTTTATCTGTGGGGGAGCGTTCCCGGATTTGGAACAGATCATCAAAGAGAGATTGAATAAACAGGCATCGATGGGATTTATTGCAGATTTGAAGGATAAATACAACAATGATAAAGATATTTTGTCGAAAGTAACAGTGGAGGATATTCGCAATTTCGGAATGATTCCGGAATTTATCGGGCGACTTCCGATTATCTTTACCCTTCAGGGATTGGATGAAGACATGCTTGTCAAGATTTTAAAAGAGCCAAAGAATGCAATTTTAAAACAGTATCAGAAGCTTTTGGAACTTGATGAAGTAAAATTGAACTTTGATGAGGAAGCATTGCATGCGATTGCAAGAAAGGCGATGAAGAAAGATACCGGAGCGAGAGCGCTTCGCTCAATCATTGAGGAATTTATGCTCGATATTATGTATGAGATTCCGAAAGATGACAATATTGGTCAGGTTACTATCACAAAAGAATATATAGAAGGAACGGGCGGTCCACTTATTGCGATGAGAGGACAGGAGCTGATTACCGGCTAAGATTCAGGGGTGGAAAAATAAATTTTCTGCCCCTGATTTACGGTTGCCTGAAAAAGAAAAAAGTGCACAAAAAAAGTGAAAAAAGTGGTTGTAAAATGTTCAAAACAGGTGTAAAGTGTAGTTTAGATTTGGCAAAAAAGAAAGACAGAAAGAGAAAAGGAGTGTGGAGTTTATGGAAGGTTACAGTTATTTGTTAGATCTGGCAATTATTTTGCTTTCGACGAAAGTGCTAGGACTTGCTACACGTAAAGTACAGATGCCACAGGTCGTGGGAGCACTATTGGCAGGATTGCTGTTAGGACCGGCGGCATTGGGATGGATCACAGAGACCAACTTTATTCATGAGGTAGCAGAGATAGGTGTTATTGTATTGATGTTCTGCGCCGGTATGGAGACAGATATCAAGGAGTTAAAAGAAAGTGGGAAAGCTTCTTTTATAATTGCATTATTTGGTGTGGTTGTTCCGCTTATTGGGGGATTCGCGGCAGCTTGGTTCTTCAATAGACCTGACTTGATCGCATCAGATGCATCCTGCTCAATCTTTTTACAGAATATTTTTATCGGTATCATTTTAACGGCAACATCGGTAAGTATTACGGTTGAGACATTAAAAGAGCTTGGAAAGTTAAAGACACGTTCGGGAAATGCAATTTTAGGAGCTGCCATCATAGATGATATTCTTGGAATCATTGCGCTGACAATCGTGACAAGCATGGCAGATTCTTCTGTAAATGTTACGGTAGTGCTGTTAAAGATTTTAGGTTTCTTCGTATTTTCGGGAATTATCGGAGTGATTTTTTACAAAGTATACAAACGATGGACAGAATCTTCCGAGAAGGGATTGCAAAGACATGCGATTATTGCGTTTGTGTTCTGTTTGCTGATGGCATATATTGCGGAAGTTGTATTTGGAGTAGCTGATATTACAGGTGCATTTATTGCAGGATTGATTATCTCGAATACAAACAAATCGATGTTTGTGCGAATTAAGTTTGATACGATTTCTTATATGTTGTTGTCGCCGGTATTCTTTGCAAGTATTGGATTGAAAGTAGTGCTGCCAGAGATGACACCGGCGATTATCTGGTTCTCAGTGGTGCTTGTCATTGTGGCAATCGTTACAAAAGTAATCGGCTGTGGAATTGGAGCAAAGGTATGTGGTTACCAGAATTATCAGGCAAAAAGAATCGGAGTTGGTATGATTTCCCGTGGTGAAGTGGCGCTGATCGTTGCAAGTAAGGGAACGGCGCTTGGACTTCTCGGGGGCAATTTCCTTGGACCGGTTGTCATCGTTGTAATTTTTACGACCATTATCACACCGGTGTTGCTGAAAATTGTATTTAAAAAGGCACCTCCGATTCCGGTAAGTGAGACGATTACGGAGTCAGAAAGTCTGGCAAAAGAGTTGGAACAGGTGATGAAATCCCGTGGAGAAGAACGAAAATAGGTTGGAAGCCGGCATAGAAATATGTCGGCTTTTTGCATGAATCACAAAGTGTTTCATATATTAGATAAAAAATGATGGAGCGATTATGCCGCAGGAAGAGATTTGCAGAAATCGAATCATATCCGAAAATTATCGGGATTTTATTGTGAACCAGCTCAGAGGAAATATATTTGACTCTATTTCTTCAGAAGAACTTTGCGAACAGAGTATGGAATACTTATATAAAACAATCTATGTAGATGGAACGATGGCAGATCCCATTAATTTTGAAAAATATACGTACAATTCGGTGCCGAAGTGCTTTACCCTGATTGATACAGAGGCGTTAAGCCAGTCTGGAATCTTACAGATACAGAATTATCCCACATTGGGACTGAAAGGAAATGGAGTGCTGGTCGGATTTATAGATACCGGAATTGATTATGAAAATCCTGTTTTTCGAAATATTGACGGAAGTACCAGAATTTTGGGAATCTGGGATCAGAGTATTCAGGATGGACAGCCGCCGCAAAACTTTTTGTATGGAACAGAATACACGAAGGAGATGATTGATGCGGCTCTTAGTAGTGATAATCCAAAAGCGCTTGTTCCAACTCAGGATGAAAGCGGGCATGGGACTTTTCTTGCAAGTGTTGCAGCAGGCGGAGCTGATGTGGAAAATCAGTTTTTGGGAGCAGCGCCGGAGTCGAAGCTTGCGATTGTAAAGTTAAAACCGGCAAAAAAATATCTGAAAGAGTTTTACCTGATCACAGAAGAAAAAGAGTGTTATCAGGAAAATGATATCATGCTTGGAATGAGGTATCTGAATGAACTGGCGAATCGATATGATATGCCGCTAGTCATCTGTATTGCACTTGGCTCGAATATGGGAGGACATAATGCGACACTTCCAATCACAGGACTTTTAGAGATGTATGCCAATATAGCAAATCGGGCAGTTGTGATCGGGGGAGGAAACGAAGCGAATCAACGGCACCATTTTTATGGAAAAGCCGAGAATGTAAACGATATCAAAAAGGCAGAAGTCCGTGTGGACGGCGGAATGAAAGGATTTACGATGGAACTGTGGACGGACATCCCCAATATTGTGGCAGTCTCCATTATATCGCCTTCGGGAGAAAGAATTCCACGGGTGCCAATCCGTCGGGGAGTGATGGAGGTATATCGTTTTGTGTTTGAGGGAACGACTATTTTTATCAATTACAAATTACTTGTGGAAAAATCAAATTCGGAATTGATATTTTTTAGAGTAAAAGATCCGGCCCCCGGAATATGGACGATTTTTATAGAGCCTGTGGAGTTGGCAGATGGCGTGTTCCATATGTGGCTTCCGATCACAGAACTTTTGGAAGGAGAAGTTTATTTTCTGCAGTCAAATCCGGATTATACGATCACGGAGCCTGGAAGTACGGTTTCCGGGATGACAGTTGGATATTATAATGGAGATGATAATAGTATTGCTATTCGATCGGGAAGAGGATATACTAGAAGTGAAAAAATCAAACCTGATTTTGTGGCTCCCGGAGTAAATGTAACGGGAGCAGCAATGCGGAATCAATTTACAGAGCGTACAGGTTCCAGTGTTGCTGTCGGGATTACGGCAGGAGCAGTTGCACTTATGCTGGAGTGGATTGTGTACCAGCTCGGGGAGAGCAGGATTGATTCCATACAGATTCGCAATCTTTTAGTTCTGGGAACAGATTGCAAGCCCGGCGAGACATATCCCAACCGAGAGTGGGGATACGGAGCTTTGAATCTATATGATGCATTTGATGCAATCAGGCGTATTTGACACATGAAGGGAGAAATGAAACATGGGAGACTTTTTTGAAGATTTAGGAAAACGAATTACAGAAACAGCAGGAGCAGTGACGAAAAAGACAGAAGAAGTTGTTGAGACACAGAAAATAAAAAGCCAGATCAGAGTGGAAGAACGAAATAAAGAAAGAGATCTGCAGCATCTTGGAAAGCTGGTTTATGACCGTTTCCAGAAAGGGGAAGTGATTGATACAGTATTTGTGGAGCTGTGCGAGGCTGTTGCACAACATGAAGACGCAGTTCAGTCCTATTTAAAAGAACTTGCGCAATTGAAGGGAATGGAACTTTGCAAGAACTGCAAAGGCGAATTGGAATCTGATATGGCATACTGTCCAAAATGTGGAACAAAAGTAGAAGAAGAGATACACTTTGACACAGAAGAAGCAGAAGAGACGACAGCAGATGAGGGGGTAGATGACTCAGCCATGCAGACAGTAGAGGAGACAGAGACGGTTTCAGAAGAGGAAGTATAGATGCTTGCTGTAATTTTGACGCTTTTGATAGGAACCTTATGTGGGATTGATTTATATTTGAAGTCATACATTGAGACTCATTACAAAGAGGGGGAAGAAAAGAAGATTCTCGGTGACACAATCTCAGTTCGAAAAGTGCATAACAAAGGGATGGCGCTGAATAAGGGAGAAGAACATCCAAAAAGAGTGCGAATGCTATCGGGGATTGTGACTGCGTTGCTCGTGTTGTATTATGTTTTTCTGTTTCGGAAGAAAGGCGGATGGATGCGCAAAAAGGGAATTGCACTTGCCATTGCAGGAGGAGTGAGCAATACTTACGATAGATTTGTGCGAAAATATGTAGTGGACTATTTCGGATTTTGCACGGAGTGGAAAAAATTCGAAAAGATCACGTTTAACTTGGGAGATATGTTTATCTTTCTTGGCAGTATTTTAGTTGTGATATCTGAGATTTTTTCAAAAAAGCGATAAGAAAGATAAGAAAAAAGATGAGACCCGCGGGAAATCGCGGGTCTTTGTGTGGGTTTAGCGCTCTAAAATCTTTGGAAGAACATTTTTCGGAGTATCTAGGAAAACAAGATTCGTTCTTACGTCTGAATAATGAGGATTCTGGTGAACCACTACAATGGAGTTCCCACGGAAGTATTTGATATAGTTTTTATATGTATAGGATTCCAATGAGGTTCCAAGAAGCAGCAGCACATCAGCTTTCGCAATTTCGTCAGCAATTTTAGCGATGATCTCATGGTCAAGCATTTCTCCGAATAGTTTTACGTTTGGACGGATGATATGCCCGCATTCTTCGCAGAGTGGAACAGACGGAGATGTTTTTACAAATTCGACAGGATATTCTTTCCCACAATGTGTGCATATGTTTTTGTGAATGGTCCCATAAATATTATATACATGTTTACAACCGGCTCTTTCAGAAAGAGAAAAACTATTTTTAGAAATAATGGTCTGCAATTTTTCCTGTTTTTCAAGTTCGGCAAGTGCGTAGAACGTTTCGCTTGGTTCAAGATCTTTGTCTAATATCTCAGACTTGTAAAACTTAAAAAACTTTTCCGGTCTGGTGCTGAAATAAGCGCTGGAATAGATATATTCCGGTGAGTCGCCGTATCTGTTCTCGATATCGTAGGCGACGTCAAGAGAGAGTATGCCCGGATATCCACATTCTTTTAAGATTCCAGAACCACACAGGGCAACTGTATATCTGCTGGAATCTAATATGTTTTTTAATGTTTGCAATTTTTTCTCCATAATAATCCCACCCTTACTTAAATAGTATGGTTATATTGTCCTATGTTTTGTCAGAAAAGTCAATCAAATTCACAACTAATGTGTATGTATTTTTAACTATTTTCTAAAAGTAAAATGGATAATTGTGAGTAAACTAGAAAAGCTTTGGAGAGGCTCCAAAGCTTTTCTGATTACATTATATAGTTTACATTAACTGCCTGTTCCCCTCTTGGTCCTTGAGTAGTGTCAAAGGAGACTTGCTGTCCCTCTTCCAAAGTCTTAAATCCATTGAGAGCAATTCCGGAGAAGTGTACAAAGATATCCTTTCCGCTTTGTTCATTGGTGATAAATCCAAATCCTTTTTGTGAGTCAAACCATTTTACTGTACCTGTATTCATGTGAGGTACCTCCTAAATTATAATATTTGTAAATTAAATAGAAATAAAAAAACACATATTTTGGTAAGAAATCAAACGAGTTAATTGCTTACAAAAATATGTGATCAAATAAAACATCTAAATTACTCGTTTACCATACCATGCAATTTTTGAAATGTCAAGAAAATATTGAAAATTCTGAAAAAAGTCCTTCTGAAAAAAGTCATAGCCTCCCACATTGGAGTACTATGACTTTTCTTTTCCGTCGATGAGATATTCATAGGAAACATGGAAAATCTCAGTGAATGCTTTTAATTCCACATCTGTGACGTGACGTTTATTGGTCTCAATTCTGGTAATCACATTTTTATCCATATCATATCCATTCAGTTGAAGTTGGTAGGCTAAGAGCCGCTGTGACATATTGTGCTGGCGGCGCAGTTCGATGAGCCTTTGGCTGATCAGATTTTTCTCCTCGGTAGATGCTTTTGGTTTTGGCATATTTCTAATCCCTCCTACAAATAGTGTGCGTAAAAATATCTCATTTTTTGCACTTTTTTCTATTGAATTTTACATGGGATTAGAAATACGATCGGTTGTAAAAATGATACAAAAATAAGGGGAATGAAAGAAAGAAGAAACTAAATGCTGCAGATGCGATAGAAAATTGTTTATGTTGGCGTTGAGTAAAGTGAAGTAAATAGAGTATAATGTTGTCCATAAAGCAATGGAATTCAGAGACGGAGGCTTGTATATGAAACGAATATTAGTGATAGAAGATGACGAAATGCTGAATGCGGGACTTTGCTATAATCTTCAGATGGAAGGTTTTGAGGCGGCTCCGGCATTTGGAGCAAAGACGGCAAAAAAATTATGGAAAGAAAAATCATTTGACTTGATTTTGCTTGATGGCAATCTTCCGGACGGAGACGGATTTGCAGTCAGCAGAGAAATTCGAAAAGAAAGTAAAGTGCCAATTGTGTTTCTGACAGCGCGGGATATGGATGAAGATATGATTGAGGGCTTTGAAAACGGGGCGGATGATTACATTACAAAACCATTTAATATCAAAATTGTCATACAGCGGATTAAAGCAATCTTGAGAAGGTGTGAGGGCGATGACACGGTGGAGAAAGTGTTGCAGTGTGGAAATCTGGCAGTTGATTTTGAGAGCCACACGGTAAAAAAGCACGGAAAGCTTCTGACATTGACGCCCACAGAGTTTAAATTGCTGCACCGTTTCTGCCTGAATCCGGGACAGGTGTTGACAAGGCAGATTTTGTTAGAAAAGCTGTGGGATCAGGATGGTAATTTTGTGGATGAACATACATTGACGATCAATATCAGCAGGCTTCGTGCCAAAATTGCAGATGAAGAATATGCATATATTAAGACCATTTACGGGGTTGGATATAAATGGATAGGAGAAAGCCATGAGTAGAAGTGAATGGGTGACTATTGTGACAGCAATTGTTGTAGTTGTTATCATATCTGCCGGTCTATGGTTTTATTTCCGGCAGCGGTTTGTCAGAATGGCGGAAAAAGTGGAAGATGCCATTGATGCGATTATCGATGGGAGAGAACTCAAAACAGAAGAACTGAATAAGGATACCTTATTTTCGAAAATCCAGTTGAAGCTTGAGCAGTTATCCGAGGTGACAAAGTCTGCAGAGGAAAAGAATGTGAAGCAGAAAGAGGAGATACAAAAAATGGTATCAGATATCTCCCATCAGTTGAAGACGCCGATTGCCAATATCACGATGTACAATGACACGATTTTGAATCATGACCTTCCAGCAAAACAACAGTACCGGTTTCTGAAAATAATGCAAAAGCAAGTGGAAAAGCTGGATTTTCTTGTGCGCTCACTGATGAAAATGTCTCGTTTGGAGAACAGCATGATCAAGCTGAAAAAAGAGGAGAACAGTCTCTTTGATATGGTTGTGGAGGTTGTGGAGAATCTGTCGATTCCGATGGAAAAGAAGAAACTGGACCTTCAGATTGACTGTCCGAAAAACTTACGGATATGCTATGATCGGAAGTGGACAGCGGAGGCATTATTCAATGTAATGGACAATGCAGTCAAGTATACACCGGAATATGGAAAGATTCGGGTTGAGGCAGAGGTACTTGGAATGTTTGTACGTCTTTCAGTGAGTGACACCGGAATCGGAATTGCCCCGGAACATATGAATGATGTGTTTCAGCGGTTTTTCAGAGAGGAAAAGGTACACAATGAAAAAGGTGTCGGAATCGGTTTGTATTTGGCAAGAGAGATTATAACAAAGCAGGGCGGCTATATGAAAGTAGTGTCAAAGGAAGATGCAGGGAGTACATTTTTCATCTATCTGCCAAATGAGCAGGAAGAATTGTCTCAAAATTGAAATGATTCATCGGGCGTTTGAGATATTATTGAAATAATCAGATGCTAAGATAAAGACAGAATCAAGAAAAGGAGAGATGATGATGGCTGTTTTACAGACGATAGATTTAAAAAAATATTATGGGGAAGGAGAGAATCAGATCAAGGCATTGGATGGCATCTGTTTAGAGATAGAAGAGGGGAAATTCACTGCGATTGTCGGAACTTCTGGAAGCGGAAAATCTACACTTTTACATATGCTCGGAGGACTGGATACACCAACATACGGAAGAGTGATTGTGGGCGGAAAGGATATTTCTAAGATGAAACCGGATGAGCTTACGATTTTCAGAAGAAGAAGGATTGGATTTGTATTTCAGAATTATAATTTGGTGCCGATCTTGAATGTGTATGAAAATATCATTCTGCCAATTGAACTTGACGGGAACAGACCGGATAAAGGATATATTGACAACATTATTACATTGTTGGGGCTGGAGAAAAAGTTGACCAGCATGCCGAATAATCTGTCGGGTGGACAGCAGCAAAGAGTTGCGATTGCAAGAGCCCTTGCGACTAAACCTGCGATTATTCTTGCCGACGTAAACTGAACCCCATGTGCTTACTGTACATAGCGTATATACAGTAGGATTGCATGACAATATAGGTACATGATACACAAGTAATGAGAAAAAATGTGTATGCAGTAGGAAGAAAGTATTGATATCTGGTATGAGGAAAGACATCCTTGTAGCAGGTTTTTTATTGTCAATAATAGACAGGTTTACAAGTAATATTTTGTTGGTATGTGTGAATAGCTTTTTGTTGGAGGATAGGGTAGTGTTGTAGTCGAAAAGGAAAGGAGAAATGTAAAATGAGTAAAGAACTTACAACAGAACAGAAGCTTATGCAGGCAACACAGTATGGACTATTGATTTATGCAGGACAACGGAAAATCCATGATGAGGATGAACGATTAAAGCTGGAAAAGATTGCAAACGAAATAGGAGAGTATTGGGGACTGGAAGAACCTGTAGCAGGTTATCCGGAACTTTTTGAGGAGATTACACTCCAGGGGCTTTGCAGATATGCTAGCGAAATGCAATATACGCATGGAGAAACAGAGCGGGAACGAATCAAAGAAGTATTGGATTTGGTGTATGAGATGAAGAAGCATTGGTCTGAATAAAGGCAACCGAATTAGACAGGAAGGGAGAAACCTCAAGGATTACTTTAGAACGTTAAGAAAGTGAAAGAACCATGGAATAATTTCAAAAGTTAAAAAGCAAATTAAAGAAAAGCCACAGCCTCATACAATGGAAGCTATGACTTTTCTTCTTTTCCCTCGATGAGATACTCATAGGAAACATGAAAGATCTCAGTAAGCGCTTTTAATTCTACATCTGTGACATAACGCTTATTGGTCTCAATTCTAGTAATCACATTTTTATCCATATCATACCCATTCAGCTGAAGCTGGTAGGCTAAGAGGCGCTGTGACATATTATGCTGGCGGCGGAGTTCAATGAGCCTTTGGCTGATCAGATTTTTCTCCCCGGTGGATGTTTTCGGTTTTGGCATATCTCTAATCCCTTCTGCAAATAGTGTTGACAGGTTCGTCTCACTTTTTGCACTTTTTCTGTTGATTTTACACGGGATTAGGAATACAATCGGTTGTAAAAGTGAGACAAAAAATATACCAAGATAGAATGATTGGGTTGGTTTGAGAAAAACGGAGAGAATAAGAAAGAGCGATATAACAAGAGAAATTTAAGAAGTGGCTACTTTTCCGGTTTAGAGAAGCTCGGAAAAGAATACGTTGATATCGGTGTGGAAGATTTTAGCAAGGGCAACAAGTTCCGATACCTTGATGTTCATACGGTTGGTTTCCAGCTTGGCATAAGTGCTTTTGGACATAGAACACACAGACTTATGGTTTTCTTTCGGGATATCATATGAATAAAAAGTACTGGATTACAATGTTGTTGGATGGAAGGGTGAGCGAAGCAAAGATATTGGATTTTTTGGATCTGAGTTATGATTTGATAGATCAGAAGAAAGATTGATTTGTAAATAAATTTGAATGGTGTGCAGGGGATGAGAAAATATGAAAGCAATAAATATATATATTCAAGAATACAAGAGAATATGGCCACTGAATTTGAAAATATTTTCTCACAAAGATCAAAAAAGTTAAATGTAAAAGTATAGGAGTTTCTTGCGATAAAAACTCTTGTTGACTTGTTGCTGGATATAAATATAGAAATAAAGCATTTTGAGAATATTTTTGCTTCCTTTACGATAGAACAGATTGGAAAAGAAACAGAGTAGATACCTTACTCATGAGGGAATATCTCTGTGGTTGGAGACAGGAACTATAGAGGCAGGTGGAAAACAGGCAGAGCTTACAAAAAATGAATTGCGGATCATGTATTATCTTTTTGAGCATGACGGAGTCATCTGTACAAGGGCAGATTTGATTGAATACTTATGGGATAATCGGCTCTACTCAGATACATCTTACCACAATGAGGAATTAAAGTCACTAACCCGTTATCGTTTTGATAAGGTCAAAGAACGGGCAAAATTGAAAAGTTCTGTTTCAAGACTTGTCTGTATTCTTTTCCCGGAGCTGGAAAGACTTGTTCCTACGCTTCATATGGCATCCGTCTATGCTTTGCTTTGTGGATTTCCAAGTGCAGATGCTGTTGCAAATGCACATCTCACAAGGCTTTCCAACCTACTCTTTGATAGTTCGAAAGGCAGATATGGAAAAGATACTGCTGTCATGTTTCGTGACGCTGCAAGAGGTTCTATCGGTTCTCATATGCCTGCCAAGTCTTTGAAACTAAAGCACACCATAAAACTTATTCGGGAATTAGCGATTGAGATTGACGAGATTGAAGCAGCCATCAAACGAATCATGGATGAAGAAATCCAATCGCCAATCTTTACCATTCCCGGTATCAGTTACCGGATGGGCGCAATGATCATCGCTGAGATTGGGGATTTCTCTCGTTTTATTCCGCAGATAAGATATTCGCATATGCAGGAATGTCTCCCTCCACTTATCAATCCGGACAGTTAGACAACTGTTATTCCCATATGGAGAAACGAGGTTCCAGATACTTCCGGTATGCCCTTTACAATGCCACAAAATATGTCTGTCACGGGGATAAATCTTTTGGTGCATATCTTGAAAAGAAACGATCGGAAGGCAAGCATTATAATGTTGCCATATCCCATGCCGCTAAGAAGCTTGTGCGATTGATTTTTGCAATGGAGAAATCAGGAAAAGCATATCTGCCAACTGCTTAATTTTTTTCTGTAAATATCTCCTTTTAGAGCACCTATAAAGATGCTCTTGTTGTCATACAGTTTTCAAGGTTCAAATATATCTGAAATGCATTTCTGCAATTCATTCAAAAAACTTTCATTTTAGACTTGACTTTTAATAGTTAGTCTTTCTATACTCATTTTCACTTCAAATGTCGTTCCGCCCTGCTCATTTCCATGAACCTCAATCTCCCCGTCATGCACCTGCACGATCTCGCGTACCATTGCAAGTCCAAGACCTACACCGCCAATTTTTCGGCTTCTTGACTTATCCACCCGGAAGAATGGTTCAAAGATCCGCTCTCGGAATGTCTCATCGATTCCATTTCCTGTATCTGCAATCGTCAGAACAACTTCTTTCCTCTTTCGTTCTGCCGATACCGTAACTTTTCCATCTGTATGGTTGTATTTAATCGCATTTTCAACAAGGTTATAAAGCATCCGATAGATCAGTATATCACTTCCTGTCAGCATCAGACCCTCGCCTGCATTCTCTTCTTTTTCATCTACTGTACTCTGCGATTTCTGTATCAGTGTAACACCTTTTTCCTGTGCCAACGGTTCCAGATCTGCCAGCACTTCCTCGATTAGTCCACAAAGTTCGATCTTGTCATTGCGCGCTACTGTCTGTAACTCACTCATATCCAGAAGTGTTCTGACCAACTTGCTGAGACGCTCGTTCTGCTCTGTCACCATCTGGATCGTCTCTTGCGCCGCTTCCCCATTCTCCGGATTTTCTGACGCATGATAGAGGTCCAGTTGTGCTTGAATTAATGCCAAAGGAGTCCGCAGCTCATGTGCTGCATTCCCGGTAAACTGGCGCTGTGTCTCGAACGATTCCGACAGTCGCAAAAGCATCTTATTATAAGACGTACGAAGTATGTCCAGCTCTGCAATCTTATTCTCTTCGATCGTATAATCCGTCAGGTTCTGTGCCTGTACTTTTTCAACTGTCTCAGAAAACTCTCTGAGCGGTTTTAATGCACGGCCACTAATAAAATATGTCACCGCTCCACCAAGTAACGCTACAACACCTGTGATCAGTAGACTTCTGTTTCTATAATCGGATTTCGAATTATACACCTCCGTAGCAAATTGTGATGCAAAATTGTCCCACTCATTATCCGGAATCTCAATGTATAGTGCTTCCGGTGTTTTTCCCTGATCTGTAACTGTTTCCTGAAGTGTATCGATATAATAGACTCCATTCTTATATAAGAAAAATGTAAGGCATCCGCACAATACTGTGATCAACACTGTAGTAAGGATTGTCAGTCTCCACTGGAGTGATAATTTTCTCATGCTTTGCTATCTCCTCCTATCTTATAACCCTCGCCAATCCTATTTACAATCGGATCATAGCCAAGTCCCGCCTTGAGTTTTCTCCTCAGAGAAGACATATGCACACGAATAGAGCCGCTAAAACTATTCACAGAAGAATCCCAAACATGCTCAATCAACTCTTCCTGGCTGACCGGCCGGCCCTGATTCAGAAGAAGATACTCTAGAATCCCATTTTCTTTTCTCGTCAACGCAACCGGATTCTCTTCTGCATACGCCACTCGTTCTCTTATATCAAACCGAATGCCGTTGCATTCCAGGCAGACATTTTTCTGTATGAATTTTCGTCTCGTCAGACTTCTCACGCGTGCCTCGAGTTCCTGCAAATGAAATGGTTTTTCCATATAATCATTCGCACCTGCATCCAACCCTTCAATTTTATCTGCAATCTGACTTCTCGCAGACAAGATCAATACCTTTGTCTCTTCATCTTCTTTACGAAGTTCCCGAAGAATCTCCATCCCATCCACCCCAGGAAGATTAAGATCAAGCACGATCAGATCATACATTTCAGCATAAATCATATCCAATGCTTCTTCTCCGTCATTGCATACATCCACCTCATAGCCGCTCTGGTGCAGACTTTTCGCGATCATGTCACATAATTTCTTCTCATCTTCAACGACTAATAATCTCACTTTATTTTTCTCCATCTTCTTAACAGAAATTTTACACCTCCTATTGTATAATGCCAACATCGAAAAGTCAATAAACTGACTTTGAACATTGAAAGGAGTATTTTATGAAATCTGAAAAAGCATCACAGATTCTTTTACTTACAGCCGGTCTGGTTCTTTTCTTTGGCGGAATTTTCCGCGGCGAAGCCGCTGTAGTACTCAGCAAAGCAATAAAATTATGTATGGAGTGTGTCGGAATTGGATAAGAAAATGAAATCAAACAAAAACCCTCTGGTCCGCTTCCGCGGATGGATTCAGGCAGCTGCTACACTACTGACCAACATTCACATCCCGAATCTGTTTAAAGGGAAAATTTATCAGGGAAATGTAAAAACGATGTGCGTCCCGGGACTAAACTGTTACTCTTGTCCTGCCGCCACAGGTGCCTGTCCGATTGGAGCTTTTCAAGCCGTGGTCGGTTCTTCAAAATTCAAATTTACCTACTACATCACCGGATTTTTCATCCTGTTAGGTGTTCTGTTAGGACGGTTTATCTGTGGATTCCTCTGTCCGTTTGGATGGTTCCAGGATCTGCTGCATAAGATTCCGGGCAAGAAATTTTCCACCGCAAAACTGAAGCCTCTGCGGTATCTGAAATATGTGATTCTGGTCGTCTTTGTTATACTACTTCCGGCATTTGTAACCAATTCACTTGGTATGGGAGATCCTTTCTTCTGCAAATACATTTGCCCACAGGGCGTACTTGAAGGCGCAATTCCGCTGGCACTTGCCAACTCAGGAATCCGTGCCGCACTCGGACATTTATTTACATTTAAGTTCACAATCCTTGCGCTTTTCATCATCCTGAGCATCTTGTTTTACCGTCCATTTTGTAAATGGATCTGCCCGCTGGGTGCTATTTATTCACTGTTTAACAAGGTATCTTTTCTTAAGATTCAGGTTGATCATGAGAAATGTGTTGGCTGCCAGAAATGTAGTCGTGTCTGTAAGATGGATGTCAATGTAGTAGACACACCAAACCATCCGGAGTGTATCCGATGCGGAGAATGTATGAAAGCCTGTCCGACTGATGCAATCTGCTATCATTACGGATTTTCAAACAAAAAAAAGGCTGACAATAAATAAACTAAAACGAACAAAATAAAATTGAAAAGGAGATTTAAACTCATGAAAAACAAAACACTTAGAACAAACTCAATGAAATTAAAAAAGGTAATTGCTGCATCCCTTGCCATTTCTGTACTTTTTGCGTTTACAGGCTGCGGAAGCTCTTCCTCAACAAACAATACAAACACAAAACAGGAATCTTCTTCCACAACAGAAACTGGCAGCGCAGACGAGCTGAACGAAAAACTGAACGACCTTTACCAGCAGGAAAACCAGCTTTTTGCTGATCACAAAGATGCATGGGACAAAGCCTTTGGTCTTATGAACAAGAACGCTGCCGGTGATGCCATGAGCGAAAACTATGCTGATTCCCTCGCAAGCACAGTGGAATCTAACAAAGACTCTTTCTCTGAAGAAGAATATGAAACTCTGTGCAAAGACATCGAGACAATCCGCGGAATTGAAGAAGAAATTGCCAAGCTTGAGAAAGAGATTGCTGCATCCGATTCCTCTGACAGTTCTTCCTCCAAATCAGACGAATCCACAGCTGTATTCAAAGCTTTCAAAGGAAAAGATCTGGATGGAAACGATGTAGATGACAGTCTTTTCGCTAAAAACAAAGTTACAGTTGTAAACTTCTGGTTCAGTGGATGCAAGCCATGTGTCGGAGAGCTCTCTAAGCTGAATGAATTAAATGAGAAACTCAAAGAAATGGGTGGCGAAGTTGTTGGTATCAACACGGATACTTTAGACAACAATGAAGCGGGAATCAAAGAAGCAAAAGAAATTCTGAAAGCTCAGGGCGCTTCCTACAAGAACCTGACTTTCGATTCTAATTCAACAGTTGGAAAATATGCTGGAAACATCATGGCATTCCCTACAACCGTTCTCGTAGATAAAGACGGAAATATCATTGGCGAGCCATTCATGGGCGGAATCGATGATCAGTCAAACTACGATCAGCTGATGAAACAGATCCAGTCCGTACTTGACCAGAAATAATTTATCTTATAATTAAGGATTGTCAATTTTTACGTATAAATTTTGGAGAAATCTGTGGGTAGGGATGTATCCCCCAGTTTTAAGAAAAATGGATTAGATTATCAAAATATTGTTATTTTTGTAGGATATAATATCGATAGTCTTTCGTTAATGAAAAGCCTAATCCCCTAGCTATGTTGGGGAGAATGGAATAAGCAGAGGTGTGTGGGGGCAATAAAAAAAGGATCCTATGTGCTTGTGATATCCGTCTTTTAGGACGAGCAGTAACAGTAACCTTAGGAGAGCTGATAATAAACCACCATTGAATTGTGGGTGTAACTAGAAATTGAATTAGCAGGCCTCGATTTTGCCGGGCCGAAGATTCCAAGAGATTGTGATATATTTTGGAGGTAAGCTATGACGAAAATAGAAGAATTTGTAAAACTGATAACAGGACGATTTGATAATAAGGAGCAATTTGATGCAATGAAAAAGGCAGGAAAGACATACCCTTATGCACAGCACGTAAATACGGTTTGCAATGATAAAATTAAAAATCTTCCTGCTGATTTTAAGGGCATGTTTATTGTAGAAGAAAGTTATTATGAAAATGAAGGAAAGCGTCATGCGTCACCGCATCTTTTCTTGATTACAGAGAAAGAAGATAGAATTTTACTTTCATCCTATGAAATTCCAAATGGGGAAGATAAGAACACGTTTTCATATGAATTTATGAAAGAGGTGGAATATATTGAATTAAAAAAATCCAAAAAATTTACTCCTGCACTATATTATGAGAGAAACGGTGTCTGGGAGGGAGGCAGTACTAGTCAGTTCTCACCCGTTATGATATTTAAACTATGGGAAAAGTTTTCGGATACGTGTTTGGAAGTATTCGAAAGTATGGAAGTGAATGGAAAAAGAACATTTGGATATGACGTTCCGATTATCTATAAGAGGGTATAAAGTCTTTGTTTAACGGTTCGAAAATTCTGAAAATAAAGGAAGCAGTTCGAGTATAGCTAGTGTGCTGTATCGTTGATATTTAACATAAATTAAGTTGTTGATAGTTTAAATAGTTGCTGCTTCATCAGGATCAATTTCATCCATTTTATATGTCCAATGATAGACGATTGGCTCAGCATTGATTTCATCGAAGTAGCGGTATATTCGCTCTGCCAATTCATCCTTTGAATTAACACGAATGCCCTTTAACATCTGTTTTGTCATCTTGCTGAAGAAGCTTTCGATCATGTTCAGCCATGAGGTGTGTGTCGGTGTAAATACAAACACAAATCTGTCTTCCGGTAACCCTGCAAGATACCGGCGTGTTTCCTTTGATGTATGCGCTGAATGATTGTCCAGTATCAACCGTATTGTGTCACTTTTTGGGTATTTTGCATCGAGAATCTTTAGAAACTCGATAAAATCAGAACTTTTGTGTGTCTGGCTGACCAACGGAATTGCATTCCCCGTCAGAAGATCAATTCCTGCAAGCAAAGACAGCGTTCCAAGCCGCACATACTCATAATCCCGGCGGATATACCCCTTTTCCTCTGTCGGATTATGATCAGGATATTTGTTGGCAACAGCCTGAATGCCGGGTTTTTCATCATAGGAAATAGTATGTGTCAAATGCCCATTTTCTGGTATGGTGATCGTTCCATCATCGCCAAACTGCATCTCAACCTGTTTGTAAACTAGGAGAACGTCATGCATCTTATTCTCAAAATCAGGGTCTTTCCGCTCAAGATAATACTTGATTTTGAATGGTTTTATATCCATCTTTTTGAGATATTTTTGAAGCCATGGTTTGGTAACTGTCTTTAAGCGTGGATAGCCAGCTTCTTCCGCATGTGCCTGTATGTGTTTGTGCAGTGCCGCCAGTGTCCATAATTCCGCGGCATAACCAAGATCGCAGGGCTTTTGGCAGGCTATACTGATAATCCATGATTTTGCATCGTCGGTAATCTCAACCGGGCGACCGGAACGGTCGTTATCAAATATGGCCAAATTAATTCCACCGTTGAGATAACGGTCAATACAACGCCGGACAGTATTTACACTAATGCCCAGGCCATCTGCAATGGCTTTGTCTGTTTTGGCTTCAGACTTCCATAGCAGGATGCGTGCACGGTCAACAACCTGTGCTTGGATAGTCCTGGTTTTAATCAGTGATTTCAGATAGGCAGATTCCTCATCTGATATTGTTATACTATAAGATAATGCTGGCATAATTGACCTCCGTAATTGTATTCATTAAGTCCATTATACCAGATATCGAAACTATCAACAACTTAATTTATGTTATACTAGAGCGGACATCGGACGCTATATCCACACTTACAACTTTGAACGATGTCATTCTGCCCTTGATTATAAAACACTGGCTGAATGCTACTATCCAGCAATGATTCTGCCTTATGTAGCTTAATGCATATATGGGTCAGGCAAATGTGATACCATTCTCCCTGGTTCCTTAGTAACTATAAACCATATCAGTTCATTATAAGAATCTTAGATTTTTGTCTTGACAACTAAACCACTATAGAGTATATTTGTGTGTTAAAGGAATTAAATATGAACATCACTGAAATAGAAACATATCGAAAAGCTCCATCACCTGCAAGTTTTTTAGCAATCGATGATGCCAAAGAAAAAGAAATTGATCGGCAAATTCAAAAGTTAAAAAATATTAAAACCGTAATGCAAGAAAAGAAAGAGAAAATTGTTCTTTGTGAAACTTTATAAGATCAGGAAATCAGGGTTGAAGTATGCAAAGCAGAAAAACTATTACTTTATCCATATAATTTTTCAGAAGATGATATATCAAAAGCCATTTATCACTTAAAAGATACATGGGGAATTGAACAGATCCGGATGGGAATGGGAAGTTTTATTTCTCTTGATAATGTGTATAAGACGAATTTCTACAGATACGAAGGACTCTATACAACTACTCTGAACGCAAAAATGTCTTCAGATTGTTTTACAAAGTCTGGAAGAAAATATCTCTGCAGATACCAGAAAGGTACTTGGGATAGATTGCCGGTTCTATATCAAAAAATGCTGGATTATGCCAGAAAAATAATTTACAGCTTAATGGTTATGCTTATGAAGCAGGATTAAATGATTTTGTAATCTCTGACGAAGAGGATTATATAACTAAGATCATGATTAAGATTGATGAAATTTCATGATGGATGATTATGTGTGAATTTGAAACAAAACAAAAGAAGTGTGCTATACTATTGTTCAGCAAAAATCTTATTGACATATTTCGAATTATTTAGGAGGATAAACGTTTATGTGTACAGCAGCAACTTATAAAACAAAAGATTTTTATTTTGGAAGAACACTCGATTATGAATTCTCTTATGGTGATCAGATAGTAATTACACCACGTAATTATTCGTTTCGCTTTCGTCATGTTGGTGATATGGAACATCATTATGCAATTATTGGAATGGCCCATGTAGCAGAGGATTATCCTTTGTACTATGATGCGATGAATGAAAAAGGAGTAGCAATGGCAGGATTGAATTTTGTCGGAAATGCTGCTTATTCTGAGGTTCAGTCTAATGTGGAAAATATTGCACAGTTTGAATTTATTTCGTGGATTTTAAGTCAGTGTGCTTCTTTAGTAGAAGTTCGTGAGCTTCTTGATCGAATTAATATTGTTAATACTCCTTTCAGTGAACAACTGCCATTAGCACAATTGCATTGGATTATCTCTGATGAAAATGAATCAATTACTGTAGAATCTATGTCAGATGGTCTGCATATTTATGATAATCCGGTAGGAGTGCTTACGAATAATCCGCCATTTCCACAACAGATGTTTCAATTAAACAATTATATGTATTTATCCCCAAAGCAACCAGAAAACACTTTTTGCGAAAATTTGGCTCTTGATGCATATAGTAGAGGTATGGGTGGATTAGGTCTTCCGGGAGATCTTTCATCTTCCTCTCGTTTTGTGCGTGTAGCTTTTACAAAAGTAAATGCAATTTCAGGTGAATCAGAGGCAGAAAGTGTTAGTCAGTTCTTCCATATTCTTGGATCTGTGGATCAGCAACGTGGATGTTGTGAGGTGGCTGATGGAAAATGTGAAATCACTTTGTATACGTCTTGTTGTAATGTGGCAAAAGGTATCTATTATTATAATACTTATGAAAATCATCAGATCAGTGCAGTAGATATGCATGTGGAAAATCTGGATAATAACAAATTGATTTGTTATCCGGTAATTCAAGGAGAACGAATCAATTATCAAAATAAATAGTATTATAATGGTCTCATAAATTAAGACACTTTTTCGGAAATTTTTTAATGAATCTGATATACTAAAATCAGTATGAAAGAGAGGATTCATACTTATGTCCAGACAAAGAAGAAACTTTAGTGCCAAATTTAAATCTGTCCTAGTAATCTAGTGTGCTGTATCGTTGATATTTAACATTACTACTGCATCTTATTCAGATGCAGTAGTAAATGTCGGATACAAGGAATTCAATTTAATTCTTGCATCCTCCGTTCGAAATTGCCAGTTTACCTTTGCGGCTACGGTATTTCGTTCAACTTCCCATGCTGATAATTCCTTACGAAGATTTGAAATATTATCAATCCTTCTGTTCAAACATTGTCTGGTCATGACGTTAAGTTCGATTTCTGCAATATCAAGCCAGCTGCCATGTTTTGGTGTGTAGTGAATCTCCAACCGTTTCATGATTCTTCTGGCTTCATCAGCAGGTATTATAGCACTACAAGGGTAACGTTTGTACAATGATGCTGGTTTATGTGTATTAAGATTATCCATTACAAGAATTATTTTTTCTACATCTGGATACATGACATCGGCAAGATATTTGATTTCTTCTGCCCAGTCAATTGCAGTCCGATGTTCCCGAACACTTACATGATGAGCTCCACCAAGCGGTTCTACGAATGCAAAAATGCTGCATGTACCATTTCTGACATACTCAGAATCTACTTTCTGGTCATTGCCGGGGCGCATAGGAAGTGGGGATCTTGCCTCGCCAAGTAACTGATATGGTTTTTCGTCCATACAAACAACGGGGCGTTGTGGGTTATATGGAAGTTCGTATACATCGAGAACATCCTCCATACAAGCTATAAATTCTGCGTCCTCTCTTGAGGGAATGCACCAGTATTCATTTTTGTGAGGTCGAAGTTTGTTTTTTTTAAGGCTCTACGGATAGCATCTTTGCTAACCGGTGTATCAAGCACTACTTTGGCTTCTTTTTCCAGCAGACGCAAAGTCCATCTGGAATGACCTTCTGGAACAGGACCGCAGGCAAGTTCAATAATACGTGCTTCTGCACGTCCATCAAGGATACGCCTTGCATTGTCGGAATTGATATTTCTTTTGAACTCGGTAACCGCTTCAATGCCACCGGAAAAATATTTGGTCACTGTATTCGTTACAGTTGTCAGGCAAACACCATTTGATCTTGCGGATTGCTCATGGGTTAATACTTTCCCATGAGCCTCATCCAAATCAATAATAATCTGGCATCTGCTTCGAATAGTTTTAGATGTATTACTTTTGCGAATTATAGATTTTAATGTCTTCAATTCATCATCTGTAAGTTTAATGACATATTTTCTTGGTCTTGCCATATAAATCACCGCTGTTTTCTTTTATTTTAACATGAAGCGGCTATAATAGCTATAAATATTTAGTTAAATGTCAACAATACAGTACACTAGTGGGTTACTGAAAGAGTCGATTCATTTGATTTTTGCAGATAAAATTTGTATTATCATAACGCATGATTTAGAAATGGCATCTATTGCGGATACAAGTATAAATTTATCAGATTAATGGTTAAAAAGGATTTTAATTACTTCTTTTTAAAAGGCAATAAATATTTCTTTAGGTCTTGTAAAGAGATGGAAACTATTTTTTATCATTATGCAGAAAATCATGTGGAAGAATTAAAATTTAGGAACGAATGTGTAGTAAGTGGAAATGAGTTCAATGAGTTTATACTACGAAAATTCGATTATAACCTTGGAAGAATATATAGACCTTTTTTGCAGTACATACGTTAAAACGTTAAGTTTGGTAGAATGCCCATTATATTCTAAGCAGCTTATAACTTGGAAAAAATGAAAAAAGTAGTTTTACAAGGGGATATATAAAAACTTAAAAAAATCCACGGTGTTACGAATTGTACAAATCTTTTTGGAATAATTTGAAGTTTTTAATCGGAAACGGGAATTGGGCACCAATAGAGTATTTGATGCTTCCAACAAGTACTTATAATTGTCTTAAAAGACAAAAGTTTTGTTTTATCCAGAATTTAGAACAAAAATATAATTCTGTTGAAAAATTATGCTGTATCCGAAAAATGGGTGTGCATTCTTCTGAAATTGTGATAAAGGCACTGTAAAAATGGGATGATAAAGCAAAAAAACTATAGGTCACTCAATTCTGGAGCAGGAAAAAGATTTTTTGTGTCCGTGGGAAAATCGGTTTATGATGTAAAATGTAGATATTACAATACCGCTTTAAAAATAGTTCTGGGAGAATATGAAGAATACATATATAGGTGTTAAATTCAAATGCAGACAAGGAAAGATTTAACTATTCGTATATATATCAAAGACTTTTTCGATATGGAAATGTTTATTGGCTTATGGAACATCAATTGCGGGACTTGTAAGTAAATGAGGATAGGTCTTTGATGAAACTCATTTTATACCGGATGAAGCAATAATTCATGTGAAGTGCAGCAAATATTTTTTCTGGCGTTATTAAAAAATGAAAACTATTTTTATCATTATACAGAAAGTCATGTGGAGGAATTGTAATATGAGAAACAGAGAGATGGGGGTGTGAAGAAAAACAGAATTATAGTAATTGCTGATGAAGGAGAAATGACATGGGAAAGTTTGATTTTGTTGGAACAACGAGCAGAGTTTTATCAAATGAAAAGTATCCAGGATGCCCTTTCCAACCTGACAGTTTTCTCTTATCATTTGATTTTAATTGCAGTAAAACGAGAACTGGAAATAGTATGCCAACTTGTAGAAGCAATCCGAAAGCTGGTGATAACACCTATGATTGTTTTATTACCGGATCATTCTGAAATGCGAAATAAAATCATTTACTTGGGGGGCAGATGTGGTATTGACACAACCGTATACAGCGGAAGAAGTCAGTCTGCAGTCGTATGCATTGATTCGCCGCTATACAGAATGGAAATCGGAAAGAAAAGAAGAAATCCCTGTTATGGTGGGAAAACTGAAAATCCTTCCACTTCAAAGAACAGTAGAATGGGAGCATAAAAGAATCCCTGTTGTAAAAAGGGAGTTTGATTTTCTGTATCTGTTAGCAACTACGCCGGGAAGAGTATATACATACAGTCAGATCTATCAACTGGTATGGCAGGAGTACCCACATGGGGATATTACAAATATTATTTACTGCATGGTACATCGACTGAAACAGAAATTGAAAAAAGTAGATGTAAATGCAGAGCATATAATCAGCAGTGTAAAAGAGGTTGGATATTGTTTAAAAGTATATAAGGAATCATAGAAGGCGGGTTTCTGAAAATGGAGCCTGCTTTTTATATGGCGAGATTTGGTTGTAACTGTAATAGAAAAGAAATGACAGGAAAACTGACAGTTATTTGACAGACAACTGACAGTCTGATGACAGATTCGTTTTGTATACTACTTCTTTATGTAAAAAATGGGCTTCGTTCCATGACATAAAGGAGCAGTGTATGTGCCGGAAAGAGCTACAAAAGAGAAAAACCTAACTTCATATGCAGCGTTTGGTGGTGTCGCAATTCAAAACAGGATTGCGGCATCTTTCTTTTTGTGGAGAAAACTCCGGTTCATACAGTCTTTTGCCTGTGAGAAGGCAAGGTCACCGCCACTCCGATTTGATTTCAAAAAAATTCAGATCGGAGGAAAAGAAAGGTGACATTTCATAAAGCAAAAGAAGAATCTAAATGGAAACAGTGGAAGGAGCAGGAGGAACGGATTTTGCGAAAATCCGGTGTCAGTGAAGAGGTAATCCAAAGACTTCGTGAATTAGACTGGCAGGACTTTAATGCGGAGCGGAGATTCTGGGAACATTTTTCTTCTAATCAAGAAGAATTATACACCAGGGAATTGGAAGAACCATCTTCAGTGGTGCTTAATATTCAACAGTTACTTGACAGTGTGGAAAATGAGCAACTGTTACAGGTTCTTTTGGAGTCGGATAAGAAAACACTGCAGATTTTACTTCTGAAGATGTGGGGATTTTCAGTTCATGAAATTGCAGGCCAGATGGGACTGCCGGAAAAGACCATTTATACACGGATTGAGCGATTAAAGAAAAAAATTAAAAAAGTTTTGAAGAAGTGAAGAAAAATGGGGTATCTCATCGGCTCTATATATGAAAGGGGTAATTGCCCCTCGTTCCTTGATAACCACATACCAGCATTACAGGTACGTTCCCAAAGATAGAAGCGTGACAGCATAAGCGCCAGGACGGATGGGGACAAGCACTGCTGGATTGTTATGGAAAGGTCTGTCCAAAGACTATGGCGGATCATTTCGTGAGAAAACTGTCAGTGCCTGTTCTCATTCTGAGCGACTCCTTATAGCTGTGAATGGACTTTCGCAGGTCTTTCGCCAGGAGCATCGGAGGGGGATAATGATACGAATTTCTTCCCATAAGGAAGAGGATGGACTCTAAGTTGTAATCAGCAAGACTTTCAGAAAATCTGCGAGCGGTGCCAAGCGAAGCATCCGCCTGTAATGTTCCCTACCATAGATGTGGTGTGGCAGCCGGGGAGTCGAGGACAAATACGGTACCAAAGAAAAGAAGAAACGATAAGAAATCAAAAAAGAGCGCATCAGGAAGTGGAGAAGATCTTCCGGGTGCTATTTCCGGAACAGGGACTGGCAGTCAGGGAAGAGCAGATCCGTCTATGCCATGAAATGCTGGATACTCTGCTGGGAGAACAGATTGCCTTGTGTGATGCAGGGGTAGGAATTGGGAAGACCTATGCCTATCTGGTAGCCTGTGTATTATTGCGGAAGTATTCCATGCTGACAGGGCGAGGAAATCCATTGGAACAGCGCCCGGTGGTGGTGTCCACCTCCAGCATTGCATTGCAGAAAGCCATTTTAACAGAATATATTCCCTTTTTGTCCAGGGTGCTGCTGGAGCAAGGAATCATTCAGTCCCCGCTTCGGGCAGTGGTGCGAAAAGGGAAAGAACACTTTGTCTGTGACAATAGGCTGGAACAACGAATCGAAGCAATCCGCCATAAACAGAAGAATGCTGTTCAAAAAGCAGCATTACTGTCCTTGCGAAAGCATTACGATATGGATAGCGTAAAGAATCTGAGCGGGTTTGACAGAAGGCTGGTCTGTGTGCCGAAATTCTGTCCAAGAGAATGTCCGGGCAGGCAGATGTGCCGCTATCAGAGATATCTGGAAGAATCCAGGAAACAGGATGTGTTCATTCAAATCTGTAATCATAATTATTTACTGGCAGATGCATATCACAGAGCAGAAGGATACAAGCCTTTATTGTCTGATTATCGGACGTTGATTGTAGATGAAGCTCATAAGTTACCGGAAGCGGCAAGGCAGATGTTTGGAAAAAACCTGTGTATGGATGATATCCGGGAAATAGCATATTATCTGGAACGGGAGCATCAGAAAGAAGAGGCAAAAATCCTGCGGACAGTCATGCATGACGCATTGCATGTTGTTGGTGCAGAACACCGAATTGGAAAAGGAATCCGGGAAACGTTCCGTAATACAACAAATAGTGTGGTTTCTCTGTGGGAAGGCGTAGAGATGCTGGAATTTCTTTTAGAAAAGCTGGAGCGAAGTGTTCCAAAGTGGATATGGAACCGGCTGGAAGAAGCAAAGGATGTGCTGGAGTGTTTTTGTAGCAGCGATGAGAAATATGTTCGTTATCTGCATTTGGATACAGAGCAGCTTCCCGTTTTGTGTGCAGCTAGCCGGGAAATCCCAGGACTGCTCCGGAAGATGTTATGGAACTGGGAAGAAGGAATGTCCGCCATCTTGACCAGTGGGACACTAAAGGCAGGAACAGGCTTTTTACGCACCAGGCAGATCACCGGGCTGGAGGGAAGGGCAGGAGTGCAGGAATATGTGGCAGAGTCCCCTTTTTCCTACGAAAAGAATTGTCTGCTATACCTGCCAAAGACGTTGGATCATTGCAGGAGAGGAAGCCGGGAAGAGGCGGTGATGGTGGCAAACCATATCCATTCTCTGATCTGTTCCACTTATGGGCATACGCTGGTACTGTTTACTTCTTATACACTGATGGGAAGTGTGTATCAGATTTTAAGAGATAGCCTGCCATTTCCCATGGTGGAAGTATGGAGACACTCCCAGGAAGAAATCCTGCGCTTTAAGACCATGGAGAATGGGGTACTGTTTGCAGCAGGCTCTTGTTGGGAAGGAGTAGACTTTCCGGGAGATATGGTGTCTTCCCTTATCATTGTGAAACTGCCCTTTGCAGTGCCGGATCCCATCAGTGAAGCAGAGAAGGAAACCTATGATTCCCTGGAAACCTATATTCAGTCCATCATTGTGCCGGATATGCAGAAGAAACTGCGCCAGGGATTTGGGAGAGCCATTCGTACAGAAACTGATACTTGTGTGGTGTCTATTTTAGATATTCGGGCGGTAAAAGGCGGCAAGTATCACGAAGATGTGATGTGTGCGCTTCCGTCCTGCCGGATAGCAGAAGAGTTGAAAGAGGTACAGGATTTCATCCGCAGCCGGAAAGGTGTAGAGTATTATTTGTAATAGGCAAAATTCTCTTTCCAGCCTTGTTGCTTGTGCTTATTTTCCAGACGCTTTTAGGGGAAAAGTTTAGTACAGTTTTTGGGGCGGTTTTGGAGAGATTTGTGTACCGGTACGAGGGAAACCTCAACGGCATAGAAAATGCGGTAGTTCTTTTGAGTTATCCGGAAAAAGCATTTGGTAATCCCAAAGCATTGCGTGCTTTCATCAGTACAAACGTAGCCCTATCTACACAGGAGATTCTTTCCTGGTATGTGTGTCGATGGCCGATTGAAGTATTTTTCCGCCAATGTAAGGAGAAACTGGCACTGGACGGCTATCAGATACGCTCTGCACAGGGGATCAAAAGGTACTGGCTGCTTATGTCACTGGCACATTTCATGTGTGCAGTAGGTACTGGTAGATTCTGCTCGTTTGAAACTGGATATCACGAAATCTGTGATACCATTCAGCTGGAAAAGTATCGTTATCTTTTTCAATGCGCAAAGGAAAGTAATGATTTTGATTCATTTATGAAATTCGCAGTGTAGTTTTGTGCAATTTTTCAAATTTGCTCATTTATAGTTAAGAAATAAAATTGGCAACAAGTTTGAAGAAAAGGGGAGAAAAAAACCTCAACATTGTACACAGGGATCTTATGCCATGAAAACAGCTATTATGCCCTTAGATGGCGATGAGTTTGACCTAGATAATGGAGTTTATCTGAGAGGATATTCAACAGATCAGGATGATTGGCCAGCTGCTCAGACTGTACATACATGGGTAAAAGAGGCTGTAGAAAAACATACTTCAAATTCACCAATCGATAAAAATACCTGTATTAGAGTTGTATATGAAGATAAGTATCATATTGATTTACCAATTTATATCATGGGTGAGAATAGTGCTGGAGATAGTATAGCATATTTAGCTCATAAATCTAAAGGGTGGATTGAAAGCGATCCTAAAGCATTTACAGCTTGGTTTCAGGGATATGTTAATGAAAATGGGCAGGAAATCCGTCGCATGGTAAAATACTTGAAAGCATGGAAAGATTATAAGAACATTGATATTAAAGGAATGGCAATAACAATTTTAGTATGCAATAATTTTAGTGTGACTGAAAAACGGGATGATTTATCTTTATTGGACACTGTTACGAATATTATTGATTTTTTAGAGGATAGTTTCCATTGTTATAAACCAGTTACTCCTACTGATGAGGATTTGTTTGCAGATGTTAGTGAGACTTCAAAAAATGAAATCTTAAAAGGACTTAATAATTTAAAAAAGAAATTAGATGCTGCAATAAATGAAAAGAGTAACGAGAAGGACGCGACAGATATTCTTCAAAAAGTTTTTGGTGAAAGATTTCCAACTGGAGAAGATGCCGATAAAGATATAGCAGAGAGTACGGCAGGATCAATAAAATTAGGGAACGAGGATAAACATTTTGCATAAAGATGTATATGAATATTTAGTGGAAAGTGGAATTTCCTGCGAATATATGGAGAAAGAAAAACAAATAAAGATTTTCATTCAAACTGAAGGAAACCAGTATGAATTACGCATGAAATTTCCACAATATTATCCTTATGAATTTCCAGAAATTTATATCGAGGATCAAAAAGAACTTTGTATACCACATTTATATACAGACAATAAATTGTGCTTATATGATACAAACGAAGTATTGCCAAATCCGGAACGATATCGAGAAGAAGCCCTGGAGAGTGTCAGACGTGCAAAAGATTTATTGGTAAGTAGCGAAAAACAAGAAAATATAATTGATTATCAAATAGAGGCGATTTCTTTTTGGGATGCTAAGGCAACTGGAAAAATTGATTATCTGGGATCTGGAAATACAGATACACATTTATTGTGGAGTTGTGAATGGTTAGATGGCAGCTTGGAAATCTTGCAAAGGATGAGCAGGTATCTTGTGTAGCAAAAATGAAGACGGGACCAAGTATTGAAGTGGAAGACTATATTTTAAGCTTTCAGTATATGGAAGAAAGCCGCAAAGAGCTGGAGATGCTGAAACTTTCCGAAGGAAAGATGCCGCAGAAAGAAGATGAGATTGCGGTTCCTAAATCATACTTAAAAAGGATTGGAAAGCTTGAAAAGCTTGGAACGAAGCTTTCTTTTACTTTTTTAGATGGAACGACGGAGACATTCACTGTCACAGGATTTTTGAAAGAGCAAGGAAAGTCAAAAGTATATTCCGTTGTTTTATCTGAGCAGTACGCAGAGAATGGTTCGCAGCTCTCGCAAGTACCATATACAGCACTTGTACGGATTCACAATGCAAAACAATACGATCAGACCGGATTTTTAAATGAGATTCGTGACCTCGCAAGTAAGTATGGAATTGAGCGAAAACAGGTGAATGAGAACAATGCATTTTTAAACACACTTTCCGGAGATTCCAATGCTTTGCAGCAGACTGTGATGGTTATAGTGATCGGTATCGGAATTTTATTTGTCAGCGTTCTTGTAATCTACAGTGTATTTTATCTGTCGGTAATCGGAAGAATTCGTCAATTCGGTCAGCTTTCTACGATTGGCATGACAAGAAAGCAGATTCGGAAAATGATTCGAAGAGAAGGAATTTTGCTCAGTATGCGTGGAATTCCAATTGGTCTTTTATTAGGGGCAGCAGCGGCGTACTTGGCACAAAGGGATGGATGGGATTGGAAGAACACCATTGTGACCGCCATAGGTGTCACGATTGCTGATCTGATCACAGTGCTGATTTCTATTCGGAAACCTGCAAAGCTTGCGTCTGCGATCTCTCCAATAGAGGCGGCAAAATATTCCGGGGAGACCGAAAAACAGGGAAAAAAGGAGACAAAAAAACTTTACAGAAAGCTAAGCCCCATACGGCTTGCAAAACTCAATTCTGAGAGGAACCGAAAAAAATCAATGTTGACGATGATTTCACTCGGAGTGGGCGGTATTTTGTTTATGTTGGGAGCCACGTTTATAGAGGGAACCAGTCTGGATGAGTACGCAAGAAGCGGAGAATTTTCTTATGGAGAGTATCAGATTGGTTTTTCCTCTAATGCGGTAGAGACGATGGCACATGGAAGAACCGGAATACAGATGAAAAATCCATTGAGCTTGGAGTTTATCAAACAGATAGAACAAATTGAAGGGGTGAAAAAAGTACATCGTTTTGAGCGGGCAGAGGTAAAATGGGAGGCAAACGGAGAAAATGTGGATGATTCGGTAAACACCTTTTCTGAAAAGATATTAAAAGATATGAATCGGGCAATGGGAACCAGTTTGGACTATGCCGAGATGGCACAAAAGAAAGAACTGATCATAAACAAGAATGATCTAGTGCAGGAATTATTCGGATGGGAGTTTGCAGTCGGGGATAAAATAGAAATTACGTTCTTTAATGGGACAGAAAATGTCACGGAGGAATTTACCGTTGCAGGGATTCTGCCAAGTGATTATGAGGAGCCATCTCCGAAGTGGCAGTGGCTGATTCTGCCGGAACAAAGTGTGAAAGAGATTATGGGAAACATAAATCTCACAGATTTGTTGAGTGTATCTACGGAAAAAGAGAAAGAAAAAGCAGTGGGGAAAGCTATCCGGGAACTTGTGGAGGAGAATCCGCTACTTGCACTGGAGACAATCGAGGAGGAAAGAGACAAAGTGGAAGAACAATTCCACATGCTGCATGGAACGATGCTTGGGTTGTCTGCGTTTATTATTTTATTCAGTCTTTTAAATCTTTTGAATACACTGATCACCAATATGGTCACAAGAAAACAGGAATTTGCGATGCTGCAGTCCATCGGAATGTCGGAAAAACAATTATATCAGATGGTACAGAGTGAAGGAATTTTGCTGGCTGGCGGAAATGTCCTGCTCACCTTGGTGGGAGGAACACTTGGCGGAATCGGTATGATTGAGATTATGAGACATTTTGAAGCGGAATATATGCACTATCATTTCCCGCTGTGGTATTTTCTTGTGTATACAGTCCTGCTTGTAGTGATTCCGATTATTGTGTCGAGAGTTGTATTCTATTTCTTCAAAAAAGAGGCATTGGTAGAACGGATTCGGAACAGTGATTAAAACAGAGGCGATGCTACATCGCCTCTGTCTCTTTCTTCCAGTCTTGAATCTGTCCTAATATAATGTTCATGAGACTGGTGCGCGCCTCCACGCTCGCCCAGGCAATATGCGGTGTGATCAGCAGCTTTTTACTGTCTTTAATCCGAAGGAGCGGATTTGTTGCACACATTGGTTCGGTGCAGAGCACGTCCAGACCGGCGGCTGCAATCTGACCGGATTCCAGAGCATCAGCAAGATCTTCTTCCACGACAATCGGACCACGGCCAAGATTCAGAAAGATGGCAGAAGGCTTCATTTTAGAAAGCGCTTTCGCATCAATTAAATGCTCTGTGTTTGGAGTGAGTGGAGCATGCACGGAAATGATATCGGAGGTGGCAAGGAGTGTGTCAAAATCTGTCCGTGTATATCCGTCCTGTGTGTTGCTTCCGGAGGTAGAATAATAGATTACATCTGCACCGAATGCCTTTGCAATATCTGCGACCCTTCGTCCAATATTGCCAAGTCCGATAATTCCCCAGGTCTTTCCATTAATCTGGCAGAAACGCTCTGCAAAATGGGTAAAAATGGTGTCGCCAACGTAGCGTTCCTCTTTTACATAATCATCGTAGTATCTGAGCTTTTCTAAAAGATAGAACAACATGGCAAATGTATGTTGCGCAACGGATTCTGTTGAATATCCGGCAACATTGCGCCATGCAATATTGCGTCTGTCAAGGTAATCCTTGTCGAGATTATTGGTTCCGGTTGCAGTGACACAGACGAGCTTTAAATTGCGGGCAGTGCCGATGGTATGCTCATTCACCTGAACTTTGTTCAGGACGAGTACGTCTGCATCGATCACGCGCGCAGGGACTTCTTCTGAGGAAGAAAAGTCATACTTGACCACTTCGCCCAGTTCCTCATATCCGGATAAGTCGATATCGTCTCCGATCGTCTTCGCATCTAAAAAAACAATTTTCATGGAAATATTCCTCCTTCTGTTTTGGTCGTTTTTATTTATTATAGAAAAAACATCGGGAAAATGCAAAATGATTTTTCCGTTTGCGATTGGGAGGAAGTGTGATACAATTGTTATGGACTTTTAGAACACAAAAAGGAGCTGAGGAAAAGATGATACAAGATATAGAACCATATGTTTATAATAATGCATATGATCCAAAAGCACCGGATAAAGACAGTTTTGTGCTTTACTGTCACGATATGGAAGTGCTTGTGAAATATGAAGGGAAAGAGATAGCATTTCCAACATTTGGTGAGTTGGAAAAATTAAATCCAGATATTTATGAGCAGTATACGTATCTGTTTTCAATTGACCAGATGAGATTTTATTTGACAGAACATCTCACTTATGATGCAGCAGGTAATTTTCAGATGATACATAAGGAGCAGTTCAGACATGCAAAACCACGGCATCTGGCATTTGCAGGAATTACGGGATTCCAGCTTTATAATTGGTATAAAAGCAGAAAATACTGTGGCAAATGCGGAAAACCGTTGAAGAAAGATCAAAAAGAGCGGATGTTATACTGTGAGAATTGTCATCAGATGGAATATCCGAAGATTTCGCCAGCGGTCATCGTCGGAGTCACGGATGGGAACCGGATTTTGATGTCAAAATATGCGGACCGTGATTATAAAAAATATGCATTGCTTGCAGGGTTTACCGAGATTGGAGAGACGATTGAAGAGACGGTAAAACGTGAGGTGATGGAGGAAGTCGGGCTGAAAGTAAAAAATATCAGGTTTTACAAAAGTCAGCCATGGTCCTTTACGGATACGCTTTTGATGGGATTTTTTGCGAATTTGGACGGAGACTCGGAAATTACATTGGACCAAGAGGAGCTGGCATTGGCGGAATGGTTCGAGCGGGAGGAGATTCCTGTGACAGAAAGAAATATCAGTCTGACAAATGAGATGATTTTGGCTTTTAAAAATTCCATAATTTAGGCGTAATAGTATTGACAGTTTTTTTATAGAAGAGTATAGTAATATTTAGAAGAGCATTTGCGAATTATATCTGTATGATTCGTAGGTGCTTTTTGTTTGGGAAAAAATGCTAAAAGATGACATATGATATAGAAAGGGGCGGTATGAGTTATATGAGACCGGGTAAAGTAAAAGAAGTTGGATTGGATATAGTGGCAGATATAGTAGGAAGTTTTTTTATTGCAGTGGGGGTTTATAATTTTGCGGTCGCGTCCGGATTTCCGGTAGCAGGTATTTCCGGTATTGCGATTATATTTTATCATTTCTTTGGGATTCCGATTGGTGTTATGACGGCAGTCTTAAATATTCCTATCATTATCATCTGTTATAAGCTGTTGGGAAAGACTTTTTTGCTGAAATCCTTAAAGACGATGGTGATTTCTACGATTTTTATGGACGTTGTCGCTCCGATGTTTCCGGTATATGAGGGAGACTTGATGCTTTCCTGCATTTGCATGGGCATTTTTTCAGGACTTGGATATGCACTTATTTATCTAAGAGATTCTTCCACAGGTGGTGCAGATTTCGTCATTATGGCGATTCGAGTTTTGAGACCACATCTGTCACTTGGAAAGATTATTATTGTATTGGATTTTGCCATTGTACTTACAAGTGGTGTGCTGATCGGTGGAAATGTGGATAAGATTATCTATGGTTTGATCTCGACTTATATTTTGTCGGTAGTAGTCGATAAGGTCATGTATGGTATGGATGCGGGAAAACTGACATTGATTGTGACAGAACATGGTCAGGAAGTTGCGGATAAAATTGATGAACTGACACAGAGAGGCTCTACACTGCTAAAAGGAGTAGGAAGCTACTCAAAAGAAGAAAAGCAAGTTGTGATGTGTGCATGCAGCAGCAAGCAGATGCACATGGTACAAAAAGCGGTAAAAGAAGTGGACAGAGCGGCATTCTTAGTGACGATGGAATCAAATGAAGTGCGCGGGGAAGGATTCAAACCGCATTGATAATATAGAAACGGGGAAGCGTCACGCTTCCCCGTCGTTGTTTTTATTTTGCATATAATTTTACTAATTCTAAAACCATATCTGTTGCGAGATCCATTCCTTCAACTGTGATGTGTTCATATGGTCCGTGATATCCGTGACCGCCTGTTCCAAGATTCGGACAAGGAAGTCCTCGGAAACTTAGCTGGCATCCATCTGTACCGCCGCGAATTGGAATTACAAGTGGTGTGATTCCGGCAGCTTTTGCGGCAAGTTGGGCATTTTCAATCAGGTGCATGCAGGTTGCGACCACTTCTGCCATATTGCGGTATTGCTCTGTGAGTGTCAGACGCACAGTTCCTTCACCCCATTTTTCGTTCATGATCTTTTCAATATGTCTCAAAGTATTCTTTCTTGCCTCGAACAGAGAAGCGTCATGGTCGCGCACAATATAGTGCAGTGATGCAGAGGCAACCTCTCCTGTCATACTCATCAGATGATAGAATCCTTCATAATCTTCTGTGTCACGAGGAGTCTCTGTGCCAGGAAGCAAAGAATTGATCTCCATAGCAACAAGGCTTGCGTTGATCATGGCATTCTTGCTGGAACCTGGATGTACGTTAAAGCCTGTAATTTCAAAATCTGCTTTGCAGGCATTAAAGTTCTCATATTGAATCTCACCTTCTGTGTCTCCGTCTAAAGTAAATCCAAAGTCTGCATCAAAAATTTCTACATTGAAGCTTTGTGCGCCAGTACCAATCTCCTCATCCGGTGTGAATGCAACACAGATCTGTCCGTGTGGAATATTTTCTGTAATGATTCGCTCTAACATAGTCATAATCTCAGCGATACCGGCTTTGTCGTCTGCTCCTAAGACGGTTGTTCCGTCTGTTGTGATCAGAGTGCGCCCTTTTAAAGAAGGAAGGTGAGGGAAGTCTTTCACGCTTAATACGCGACCGCTTGCTCCGAGTACAAGGTCCTCTCCGTTGTAATTCTCTGTGATAACAGGTGTGGTATCGTGATCGCAGAAATCAGATACCGTATCCATATGTGCGATAAATCCGAGTTTGACAGCGTTCTCGTAACCCGGTGTAGCAGCTAATTTTCCATAGACAAAACATTTTTCATCGACATACGCATTGTCGATGCCAAGTGCCTTTAACTCTTCTACTAAAATATTTGCCAAATCGAACTGGCATTGTGATGAAGGAACGGTCTCGCTGTTCTCATCACTTGGTGTACGTACTACGACGTATTTTAAAAGTCGCTCGTAAGCTCTCATTGTGATACATCTCCTTTTCTAGTGATGTCATTATTATAGACAATTTTATATAGAATAACAAGGGAAAAGTGTGTATAATAGGGGGAGAATAGAAATGTAAAAGGATCGGATAGAGATGGGAAATAAAATGACAATCAATGATATTGCGCAGCTGTCTGGGGTGGCAAAAAGTACGGTCTCTCGTTACCTGAATGGTGGAAGCGTACGGTATGAGACCGGTCAGAAAATAAAGAAAGTAATTGAGGAGAATCACTATGAGCCGAATGTATTTGCAAGACTGAGTGCAAAGAACAGTCAGATTATCGGACTGGTTGTGCCGGGATTTAACTCGGTTACAACACCGCGTCTTGTAGAAGTGATTGTGGCATATTTGAAAAAATCAGGTTATACGCCGATGATCATGCATACAGGAAATGATTTAGAAGAAGAAGTACGGTGTATGGAAAGACTCAAAAGAATGAATGTAGATGGGATGATGGTATTGTCAACCGGTATCACGAACCGGCATCGGGAGATTGTAGAACAGTCGGAGATTCCAATCCTGTTTTTGGGGCAACGGTTTCCATATGGGAGTTCAGTTGTATACGATGATTATCATGCAGGTCTGGATGCGGGAAAATATCTGGGAAGCAAAGGAGTTCAGGATGTAGTTGTATTCTGGGTGGGAGAAGAAGACCCTGCTGTTGGAAAACAGAGAAAACAAGGTGTGACAGATGGACTGCAGTCATGCCAGGTTCCACAGATCGAGTTGGTGGAGACGACGTTTTTCTATGAGGATGCAGTGAAAAATATGGAAAGATTATTACAGGAAAGAGCACTTCCCGATGCAGTTATCTGTGCGACAGACAGAATCGCAGAGGGAGTGTACAAAGCGCTGGCAAAGAGAAATATTGCGATCGGAAAAGAAGTGTCGGTTATGGGATTTGGCAATTATGAGACAAGTGAGCTTCTGACGCCGCCGCTGACTACCGTTGCATTTGACTGGGAGAACTGGGGAGAAGTCAGTGCGGAGACGATCATTCAGATGATACAGGGGAAACCGGTGAGCAGAGTACAGATTATACCGTATCATTTGGTAGAAAGAAAAAGTGTAAAACAGGCAAGATAGGTTGTGTGAAAAGAGTTCGGGTTCGAACTCTTTTTGTGTATTTTATACAAAAAAAAGAGTGTATTTTTGGAACCGATTCCAAAAATATTTTTTATCATATATGTTTATTGACATTTGTTAATGTAGAAAATATAATATGTATAAAAGAAACCGGTTCCAAAACATAGGAGGTAATAAAATGAACAAATCAGAAGAGTATCTGAAAATTTCGGAAGAAATTGTGAATGGTGTAGGAGGAATGGATAACATCCAAGGCTCTGCACACTGTGCAACAAGACTTAGAATTGTCTTGAAGGACAATGATAAAGCGGATATGGAAAAATTAGAAAATATCAATAAAGTAAAAGGGGCATTTGTGGCAGGAAACCAGCTGCAGCTTATTTTCGGTGCAGGAACGGTAAACGATGTCTATGAAGTGTTTGCAAAATATACGCATACAGAAAATATGTCTCTTGGGGAATTAAAAGAAGAAAGTGCAAAGAAACAAAACCCGGTTCAGGCAGTGGTAAAGGCATTGTCGGATGTATTTATCGGAATTATGCCGGCGCTGTTGGCGGCAGCGCTTCTTATGGGACTGACAGGTGTGCTTGGAGGTCTGGAAGTTGTTCAAAAATACGATACACTATATGCGATCAATAAACTGGTGAGTCTCGCATCCAACGGAATTTTCTCTATTTTACCGATGGCAGTCTGCTATTCAGCGACCAAGCGATTCGGCGGAAATCCGGTGCTTGGTATGGTTGTAGGAGCGATTATGTTAGATGGATCTTTGGCAAATGCATATCAGGCAGCACAGGGATTGGCGCAGCCGGAAATCATCAGTTTGTTTGGATTCAAGATTGAATTGGTGGGATTCCAGGGCGGAATTATTATCGCGCTTATGATGGGATATGTGGTTGCAAAGCTTGATGTCTTTTTCAACAAAAAGATACCGGATGTGATCAAACTTTTAGTTGCGCCATTGCTGACGGTGTTTATTTCTACCGTTCTGTTATTTACAGTTATCGGACCGGTGGGAAGAATTCTTTCTAATGGAATTACAGATGCAATGGTATGGGGAACGAACAACCTTGGAGTATTCGGTTATGCACTGTTTGCAGGAATTCAGCAGCTGGTAGTTATTACGGGACTGCATCATATTATCGGCGCCGTGGAAGCGCAGCTCATTGCAAGTACGGGAACGAACTTTATCAATCCACTGATGTCAGTTGCCCTGATGGGACAAGGTGGAGCTGTGCTTGGATATCTGGCAGTAAACTGGAAAAATTTAAAAGCCAGAGAATTGTGTATTCCAAGTTTCCTTTCTACGTTATTTGGAATCAGTGAGCCGGCAATCTTTGGGGTAAACTTAAGATATCGTTATCCTTTGATTGGAGGATGTATCGGCGGTGCTGCGGCAGGTGCGTATGTGTATTTCTCAAAATTGACGGCATTTGGATTCGGGACAACTGCTGTTCCGGGAATTGCGATTGCAAACCCGGCAAATCACGGATATCTGAACTATATTATCGCACATTTGATCGCATTGGCGATCGGAGCGATCTGCACAATCTGTTTTGGAAAAATAGCATGGAAAAAGAGTCACAAATAAGATAAAAGTAGAAGGAATAGAAGGTTATATATTATGATGAACAGAGAAGATTATGTAAAGCAAATACCGGATTATCAATATATGAGAGAGACGGTGAAGAAAGATGAGAACCGCTTACATTTTCACCTGATGCCGCCGACCGGTTGGATGAACGATCCAAATGGCTTGTGTGAGTTTCAGGGCATCAATCATATTTACTTCCAATACACCCCGTTTTTGGCAGGCTGGGGAACGAAACTATGGGGACATTATACGACAACAGACTGGATTCATTTTCAGGAGTGCGAGCCGTTCCTGTTTCCGGATTGTGACTGGGACAGAGACGGTGTATACAGTGGGTCGGCATTTGTGGACGGAGACAAAATCCATTATTTTTACACCGGAAATGTAAAATTGCAAGACAAGGACTACGATTATATATTAGAAGGAAGAGAGCAGAATACGATTCATCTGGTAAGTGAGGATGGCGTGCATGCAGGTGAAAAACAACTTGTGATGACGAATTCAGACTATCCGGCAGATATGTCAAAGCATGTGAGAGACCCGAAAATATTTGCGAAGAACGGCAGATATTATATGGTTCAGGGAGCAAGGGATTGTGAGTCAAAAGGCTGTGTGCTTCTGTTTGAATCAGAAGATTTGATGACATGGAAGTATTTTGACCGGATTGCGCCAGAAGAAAAATTCGGCTATATGTGGGAATGTCCGGATTTATTTGAAGTAGATGGACAGGAAATTTTGATTGCATGCCCGCAGGGGGTTCCAAAGAGCGGACATGATTATCAGAATGTGTATCAATGCGGATATTTCCCGATTGAGATGGATTTTGAAAATAAGAAATATAAACTTGGGGAATTTCATGAATTGGATAAAGGGTTTGACATCTATGCCACACAGACGTTTCTTGATGAAAACGGCAGAAGAATTCTGATTGGCTGGATGGGAATTCCTGATGCGGATTATGACAATGATGCAACAGTGGAATATGATTGGATCCATGCACTGACAATGCCGAGAGTTTTAACATATCAAGATGGAAAGCTAATACAGAAGCCATTAGAAGAATTAAAAAGTCTGAGAAAAAATAAAATGGTCACAAGTATTACATCTTTTGGTGAGTGGACGACGACAGACTGCTGTTTTGAGTTGTCTGTAAAGAGAGACGATGAGAATGCTGCGATGATACTCGGTCTCAGGGACGATGTGACTTTGACTTACAAGGATCACATTCTGAAGCTGGAACTTGGAAAAAGCGGGCATGGAAGAAAACAGCGCACAGTGAAGCTGGACAGTCTTAAGAATATGACTGTGTATTCAGATACTTCTGCCATTGAGATTTTTATTAATGATGGTGAGGAAGTGATGACGACAAGAGTATACAGTGAGAAATTGAACCAGAAAGTAAGATTTTTACAGTCTGAAACAGATGGCGAGATAGAGGTATACGATCTTGGAAGTTTTGTGATGGAGTAGTGACAAAATAGTTGACAATATATTGACCATATAGTCTATTATTTGCATAATAGACTATATGGTTTATTTTATTGGAGGGATTATTTTGAAACAAAGTGAAAAAACAAAACGAACAAAAGAAAAAATTATGGCGGCTGCAATGGAAGAATTTGGAACAAAAAGCTATGATGCGGCATCGCTCAATACGATGTGCATTGAAAATCAGATTTCAAAAGGTTTGATTTATCACAACTTTAAGAATAAAGATCAGCTGTATTTGCAATGTGTCGGGCAGTGTTATGCACAGATGACGGAATATTTACAAAGGACAGAGGACGATTTTACGGACGTACAAAGTGAATTGCAGGAAATATTACATTCCAGACAAGTATTTTTCGCAGAGAATCCGTATTGCTGCAATATATTCTTTGACAGTATCCTGCAGCCTCCGAAGCATCTCCAAGGGGATATCCGGCAGTTGAAAAAGGGATATGACATGTATCTTGCAAAACGGTATCGAAATCTGCTCGGGCGTCTGGAACTGAGAGAAGGAATTTCAGAAGATTTTGCGCTAGAATATTTTATTATGTTTCAAGAAATGTTTAACAGATATTTCCGCGAGAAATCGGATAAAGACAATGAAATAAAATCGGTTATAGAAAATCATGAATCAAAATTAGAACAAATGCTGAACATTATGTTATATGGAATCGCAAAAGAGACAGGAGGAGTGGATACAAAATGTTAGTACAAATATTACGTTTATTGATTATGGTAATTCTTGCGTTGGGCATCGGAAAGCTGGTTTCCAAATTAAAATTGCCGTCCATTTTGGGATGGCTGATTACGGGGATGGTTTTCGGACCGCATGCGTTTGCAGTGATGAATCAGGAAACTTTGGATGCAGGCTGGTATCAGATTGTCGTACATGTATTGGAATGTGCAGTCGGTCTTATGATAGGAACGGAACTTGTCTGGAACAAAATCAAACGTTCCGGAAAATCGATTGTCATCACAACACTTACGCAGTCACTGGGAACATTTTTTGTTGTCTCGTTGGTATTCGGCGTGGTATTCTATTTATCGGATATTCTGGTCTATCTGGCGTTTATTTTTGGAGGAATCGCGTTGGCGACTGCGCCGGCGCCGGCATTATCGATCGTCAGAGAGTTTAACACAAAAGGACCGGTTACCGGAACACTGATTCCGATGGCTGCGCTGGATGATATTGTAGGATGTATTGTGTTCTTTACGACAATTGCAATCGTTGTGGGGAATCCGTCGTCAGGTGAACTTCCGGCGTATATGATTGCCTTGGTTGTGATCCTTCCGTTAATAATAGGAGCGGTGATAGGATTTTTTGCAGGAATGCTATTGAAAAGAGAATAGAATGCATTTGCAACGATGGCTACCTTAATCGGGATGATTTTAGTGACATCGGCTGTTGGATTTGTGTTTAACCATTTCGTGATGCCAAGCCCGGTTTTGAACTTTATGTTGATGGGAATGGCTTTTTCAGCCGCATTTTCCAATATGGTTACAGAGGAGAGACTGGAGCAGATTATGCAGGGATTCAACCCGATTTTAGGAATTGCGATGATTATTGTGATCTTGAATCTTGGAGCTCCTTTGGACTATCATTTGATTTTAGGTGCAGGTATGTTTACTGCGATTTATATCATTGTCCGTGCTGCAGGTAAATATTTTGGGGCATATTTTGGAGCGAGTGTTACAAAATCACCTGAAAGTGTCAAAAAATAGCTTGGACTTACCCTTTTGCCGCATTCAGGAGTATCGCTTGTGTTTACTGGAATTGCAGTGTCTGTATTAGCAGGACTGGCACCGGACTGTGCGAAAATTATTCAGGGAACAATTGCGGCAGCGGCGGTAATCAATGAAATCATCGCTGTAATTGCAGCTAAAAAAGGATTTGAGTGGGCTGGTGAAATGCAATAATTATAGACTATGAATTAAAACGAGAGGAATGGTGAAGATTATGAAACGATTTTTAGATTGTACGGCATCAGATTTTGAGAATATGAAGAAGAAAGAACTTCTTGAGGCAATTTCCGCAAGTGAGGGAAGAGTTCTTGTGTGTGAGACAATCGGGATATTACAACCGATGCTGGGGGATGTGACAAACGCAGAATTTGTGGCGTCGATGGGAGCAGATATGATTCTTTTGAATATGTTTGATGTCAATCATCCAGTGATTCAGGGATTGCCTAAGACAGAGGATAGAGAAGTTATTCGAAAAATAAAACAATTGACGGGAAGACCTGTCGGAATTAATTTGGAGCCATTGGAACAAGGAAAAGAAAGCAGTGTTGAGACAAATGAGATGTGGAAACTTTCCGGCGGACGTGTAGCGACACTTGAAAATGCAAAAACAGCAGTGGAAATGGGCGTGGATTTCATTGTGCTAACCGGAAATCCGGGAATTGGGGTCACAAATGCGGCGATTACGGATACCTTGAAGCTTTACAGAGAGCATTTGGGAGAACAGGTGGTGCTGATTGCCGGAAAAATGCATGCGTCCGGAATTTTATCTGAGTGTGGAGAACATATTTTAACGGAAGCAGATGTACGTGCTTTCGCAGAGGCAGGAGCTGATATTATCTTGCTTCCGGCGCCTGGAACAGTGCCGGGGATTACGATGGAATATGTGAGGAGTTTAGTAGTGTGCGCGCACAGTCTTGGAAAGATGACACTGACAGCAATCGGAACCTCTCAGGAGGGAGCGGACACAGATACGATAAAAGAAATTGCGTTAATGTGTAAAATGACAGGAACAGATCTGCATCATCTTGGAGATGCGGGATATGGCGGAATGGCTTTGCCTGAAAATATTTTGGAATACGGAAAGGTTATCCGTGGAATCCGCCATACCTATCACCGTATGGCCGTTTCCATCCGAAGATAGAGGGAGATAAAAATGAATGAAAAAATTGTCAGGAGATACGAATGATAAAGAAAATTAGATTTTTGATAGTAGGAATAGTAATGTTGTTGGCAATTGTTCTGCTTATCAGTAAACCACGTGAAAGTGAAGCGGAATCCCTTTTGTCTTATGCAAAGGCTATCGTAGAAGGAGAGGAGATAGAAACAAAGCAATATAGCGAGATAAAAACATATCTCCAGTCTTCAGAAAAAAACAGTCAGCATGATTTTCTGGCAGGTGTAACTGCTTATGCAAAGGAGGATTATCGGACGGCGGTGAAAGAGTTTACTTCAGCGGCGGAAAAAATTCAAGAACAAGACGATGATTTTATCAAAATCTATACATACGTTCTACTGAATGAATCGCTTCAATATGATGAAGGAGAAATAGAAGATTTCGCAGAAAACAGTCGAAAAGCGTTACATTATATGGCACAATCAAAAGAGTATAGAAATAACGTTGATCTATGCTGGAGAATCGCATCCATATTTTTGGAAAACCAGGAGGATAACAAGCAAGGTGCCAGACTTTTAGAAGAGTATGTGATAAATGTGAAGGGACTGAAAGCTGAAAGTAAGGTTAGGCTGTATGGAAACATTGGGCAATTATATTCGATAGCAGGGGATTATTCCGCTGCTTTACAATATTGTTGGCGTGGCCTTGAGATCTTGGAATCCTCTCCTCTGATTCCGAATCATTCCAAATACATGTCAAAATTTTTTGCAGTGCTTGGAGATAATGCTTATGGATTGGAACAGTATCAAGCAGCAATCGAATATTATGAGCAATCTTTGGAGATTTTCCGAAAAAGAGAGGATGATCACCTGGTGGCAGATGCCAGTCTTGCTTTGGTCAATGAAGGAACCGCATATCTTGAGCTGGGACAGCATAAAAAAGTGCTTTCTGTGCTGGAGGAGCTAGATGAATTGATACCTAAATTACCAGAAGCACAGAAAGATGATATCCAAATTCTGCGGGGAAATCTAAGAGCACAGCTGTATATAGATGAGGGCAATCTTGAACAGGCAGAGTATGAACTGGAAACTGCAAAGGAGTTGCTGAACACAGATGATGTGGAATATTCTTTGAATAAGGATGTGTATTTAGATTATTCCTATGCAAGATGGTATAAGGAACAGGGAAGATTTGATGAAGCATTAGAGTTGTATCAGCAGATTGTCAGATGTTCAGCAGATGCGGGGCTTGGACTCGAAAAAAATGCTTATTCTGATATGGCAGATATTTATATGCAGGAAAATAATACGGATGCATATATCGCAACCCGTGAACAATATGTGAAAGTGATTGAACTTAAAAATCAGCAGTTAAGTACTGATTATATAGAATATTCGGAAAAAATTCATCAATATTATTCTTTGACGGAACAGCATCAAATCAGAAAAATCATCATTACAGTTATAAGTGTCATAGGAATTATTATATTAGCTGATATTGTATTTTTGCTGATAAAATGGCGAAAAAAGAGCTACACCGATCACATGAGCAGATTGTATAACCGTGAGTATTTGACAGGGTATATGAAAAAAAATAAAAAGAAACTGGCAGGTAAGCCATTGTCTCTGCTTATGATTGATATTGATTATTTCAAACAGTATGCTTATACCTTAAGCGGGCAGCTTGCGAAGGTGACGGATGCCCTTGGAAATGAAACGGAATATCGGTACGATGTCTGTGACCGGCTCATTGAGATCCGCCAGTATGGTGCAGAGGGAATCCTGAAGGAGGATACAGAAGTATCCGGTATGGATGCAAAACTTTTGGAAGCAGAGAGACAGAATGGAAGGAAACGGTTGTGTCAGATCACCCGTTATACCAGAGACCTGCGGGGACAGGTCACAGAAACTGTCGATGCACTGGGACAGAAGGAAACCTATACCTATGATAAAAAGGGGCAGCTTCTTGGAAAACTGGATAAGGAAGGGTATCTGACCAAGTATGCTTATACAAAACAGGGAGACTTATCCGGTATCCAGTATGCAGACGGAAAGGAAGTGAAACTGTCCTATAATCCGCTCCGGCAGCTGATTGAGATACAGGACTGGCTGGGAAGCACAAGGATCACCCCGGATGCACTGGGAAGGGCACAAAAGGTGCAGTACCCGGATGGAAGGGAAGTATCCTATACCTATGGAAAAGCAGGAGAGAGAAGAAGCATTACCTATCCGGATGGAAAAACGGTCTTCTATGGCTATGATGAGCAGCTCCGGCTTTCGGAATTAAAAGAAGGAGACAGCGTCATTACCTATGGGTATGATCCGGTGGGAAGACTGTGTGAAAAACAGTTCCCGAATGGAACAAAGACCACCTATGCTTACGACAAAAAAGACCAGCTGACAGAACTGTTGCATCAAGACCAGGAGGGCATCCTTGACCGCTACACCTATCTGTATGACCTTTTGGGAAATAAGACCGGAATCACCAAGGAAAGAAGAGGGCTGGAGCGTGAGAGCGGACAGTACCGTTATGGGTATGATGCCCTGGGCAGGCTGTCAGAAATCCAAAAGGACGGAGAAATCCAGACACAGTATGGTTATGATGCCTTTGGAAACCGTACATGGAAAGAAGAACGCGGGGAACAAACCTCTTATCAGTATAATGCCCTGAACCAGCTGGTAAGCGAAAGACAGGGGGAAATCCGCAAAGAGTACGGTTATGATAAGAGAGGAAACTTAACCGCTATTCTTGAAAATGGGGCATGGAAGAAGCGGTATGTCTATGGAGCAATGAACCGTCTGGAAGAAGCGGTGGATGCGGCAGGCAAACAGGCAAGATACCAGTATAACGGGCTGGGACACCGGGTAGGAAAGCAGGAGGGTGTCCTTCCAAAAGAAAAACTGGAGAAGCTGGACCCGCAGAGAAGAGTCGGCATGGAGATTGGAAACAGCCGTCAGATTACTTATACCCTGGATCTGACCAGACAGTACTATAACCTTCTGGAGCGGACAGAAGAAAGCCAAAGCCAGAGATACTTTTGGGATGGGAACGTGGCAGCGTATGAGGAGAATGGGGAAAGGAACTATTACCTTCAGGACGAATTGGGAAGCCCGCTGAGGCTTGAGGACAGCGTTGGAACAATCAAAGAGAACTATGGATACGGAGCCTTTGGGGAAGACCTGTATCAGAACCAGGGGAAAATACAGCCGTTTGGCTATACGGGATACCAAAGAGATGAGATAGCAGGAACCTACTATGCCCAGGCGAGAGAATATCTCGCAGAGAACGGAAGGTTTGCAGGGCAGGATTTGATTGTCGGCTTTATTGAGTATCCAGAAACACTTAATAGATATGGATATTGTTGGGATAATCCTTTTAAATATGTGGATTATGATGGGGAATTTCCAACAATAATTGCAGGAGCAGGGATTGGTTTTTTAGTATCTGGAATTTCATCAATAGTAACACAAGTGGTTTTGGATAGAAAGGTAAACTTGAAAGAAGTGGCGGTAGATGCAGTAAGTGGTGCTGTAAAAGGTGGAATTGCAGGAAGTGGAATTGGAATAGTTGGTGGCATACTTGCTACGGGTGCTACAGGAGCAGCTACTAGTGTTGCATCTCAAATTTATGCAGACGATAAAAAATTGAATGAGGTTGATTGGAACTCAGTAGTGATAGCTGGAGGTATTGATGCCGTAACTTATGGTGTTGGAAAATATAAAATTAAAGGGAAAGGACCTACGGTTCAAGAACAATTGAGAAAAACAAATGACGATGTATATAAGGCGAAATTACATAAGGCGGGATATGACAAAAAACGGCAACATGGAAAAAGTTATCAACGTGCAATAAAAAAGGTATCTGAACTTGAAGAACTACAGGATTCATTAGCAGAAAAATGGTTAAAGGAAAAAAAGACAGACGGTATCAAAGAAATAGGGGAAAATTTTGGGAAAAAATTGCAGGAAAAAGTAATGATATTACAATTAGGAACCACACAAGGAATAAATAATGTTGAACGATGTGAAGCATAGGAAGTAAAATGAAAATGGAGGAACATATATGTTTTTTGAAATATTTATACAAATGATGCCATATTTGGCTGTGTTCGCTGTTTTAGGATATATTGGACGAGCTCAACAAAAAAAGGCTAAAGAAAGGGAAGAGGAACAGAAAAAGGGTATTATTAGAACTTGTTATGTAGTAAAAACAGAAAAAATATTAACTATTATATTTATTATAGGAATCTTCTTTACAGGTGGTTTGGTGGTGGCAAGTGTTATTCAACAGGAAGATTTCTTCCCTCTTTTTGTGTTTGGTATTGCATTTGTTGTTTTTTTAATCGGATCATTGAATATGATAATGTGGAAACTTGAAGTGAATGGAGATAAAATCATATGGCGTTCCACATTTGGTAAAAAGATGACATTTTATTTTGATGACATTACATATTGTGAAAGAAAAAAAGGTTCTATTCGAGTGTATGTAAATGGAGAAAAGTTATTTACGATTGATAGCAATATAGACAAAACAGAATTTATGGAAGATATAAAAAGGAGAAGAATACCAGTAAAATCTTATTATGTCAATCAATTAAAAAAGAATAGAAAATAATACCATTTTTGTACCAGAACCAGGGGAAGATACAGCCGTTTGGTTATACGGGCTACCAAAGAGATGAGGTGTCAGGTACTTATTACAGCGTCAATTGGCAAAAAAATGGTTAAATGAAAAAACGACAGACGGTATCAAAGAAATAGAGGGAAATTTTGGGAAAATAAAAGGTACTAAGTGGGGAAATAAAATTTTTAAATCTGATAGGTACTATAGAAGTCAAATTACACGTGCTAGAAATGCTTGGAAAAATAACAAGATTGTTAAACCAAGATTTAGTACATATATGAATGGATTTATAGGAGTATCTGGAATGGAAGTAATTGATAAAGTTACAGATTTACAATCAAGTTATATGCCAGGAATAAATATAAAAGAGGAACTTAAACGTATATTAAATGATATTTATAATCAAGGGGAGGAATGGGTAACGGAAACAAATGAAATAAAAAATTATACCAACCAAATTTTAGATAAAATGCTAAAAACTATTACAAACGAGGAACTAGAAGCTGTATTATGCCTAGAATAGTAGGAGGAAAGAGTATGCTTTTTTTAAGAATTCTTATTGTAGCATTTATTGTAACGGGAATAATGGACTTATTAGCAAAAAAAAGTAGGAAAAAAACAGGAGCATTGAAAAAATTTGTCGTACGAGCTCCACTAGATTTTGCAGGATTGGGAACTATAGTAATGATAATAGTCATTGGTGCCTTGGTTTTTGCTCAAGTAGAAAATCAGGACATCCCATTACCAATTATGGTGATTTTTATATTAGTTGTAATAATTCCGGGTTTTTTACTCATGGTAGCTCCTATAAAAGGGGTATGGGATATCATTGTAGATGGTGATGATATTACTGTGGTGAAAGCATTTATTTTTAAACGTCATTGGAAATTTTCTGATATTAGTTATGGGAAAGTGACTAGAGGAGGAATGAAAATATATGTGGAAGGGGGAAAGAAAAAAGCCTTTTTTGTAGATGGAATGTGTGAGCATTTTTCTAACTTTATGAAACGAATGGAAAAAGAAGGGAAAAATATCATATATCCTGAAGGAATGTAATTGTATACAGATGGAAAAACCGTGCACTATGGCTATGATGAGCAGATACGACTTTTCGAACTAAAAGAGGGAGGCCGGATCATCAGCTATGGGTATGATGCATTGGGCAGACTGTCAGAAATCCAAAAGGACGGACAGATACAGACAGCGTATGGATATGATGCCTTTGGAAACCGTACATGGAAAGAAGAAAATGGCGAAAGGACTTCGTACCAGTACAATATCCTCAACCAGATGGTGAGCGAAAAGCATAGAGAAGTCTGGAAAGAGTACGGCTACGATAAGAGAGGAAACCTAACCGGCATCCAAGAAAATGGGGCATGGAAAAAACAGTATGTCTATGGTGCCATCAACCGTCTGGAAGAAGCAGTGGATGCGGCAGGAAAACAGGCAAGATACCAGTACAACGGACTGGGACACCGGATAGGAAAGCAGGAAGGTGTCCTTCCAAAAGAGAAGCTGGAGAAATTGGACCCACAAAGCAGGATCGGCATGGAAATCGGAAACAGCCGGCAGATCACCTATACCCTGGACCTGACCAGGCAGTATTATAACCTTCTGGAGCGGACAGAGGAAAACCGGAGCCAGAGATACTTCTGGGACGGGAATGTGGCAGCGTATGAAGAGAATGGGGAAAGGAACTATTACCTTCAGGACGAACTGGGAAGCCCACTACGTATTGAAGATGAAAGCGGATTTACCAGAGAAACCTATGGATACGGAGCTTTTGGAGAGGATCTGTATGGGAACCAGGGAGTCTTGCAAGTGTTTGGCTATACAGGCTACCAGAGAGACAATGTAGCAGGAACCTATTATGCGCAGGCAAGAGAGTATCAGGCGGAAGTCGGAAGATTTGTTAGTGAAGATTTCGTAGGCGGAGTTACGGGACACCCTTACTCTATTAACAAGTATCAATACTGTGCTGAAAACCCGTTAGCATACATTGATCTGAATGGAAAATTTCTGATAACAGCGATTTTAGCTACAGCAGCTATTGGAGCAGGTGTAGGAGCAGGAATAAATTTAATATCGCAAGGGATAAATATTGCGAGAGGAAAACAGAAAAAATTTAATGTTGGTTCTTTTTTTGGAAGTGCTATTGAAGGCGGAATTGTTGCAGGAGTAAGTGCGATTCCGGGTGTAGGATCAGTAGCTGTAGGATTATCGGCTGGAGTTGGAGGAGGAATTAACAGTGTGTTGAAGCAGTATGGGGAAAGTGGGGAAATAGATATAGGACAGGTGGCAGAAGATGCGATGGTTAGTGGTGTTGTTGGTGGGATTGCATATAAATTTACCAGTATACGAAATGCTAAGGCAGGAAAAACACCGACTGCTCAGGAAATATCTGCAAATGCAAAGACAAGAGATGCGAGAAAAAAAGTATTAGATGAAATAAAAGCAAGTGGGAAGACTCCAAGCGGACTCAGACGAAGAGTTGATAGTTCGTATGCCTTAAAACACAAAGAATTATTAAAAAAATACGCTCAATCATCAATAGTTGGAAATAGTAAAGAACTACTTGCTAATCAGCTGGAATATGAAACTGACATATATGTAATTAAAGGGCATGCAAATATAAAAGGATATATTAAAGATATGTTAAAAGATTTTTTGCCAATAGAAAACAGTGATGATTGGATAATGTTGATATTAAGCAACAATATTAAGGTCGATAAAGATGGTGAAGAAACGTTAGAAATTTGTGGAGTAATGGGATAGGAGACCAGCTATGAATATTAAAGAACTTGTACCAGTAATCAGCATTCTTTTATCCATAAGAATAGCTGAATACGCTATGAAAAAATATAAGGAACAGAAAGACGTTGAGGTAACAAAAAAGCAGAAATCCAGAAAGCAGACAAAAAAATATATAATTACAGCACCCAGCATCTTGAAAGTAGGATTACCATGCGGAATATTTTTTGGTTGTACAACTATTGCTTTTATTTTAAGTCAGATCTTCAAATGGGAATTTGTACAACAGATAGAAAATTGTTATTTTATGTTGATTTGTTTGTTGGTATCTATAGGATTTACAGTATTAGGAATTGTTCTGACATTATATGGATACATATGGAAGATAGAATATGACACACAAGAGATTATCTACCGTTCTGCATTAGGAATTACAAGGAAATATAGAATTGAAGATATTACAAGATGCGTAGGAAAGAGAAGAAATCAATATCGCTTTTATCAAGGGGAGAAAAAGATATTCCAGTATGAAATGGATGCAGAAGGAGATGTTTATGATTTACTAATTATTTTGAAAAAAAGGGGGATAGATGAAGAAGAATTGATTCCATCTACGAAAGAGCACTGCATCGTAGAGCCAATGATTATCCGGAAAATATTGCCTATCATAGGTTTCTGCATTTATACTTTTTTTACAATTGTATTATTTTTGACTCGAGATGGGAAAATTTGGATGTATCTGTTGCTGGGAGTGATAGATTTACTGTTGCTTTATTACAGCGGTGTCTATTGGTATGATCAACTGGAAGTACAAGACAAACTTTATAAGAAAGATTTTCTAAAGAAAATGCGGACAGTTGAATTTAAAGAGATTACAAAGGTTGAGCAACACAAAAGTATAATAGAAAAGGAGTACATAATTATTTATGTAAAAGGAGAAAAACCAATAAAAATAGACAGATATAATGAAAATGTAGAAGTTTTGCTAATGAGATTAAAGGATGAAAAAATATCTGTAATGTGATTGATAAATAATGTGGAAGATTAGGATAAAGAAGAAGCAGTACTTATTCGGATAAAAAAGGAAAGCCATTATGTTTCTTTGAATGAGCAGGAGTTTGTCTATTCTCTGCAAGAAGAATCGGCGATGAAAGATATTGCTATTTCTGAAACTGTAAAAAACCGCATTGAAAGAAATCAGAAGCGAGTTCACGAACTGGATATGCTTATCAGGAAAATCTATGAAGATAATGTGATTGGAAGATTGCCGGACAGACTTTTTCAGAGTATGCTTACTGATTATGAAAATGAGCAGAACGAGCTGAACAAGATTATTGAGACTGACACCGCTGATATGCAACGGATTATAGGCGGTCAAAATAATGTGGAGCGTTTTCTAAAGCTGGTCAAAAAGTATGAGAACATTACAGAACTTACTCCTGCCATGATAAATGAATTTATCGACAAAATTCTGGTTCACGAGCCACAAGGAAAAGGTGCAGACCGCACCACAGAGGTGGAGATATATCTTAACTATGTCGGGCAATTTCAAGTACCTGTGGAGCAGCATGAACCAACAGAGGAAGAAAGGATTGCTGCTGAAAAAGAGGCGGAACGACTTCGCAGAAAACGAGAATCCAATCGTAAGTATATGAAAAAGATTCGTGAGAAATCAAAAGAATTTGCGGAGCATGAGCGTATACCAGAAGAAAAAAGCTCTGATAGCAATGTGTGTTTTGAACAGAACGCCACAAGCAAATCAAATCGGCAAAAAGTGAAAGGAGAAAAAATAGCATGACAGAATTGAAACCACGAATCCATGATGAAAGCAATGGTCTGGACTATGTTCTTGTGGGCGATTACTATGTGCCGGACTTGAAGCTGCCGGAGGAACACCGCCCTATCGGTATGTGGGGCAGACTGCACAGGACATATTTGGAGCAGTACCGCCCTGCAAGGTTATCTGCCCTCTGTTTATCCGGCGAACTGCATACTTACCTTGCTGACCTGAACGAACAGGCAGCGGAAAGGTGCAGCCTTATCATTGAGCAGATGAAACAAGCCGAGGGTGTGACCGAAACCATGAAAGCAGACAATCAGATGTTGTGGGTACAGTCCATGAACTCTATCCGTAACCGAGCCGAAGAAATCATCAGACAGGAAATGATTTACTGCTGATTTTATCAAGTCCAAAACCAACAATTTTATATCGTCAACGAAGCGACAGGTATTTCCTTATGAAGTGTCTGTCGCTTTTCATTTATCAAACTTTAAGGAGGAAAACACAATGAAGATGAACCGGAATGAAATGGAAGCCCTTTATGCCTTTGGCTGTCCGAACCTGAAAGCAACTGTCGAGCGTTTGCGTATGGTGGCTGCCCTTGCACCCGATCCGGCGGCGAAGAAGCTGTTTTATATGCTTTCCGTCAAGCTGAGTGCTGAGGGTGTTGAAAGGTGGTATCGTTGCTTTTACCGCAGGCTGAGGGTGTTGAAAAACCGTAGGGAGGGCTGCTATGACGAGACTGACGAAGATTGAGAAAGAAACAATCGTTCTCTTTAATGAGGGCGAGGACAAGGCAAATATCTACACCCACAACGCCGGATTGAAAAAGAGGTTGGCTGCTTTTGCTAAGAAGTACCCTGACCTTTGCCGACTGGAAAAATCCAATGTTCAAGGCGGTGTTTCTTATGTGCTGGCAAAGTCCCGTCTGTCTATCCGCTTCCTGCCGCCTTACAGCGAGGAACGCAGACAGAAAGCCAGTGAATATGCGAAAAAGCATGGGCTGAACAGCCAGCAGGGATACTGTGATAATCAGGGCTGATATGCGGTTAAAATGTCAGGTGCAAACCTGATGTTTTGACCGTTGCCTATCGCCTGTGAGGAAAGTATCGGAGACTATAAATTTTACGGAAATGTGCGTTACAAGGTTTGAACAGGAACTCTGTACACAAAATTTTTTCTTCTATTCTTTAGGCTGATGAAGTATAATAGACAAAAGATAATTTTAGAAGTGAGCTTTTCGGGAGGCAGTATATATGGAAAAAAGTAAGGTAGAATTTGTATATAAAAATATTTCTTCATTAAACAAGATAAGTATAGTGAATAAAAAAATATTTCGTATTTTGCCATATATTTGTGTGCCATCACTTGCTATAGGGGGGATTGCGGTTTTCCTAAAAGAAATGTTGCCTATAAAAGGAGTGTTGCCTAATTATATTAGACTTGTTTGCTTAGTCATATTTTTCTTAACCTTTTTGATGTGGTTGGTGTCTTTCTTTTTTGAATACATTTTCCTGTTTTTATGGAAATGCCCTGTATGTAAAGGAAAATTTCCATGGTATAAGACTACTTTGGGATATTTAGGAGAAGAAGGAGGTAGTCTTGTAAATAAAGAAGTTAAAGATATTTGTGACCGCAAGAATAAGAAAATATCTTTAATTCAATATGAAAATAGCAATTTAATCATTCCCAAAAAGTGTCCGCATTGTGGTGAAGTTATATGGAAAAAATAATTTTTGTAGATTACCTGTAATCTGCCACAACTGAATATGACCGTTAAGGTCAGATGAAGAAACTGATGTATTGAGCGTAAAGCGATCATGCGTCGGTTTTTCTTATTTCATGAGCTGACAGAATTCCGACTGTATATCACCCGTGAGGAAAGTATCGGGGACTATGGATTTTGCAGAAATGTGCGTTACAAGGCTTGAACAGGAACTCTGCACACAAAATTTTTTCTTCCATTCTTTAAGTTGATGAAGTATAATAAAATATGAAAAATTGAGGTTTTTAATGCTCGATTTCAAACAATCATTTTTATATATCTGGAACTATGGAGGGCAAAATGAATGATTTTTTACGAATGTGTTTTAATATAATTACACAAATAGGTCCCTATTTAGTTGTACTTCTTCTTTTGAAATATCTTGTAAATCTTCAACAAAAGAGAGCTAAAGAACGAGAGGAAGAACAGAAAAAGGGAATAATTAGGACGCATTATATAATAAAAACCGAAAAAGTACTTACTATGTTTTTTGTATTGGCGGTGTTTCTTTTTGGGGGAGCTACGGTAGCCAGTGCTATTCAACAAGATGATTTATTGCCACCAATTGGTTTTAGTATTTTCTTTATTGTTTCTTTAATCGGCTCATTGAACATGATTATGTGGAAACTGGAAGTGAACGGAGATGAAATCACATGGCGTTCAACTTTTGGAAGAAAGAGAACTTTTCGCTTTGAAGATATTACATATTGCGAGATGAAGGGAAATTCTATTCGTGTATATGTCAATGGCAAAAAATTATTCACTATTGACAGCGGTGTTGATGATAGTGAATTTATGGAGGATATAGAGAGAAGAAGAATCCCTGTAAAATCTTACTGGGCAAATCAGCATAAGAAAAATCGTAAATGACATAGATTTTATAACAGTACGATGTTAAACAACTGAATATGACCGTCAAGGTCAGATGAAGAAACCGATGTATTGAGCGTAAAGCGATCATGCGTCGGTTTTTCTTACATGAGCTGACAGAATTCCGACTGTATATCACCCGTGAGGAAAGTATCGGTGACTATGGATTTTGCATAAATGCGCGTTACGGGTAAGTAAAAAACTACTTGATAGAGTGTGAATTGAATTGTTCATGTCGGTATGATATAATTTACTGAAATGAAGCAAGAAGGTGGACTTTTGTATGAAAAAATTTTTGAAAATATTGCTAATCATTATAGGAATAGTTTTTTTAATTTTTGCAGCGCTGATATGTATTGGACTGTTTGTTGATTATGATGACCATATTGAAAATGGTCGTTATACTTATGTTCCGGAAGAAGAAAACAAAGGAAATGAGTATATTGAGTTTAAGTTGACAGATAATGGCAAAGACGATTCTAAACTTACATATTATAACTCTATCGAAGAAGCTATTTTGAATTCCCCCTTAAAAGCAGAACATGAAAATTTATCAGCTCCAGAAGATTTTCTTAATCATGTTGATGAAATATTGCATATATGGAATGGCAAACAGTATGATACGGTTTTCTATCGGGCAGGAAGTGATAACGATCCCGTTCAAGGTTTTGTGATTGTACGCTGCAAAAAAAAGATAGAAAATGAAAGTACACAATATGCGTTTGTAAATGCTACACCAGCTACCACTACACCAGATACCACTTATGGGGGAGACTTCAAAAAATTTATCCATTTATCTTTAACAATAAGTGATATTCAACAAGACTTAAATCCAAATTATCCGGATACCAGATTCGTTTTTGGCTATGCACATGATAAAGAAATTTACTCATTAGAAGTAGAAGGTCAAAAGCCAGATGGGATTATAGAATATGAAGAATATGGTAGAACGATGTATATGTGGTATTATAACGATTTGAAAAGCAATAAAAGAGGCGATTGTCTGAGCTACTCAGTAGATGTGCCAGAGTAATTTTTCAAATTGGCTAATCTGCCACAACTGAATATGACCGTCAAGGTCAGATGAAGAAACCGATGTATTGAGCGTAAAGCGATCATGCGTCGGTTTTTCTTATTTCATGAGCTGACAGAATTCCGACTGTATATCACCCGTGAGGAAAGTATCGGGGACTATGGATTTTGCATAAATGCGCGTTACAAGGCTTGAACAGGAACTCTGCACACAAATTTTTTCTTCCATTCGTTAAGTTGATGAAGTATAATGAAAAATAAGATAAAGTTAATTCTTGGAGGTGTTATTCATGTTTGGTTTTAAGAAAAATGAAAAGCCAACGCTCATTATTGAAGCAAAAGATCTAATGGAAATTATCAAGTCTGATTATGATAATGATATGGCTTTTACTCTTATTGAGTTTTCCTATAATGAGAAAAAATATGTGATGGGTTCCTGTGTTTTACCTGCTAACGCAGAGGAATGTAAAGAAAATATATCTTTTATATTTCAAGACAGAGTTTTTGAAAGTTTTGAGGAATTTCAAACTGCTATTATTATAGATAATAAAAACATCTTACAATTAGAAAAACCCCTTGAAATTTTAAGAGCAGGAATTATTGATAATGAGCCTATGCTGAAAACGCCATGGGGAGATAAAAGATTAGCTGATAAAGCTGTTAATAAATAGCGTGTCGCTTTGAAAGGAGTACAAATTTATGGCATTATTGATGTTTAGAACTTTTGGAGTGATTATAGTATCATTTATAGTCTTAATTATGTATGTTTTGCATAGAAAGAAAAATGGGAAGTTTATAAAACGAAAGGCTGTCAATGAAGAAGAAAAAATAAAATATCAAAAATGGGAAAAAATAATCAATGTGATGGCAGTTGTTGGGTTATTGATTCTCGGTATATTTATAACTGTTCCTTGTTGCTTGGATATACCTTATTTACTATCTAACAATTTAGTTGAAGTTACCGGAGAAGTTACACAAGGTGCAATGTCAGGAGAAAACTCTAATAGTGAAAGAAGAATACATATTAGAGATGAGAAAACTGGAGAAGAACATTCATTAAAATATTGGGGAACAGGTAGCGATTTAGGAGATAAGATAACTGTAAGGTATTTACCACACACAGAATATGGGTATGTAGTTGAATAGAATAAAAATAAATATCCTATTTTGTTTTGGGAAATTTGTAGATTACCTGTAATCTGCCACAACTGAATATGACCGTCAAGGTCAGATAAAGAAACCGATGTATTGAGCGTAAAGCGATCATGCGTCGGTTTTTCTTATTTCATGAGCTGACAGAATTCCGACTGTATATCACCCGTGAGGAAAGTATCGGGGACTATGGATTTTGCAGAAATGTGCGTTACAAGGCTTGAACAGGAACTCTGTACACAAAATTTTTTCTTCCATTCTTTAAGTTGATGAAGTATAATGAGATATGAAAAATTGAGGTTTTTAATACTCGATTTCAAACAATCATTTTTATATAGCTGGAACTATGGAGGGCAAAAAATGAATGGTTTTTTACGAATGTGTTTGAATATAATTACACAAATAGGTCCCTATTTAGTTGTACTTCTTCTTTTGTCATATATTGTAAATCTTCAGCAAAAGAGATCTAAAGAACGAGAGGAAGAACAGAAAAAGGGAATAATAAGGACGCATTATATAATAAAAACCGAAAAAGTACTTACTATGTTTTTTGTATTGGCGGTGTTTCTTTTTGGGGGAGCTACGGTAGCCAGTGCTATTCAACAAGATGATTTGTTTCCACCACTCGTTTTTAGCATTTTCTTTATTGTTTCTTTAATCGGCTCATTGAATATGATTATGTGGAAACTGGAAGTGAACGGAGATGAAATCACATGGCGTTCAACTTTTGGCAGAAAGAGAACTTTTCACTTTGAAGATATTACCTATTGCGAGAGAAAGAAAGGTTCTATGCGTGTATATGTAAATGGAGAAAAATTATTTACCATTGATAGTAATATTGACAAAGAAGAATTTATGGAGGACATAAAAAGAAGAAGAATCCCTGTAAAATCTTACTGGGCAAATCAGCATAAGAAAAATCGTAAATGACATAGATTTTATAACAGTACGATGTTAGACAACTGAATATGACCGTAAAGGAAGATGAAATATGAAAAAAGAGTTGAAACAAATATTGCTTATATGTTTATTTTTAATTATTGGTTGTGTACTTGGTTATTTTGTAGCACTTAATCAAATGAATCAGCTTAGTGACCCTGAGTACATTGCGTTTTGGACAAGTCAAAATATGTCTGTTCCTGAACCATTAGGATTTACAAGAAGTATTCTTTCTTTTGGATTGCTTTTTGCTGGAATGCCAACAGGTTTGATTTTTTATAGCGGTTTAGTTAAGAAATGGCTAACTCCTATCGCACCTAAAATTATAATTGGATTTGTTACTTTCCCGATTTATACACTTGCTGGAGTAATCGGTTCAATTCCTTTTATCATCTATAAAGGAATTTTTCTATTCAAAAATAATAGATGTAAATGACAACAAACTTTTCAACAGTAGGGTGTTTATCAACTACTTTTTAAGGCAACCACGCAAGGACGATCAGCTACATAGTTGGTCGTTTTTGTTTATCCATTTGTAGACTATCTGCAATCTGCCACAACTTAATATGACCGTCAAGGTCAGATGAAGAAACCGATGTATTGAGCGTAAAGCGATCATGCGTCGGTTTTTCTTTTTGCAAAATAGTCCGGTGGACTGTTTTGTAAAACCGAAGGAACTGACAGAGCTTGGGACGGGGCGAAGTCAGTTTGTTCGGGCGGGAGTACGGAGGGTGCAACCCTTTGTGCATGGGTACAGGGAATGCAATATCCCTGTGCAGGTCAAGGGCGGCAGCCTTGCCCAGTTAAGTGGCGTTTCGCCACTTAGTACTGGGTATTACTTGACGCAGAAAGCCGCATGGAATCAGCTTCGCTGCCCTTCTCCCCTGTCGGGGAAATCAAAAAGAAAAGGAGGAACTCATGTGAAATTAACAAGGCACAATGGACGAGCCGGAAAGAATGGCGTTTATAATCCGAAGCACAATGACCGCAGTTTTGACATTGCCAACAGCGAACACATTGACGAAGAACGAGCCAAACAAAATCTCTATTGGGACTGTTACAATGGCTTCCGCAATTTCAAAAATCCCGAAAAGGAAAATGAGCTGTCTGCCACTTTTGAAGATGTGGAACAGCTTTTTTATCGTCAGCGGTATCGTGATTTTGTGACCAGGCAGAACGAAAGAAATGTGAAGAACCGACACCCTGAAAGAAATAAGGAAACCGGAGATTTGCTCAAAAGCAAAAAGACCTGTCCAGAGGAAACGGTCTATCAGATTGGAACGCTTGATAATCATGTTCCACCGGAATTGCTCATTGAGATCGTCACAGAATTTATGGAAATCGTAAATGAGCGTTTCGGCTCTCATGTCCATATCCTGAATTGGGCGCTGCACTTGGATGAAAGCACCCCTCATATTCACGAGCGTCATGTGTTCGATTGTGAAAATCAATATGGGGAGATTGCCCCACAACAGGAAAAGGCTTTGGAAGCACTGGGGTTTGAACTGCCGGAACCGGAAAAGCCTGTCGGAAGAAAAAATAACCGCAAGATGACTTTCGATTCAGCTTGCCGAGTGCTGCTGTTCGATGTGGCGAAAAAGCATGGCTTGCAACTGGAAGAAGAACCGGAATATGGTGGGCGTGCTTATCTGGAAAAACAGGACTATATTCTTTTCAAGCAAAAGGAGCAACTGGCAGTACAGGAGCAAAAGTTGGAAGAACTCACAATGAAGATTGAGGATGTGGAAGCTCTGGTGGACGAGGTCGCCGATATTGCCTATGACAAGGCGGTTGAGGTCGTTGCTGATACTGTGAAACTGGAAACGCACAAGGAGGATATTAAGTTGGTGGAGCAGTCTAAGGCATGGGTTCTCTCCCCTGAGCGTAAGGCTTCAAAGAAAGAAGTTGAGTATGCAGTGAAACGATTGGATGGCGTGATTGCCAGAATCACAAACGCTATGAAATCAACCATTCAGAAAATCCAAACTACGCTGATGAAACCGGAGGTCAAAAAAGCCGGAACGGAGCAAATCAAGAAGAAAGCCAAAAGTTCCATTATAGATCAGTTGAGCCGCAAAAAGAAAGAAATTGCAGAGCGTGAAGTCAGCCGGACAATTCCGGCGAAAAGCAAAAAACAGGATATGGAACTCTAAGGCACTTGCTGTTTTCACTTTGAAAATGACAGGTGCTTTTGCTTTAGGGAGCAAGAAAATATCTTCCATTCTTTAGGTTGATGAAGTATAATGGAGATACACTATTTGAGAATCTTAAAGAGGTAACAGCTATCATGAAAAAATTATTAACATTGGTGTTACTTGTTTCACTATGCTTAAGCGGTTGTGCATTAGGGAACAATGTATCGGAAGGAGAAAATGCTATGACAATATCTGATTTCAAGAAAGACACAAGCCTGACAAGTATACCGGAAAACAGCAGCAATCTTACAAACTTAGATTTAGAACCTGTAATCGCCTATGGCAGACTGCGTGCATTATTTGGAGAACCTAATTATGAAACGCAGAATTCTGAAGATGCTTACTCTTATATTCTGTTTGTTGAGCCTGAATCTTCTGAAAAAATTTACTTGGAAGTGTATGAGGGAAGCAGCGGACCGGCGATTGGTGGTCTGAACAATGCTGAGAGTTTGCAAGCTGCTGAAACTCTGAAGAAATTGATAGAGGAATCAGAAGAAGTGGCAGATTATCAGTATGAGGGATACTATTTGGATTTAGATTCAAAAATCACTATGGGTATCAAAGATGGCGTGCCTTATTATAACGAGGAATTTTGTGAGGAAATTCCCGATTTTCAGTAATTAGACGAAATAATTATCATTTAGAAGAAGCAGGAAATCTGAAAAGGTCTCCTGCTTCTTTTGCACACAAAATTGAATATGGAACTCTAAGACACTTACTGTTTTCGTTTTGAAAATGACAGGTGCTTTTGCTTTAGGGAGCAAGAAAATATCTTCCATTCTTTAGGTTGATGAAGTATAATGAACACAGTATATTTCTGGGAATTATAATTATGGAAACTGAGATGAGGAATAAATATGAAGCATTATTTATTTTGGGAAAAGCAATCTATAAAAGAGTTTTGGGAAAAGGGATTATTTATAGATAAGGTATTTATGATTACCTATTCTATCCAAATGTTATTTTTTTTCGTTGTTTTCATTGTCATGAGTTTAAGCACTGATAATCCATTATTTACAGGAGTGTTGCTTGGTGTTCTTTGGATAGTTATATTTTTAGGGATACCTTTTTTGGGACATACAATAGAAAAATCATATTGGGTAAAATTTGAAGATACTTATGTGCTGCGTCATGAAGCTTCTGGATATAGGAAAAAAATTTTTTATAAAGAAGCAATAGGAGAACCTTATGTTCGTCCTAATAGGTCATTATCGGAAGCGTTTTATGAAAAATTGGGTAATTATATCAATGTTTTATCTTCGGACAAGAGGATATTATTTTCTGTGCGCTATTCTGAAGAACTATTAAAAATGCTTCAGGAACGATGTGAAAATATAGAAATTATAAAAAAATAAGAGTTTTACTAAGCAGGAGATCCAAAAAGGTCTCCTGATTTTTTGCACCTAAAATTGAATATGGAACTTTAAGGCACTTGCTATTTTCGTTTTGAAAATGACAGGTGCTTTTGCTTTAGGAGACAAGAAAAAATCTTCCATTATTTAGGTTGATAGAGTATAATGTAAGCAACAAATCGGAAGTTTAAGGGAATGATATTATGGATTTTGCTATATTTAGATTGTTTATAAGAGTTTCATTATTTGTTATAGCTTTAATTGCTTGCATTATCTATCTAATTAAAAAAAGAAAACTTATCTATTCGATATTTTTTGATAAAAAAGCGATAAAAAAAGAATATACTGGAAAAAATGATATAATATTTCTTCGATTGGCTAATACCATTCTTGTTATAGTAGCTATTCTTTTAATCTTATATTTGAAAGATTTTGTTTTAGATATGCCTTACATCATAAACAAACAGTATAGTTATGCAGAAGGATATGTAACTGAACAATCTCATGGTGGTGCAGATATATCTTCTGAAAGAAGAAGTATTTTTCTATATGATAAAGTTAAAGATGATGAAATCGAAATCACAGTATTTTCAAGGTATGTTGATAAAAATACTTATTTAAAGGTACAATATCTTCCACATACGAAATATGGTGCTATTGTAGAAAATAAATAATTCATTCTAAAAAGAAAAATTCCAGTTTACATAACCGGAAACTCAACCACAATAATTAAATCTTCACAGCTTTGCTAAGCAGGAAATCTGAAAAGGTTTCCTGCTTTTTTGTACCTAAAATTAAATATGGAACTTTAAGGCACTTGCTATTTTCGTTTTGAAAATGACAGGTGCTTTTTTCGTTTCAGGAAAGGAGTCACATGAATGTATTTGAAATTGTAAAAGAAAATGTTACTGCCCGACAAGCCGCAGAAGCCTATGGCTTGAAAGTGGGTCGCACAGGTATGGCGTGCTGTCCGTTTCACTCGGATAAGTCCCCTAGTATGAAGCTGGATGAACGCTATTACTGTTTTGGCTGCGGAGCAACCGGAGACGCTGTTGATCTCACGGCGAAGCTATTCGGCATCGGGCTGAGGGAAGCTGCTGTCAAACTTGCTGAAGATTTTGGTCTTAACTATGACAGCCGACAAAAGCCGAGTATTCGCCCTCATATTCGTGAGCCGACACCGGAACAGAAGTATCAAAAAGAAGAAAATCATTGCTACAAGGTGCTGACGGATTATTTTCATCTTCTTAGAGAATGGGAAAAGAAATACGCTCCTAAACAGCCGGATGAGGAATGGAATCCCCTGTTTGCAGAAGCACTGCATAAGAAGAACTATATCGAATATCTGCTTGATATTCTTCTGTATGGTTCATTGGAGGAACGAAAAGCACTTGTGGCAGAACAGAGAAAGGAGGTGTTGAAACTTGAACAACGAATTGCAGAACTGTCAGCAGACAGAACCATGCACAGTAGAAGAAATCCGAAACAGCTTAGAGCAGAGCGAGAAAGGTAAGGTTTATAATACTGCCGCAAATTATAAGCGTGTTCTGCAATATGATCCACTTTTGAAAGGGGCTATCCGAAAAAATCTTCTGACCGAAAGAATCGATATTGTGAAGCCCCTCGGCTGGTATCGTGATAGCCCGACATTGACGGATGTGGATGTGAAATATCTGCTCCTATATTTTGAAGAAAACTATGGATTGACCGTAGAGAAGAAAATCATAGACGCAGTTGCGGTTATTGCCAACGAAAACCGTTACCACCCTGTCTGTGATTTTCTTAATGCCCTGCAATGGGACGGAACAGAACGCATACGCTTCTGTCTGCACCGCTTTCTCGGTTCTGATACAGATGATTACACCTATGAAGCATTGAAGTTGTTTCTGCTGGGTGCTATCTCACGAGCCTTTAAGCCGGGGTGTAAATTTGAGGTAATGCTCTGTCTTGTAGGCGGTCAGGGAGCCGGAAAGTCCTCTTTCTTCCGTTTGCTTGCAGTCAATGATGATTGGTTCTCTGATGACTTGAAAAAGCTGGATGATGAAAATGTGTACCGCAAAATGCAGGGGCATTGGATTATTGAAATGTCGGAAATGATTGCAACCGCCAACGCTAAGAGCATTGAAGAAATCAAATCCTTTCTGAGCCGCCAAAAGGAAACCTATAAGATACCGTATGAAACACATCCGGCAGACAGAAAACGACAATGTGTGTTTGGAGGTTCTTCCAATACCCTTGACTTTCTTCCCCTCGACCGAACAGGCAACCGCCGCTTCGTTCCGGTTATGGTCTATCCTGAAAGGGCTGAGGTTCATATTTTGGCAGACGAGCAGGCTTTCAGAGAGTATATCAATCAGATGTGGGCAGAGGCTATGGAGATTTACAGAAGCGGAAAATTCCGTCTGAGATTCAGTCCGGCTATGAACGCTTATCTGAAAGCCCACCAAAAGGACTTTATGCCGGAGGACACAAAGGCAGGACAGATTTTAGACTATTTGGAACGCTATTCCGGCAGCATGGTCTGTTCCAAACAGCTTTATAAGGAAGCACTGGGGCATGATTATGACGAACCGAAACAATGGGAACTGCGAGAGATCAACGACATTATGAATAACGCTGTCACAGGCTGGAGGGCGTTCAGCAATCCTAGGTATTTTCCAGAGCCTTACCGCAGACAAAAAGGCTGGGAGCGTATCAGGAACGACAACGAGCCTGACAACAGCATGGATGGTTTTCAAGAAATCCCGACAGAGGAAATGGAACAGTTAGGGCTTCCGGAAGAATGGTTGAAGCAAAAATAAAAGCCAGTTGTCGCTTCGGTTGTCGAGCCGGTTGTCGGTCTGGTTGTCGGGCAAAAATCCCGAAAGCCTTGATATTGCGGCACTTTTCCCTCTCTGACAACCATGACAATCAATATTATAAAGAAAAAGGAAATAGTAAAAAGATAGTATCGCCCGATAAAGAAAAAAGGTTTTCTGATGTCCGTTGTCGGAACTTCGTTGTCAGACCTTTCCTTGTCGGGCTTTTTCATTCAAGGAGGAATATCGTATGACAAATATTGTGAACAGTACACTACCCACCCCAAATAACCATTCGGAGAAAAACAAACCGGATGGAGTTTTTGTGATTAAGCAAGGCAAAACAAATTATAAAGTCAAAGTGTTTTTTGACCATAGTAGCGGTTTGACTGCGGAGGACAGGTTGAAACGCATTATTCAGGCAGAAGCAGAGAGAGAATCTGCGTAAGTAATATGAAAAATATCCACGCACCCCCTTGACAAAAGCTTTCAGAAAAAACTATCCTTGCGGGAAAAGAGGTAACAATCGTTGATACTGTCAAATTAGACGGACTTACAAAAGGCACAAAGTATCAGTTAAAAGGCTGGCAGATGTTAAAGGAAGAAAACGCCGAGCTTATCATTGACGGGAAACGTGTAGAAAACGATTATACCTTTGTCGCTGATGATGAAGAAATGAAAGTGGAAATTTCCTATACATTCAATGCGTCTGCTTTAGGTGGCAAAAACCTTGTTACCTTTGAAGAATTGTATGATTTAAGCAATCCAGACGAACCCGTGAAAGTTGCAGAACACAAAGACATTGAGGACGACGGACAGACGGTACTTATCACAGAGCGTATCATCAAGATACATACGACTGCTACCGATAAGGACGGCAACAAAGAGCTTGAAGCTGGAAAAGACGTTACAATCATTGATACCGTAACCTTAGAGGGCTTAGAAGTCGGTACACAGTACAAACTTGTGGGCTGGCAGATGTTGAAAGAAGAAAATGCAGAGCTTCTTATCAATGGAAAGCGTGTGGAAAGTGATTATACGTTTACTGCTGACAGCGAAACTATGAAAGTGGAAGTTGCCTTTACGTTTGACGCTACTTCTCTTGACGGCAAACAGCTTGTAACTTTTGAGGAATTATACGATTTAAGCAATCCAGACGAGCCGAAGAAAGTTACCGAACATAAGGGTATTGAGGATAAGGGACAGACAATTACCTTTAAGGAAAAGCCAGAAGAACCAGAGAAACCCGAAACACCACCAACACCAGAAAAGCCTAACAGACCTAGCGACAGCCCCAAAACGGGCGACAGTACAAATGTAATGGCATTTATCGTGATGTTGCTTGCGTCTGCTGGTGGATTGGCTGGAACATATCTTTACAAACGCCGTAAAATGAAGAAATCATAAGGCGGTAACGGTATGATGAAAGAAAAATCACGCTCTCCGCCGAAGCTGTCAAACGGCAGACTTTTGCTTATTCTGGCTTGTCTGCCAGCAACCTGCAAGAACACGGATAGTCAAGGGTGCGTAAGCATTGATTTTACCCTTTACTATCTGGGGGATTGCTGGTACTTCCCAAACCGCCAGAATAAGAAATCACAATCAATAAACTTATCAAATATAGAAAGAAACGAGGTAAAACAATATGGAAATGAAATATGTCGTGCCAGATATGGCACAGTCTTTTGGAACTCTTGAATTTGCAGGCGAAAGTGAGCCAGTCTTTGAAAGAGATAAAAATAACCGCAGGGTCTTAGCCAGACGAAGCTATAACCTTTATTCTGACGTACAGAAAGGCGAAAATGTTGTGGTAGAAATTCCCGTGCAGGCTGGCGAAAAGCATTTCAAGTATGAACAGAAAGTAAAACTTGTCAATCCGAAGTTATACGGCAGAGGTTACGCAATCGGGGATATGGGACATACCGATTATGTGTTAGTTGCTGATGATATTGTAGCAGTTGAAGAAAAGTAAAGGAGTGAAGAATTTATGAGATTATCAAACGGGTTTATTATTGACAAAGAGAAAACATTTGGAGAATTAAAATTTACAGCGGTGCGTGATGTATTCTTACAGAATGAGGACGGGACACCGAGTACCCAGCTTAAAAAGCGTATCTATGATTTGAAGTGCAGTCTGCATGGTGGAATTATCCCCGTGTCCGTACCGCCAGAAGTACCGTTAAGAGAATTTCCGTACAATGCAGTCGTGGAACTTGTCAATCCCGTAGCCGATACGGTATCAAGAAAGACCTATACGGGTGCAGATGTGGACTGGTATGTAAAGGCAGAGGATATTATATTGAAGAATAAAGGCAACCAGAACGCAGGCAGTCCACAGAACCATACACCGCAGGGACAGCCGAAAAAATAGGCTTGCTGAATAGATTTTCATTGTAGCGGATATGTGGAACTGTTATAATATGGATATGAAGAAACGGACAAACTTGAATTTGTGGAGGATAACTATTGTGGATAAAGCAGTTATTTATATACATGGAAAAGGTGGTAATGCTGAAGAAGCTATTCATTACAAACCGCTCTTTAGTAATTGTGATGTGATTGGTCTCGACTATACTGCACAGTTTCCATGGGAAGCAAAAGAAGAATTTCCATTACTTTTTAATTCAATTTATAGAAACTACAAGACGGTTGAAGTAATTGCCAATAGCATTGGAGCGTATTTTGCTATCAATGCCTTATCAAATCAGCAAATAGAGAAAGCATATTTTATTTCGCCCGTTGTAGATATGGAAAGGCTTATTGCTGATATGATGATTTGGGCAAATGTTACAGAGGATGAACTCAAAGAGAAAAAAGAAATTCAGACAACCTTTGGAGAGACTCTTTCATGGGATTATCTTTGCTATGCAAGAGAAAATCCTATTATATGGGAAATCCCAACGCACATTTTGTATGGTGAAAAAGATAATCTTACCGCTTATGGAACGATATTTGAATTTGTACAGAGGACTAATTCAACACTTTCTATTATGAAAAATGGAGAGCATTGGTTTCATACGGATGAACAAATGAAATTTCTTGATGAATGGATAATAAAATCTTCCAAATAAATTCTTTAGGTTAGAATCGATGATGGGGTAAACGAAAAAGCAGTTTTGGCATTCCAGTGAACTGCCCCTTCGTTTACACCATTTTCGATTTGACCTAATTGAACAAAGTGAGCGTCCGGGTAGCTACTACCTATGGACTTTCAATCTTTTGTTCTTACCCATGATTATACAGGAGTTCCTGTGCAGAAGCTACAGAAATCAAGTGTTTTCAGATAAATTAGGTACGACAACAAAACCTCAAGCTTTGAGGCTTTAGAAAATGTATGAAAGAATAAGATTTTAACATCTTTGTGGTATTCGAAGCTGTGGTTTTCCAAGATGCCCACCACAGGATTTACACACACAAATATTTATTTCATAAAGCTGTTTTAATATTTCCGGCATCTCCTTACCTCGAAGCTTCGAGAGATACTTTTGGCATCCAAGGAGATTCCGGCATAAAGTAAGCTTCTTGTGTTTGCTACGGGAACAAAGAAGTCCGTAATGCCGAATCCTGACAAAACGTTTTGGCGGTACATGCATCAGAAACCGTCGTATAAATTCAACACCGGAAAGGGTCAGTTCTTTCCATTGTCCTTTGTTCCGGTAATCTTTTACAGAAAAAGTAACGTTTTCATCGTCCATACAGATGATGCGGTGATTGCTGATGGCAATCCTATGGGTATACTTTCCAAGGTAGTCAATCACAGACTGTGCGCCGTTAAAAGTTTTCTTACAATAAGGAATCCATTCCGCATCATAACAGAAATCAATCAGTTCTTTGAACACATAATGGTTACTGTATTTTTCGGCAGTTCCATGAAACTTAAGTTGATTCGTATTCCAGAGATTTTTCAACTCATCCATATATTTTCCACGAAAGACTTTGGAGATAGCCCATATAGGAAGAAAAAACTCAGTACCGTTGTCTTTCCATTCGTTTTTGGATGTCAGACCACCGCCGAGCAGTATTGTATGGATATGGGGATGAAAGTTCATTTCAGATCCCCATGTATGCAGGATGCAGATATAGCCGACAGCAGCACCAAGGTGCTTTGGGTCAGCAGTCAGTTCACTGATTGTAGCAGAAGCTGCATGATACAGGGTGTCATATAACAGTTTCTGATTATTGTAAATGATTGGATTCAGAATGTCAGGAACTGTAAATACCAAGTGGAAGTAGGGTGCATCAAGCACATCCTCTTTGCGGGCATCCATCCACATTTCCTTTGGAACAGCCTGACACATGGGACAACAACGGTTGCGGCAGGAATTATAGTGAATCTGAACAGCACCACAGTCTTCACATACACTGACGTTTGCACCATAGGCTCCGGTTTTGCAGTTCAAGATGTTCCGGGCAACTTTTGCCTGTTCCGGAGAAGGAGAATACTTTTCAAGGTATGCCGAATAAAAACACCGGAAAATATCCTGAACGGTGGGCTTATTCATAATCAGCACCTTCTTTCCTGTCAAAGGGACTTTGGATTCCCATGAGGGATTTGTTGCTGACATGAAGATAAACTTCCGTGGATTTTGGGTCACGGTGTCCAAGCAGTGCCTGAATATTCTGCCGTTCTACTCCCTGCTCCATCAGATGAGTTGCAAAGCTATGACGGAGACAGTGTGGAGTTGCTTTCTTTGGAAGTTCAGCATCGGATACTGCCCGTCGCATCACTTGCTCCAGTGTACTGACTGTCAGGTAATTACCAGTAAATTTATTAGGAAACAGGATCCCACGGGGACGTCCTTTCTCAAACCAGTATTGTGTAAGGATATCCAGACACCGTTTAGAAAGAATTGTATAGCGATCCATCCTGTTCTTCGTATCCCGGACATGGATCTGCATATTTGAACGGGAAATATCATCATAATGAAGGTGGAGCACTTCAGAAACCCGCATCCCGGAAGAATACATCGTTGCAAACATGGCTCTATATTTGATATCATCAACAGCTTCTAATAGACGGTCTATTTCATCAACAGTCAGTACGGTCGGAAGCTTGTGTTCCAGAATCATACGTGGAACTGTGATATCATCCCAAAGGATATGCAGGACATTCCGATAGAAAAAACGGATAGCCGAATTATAAAGGTTCAGAGTTGTGGCTCTTAGTCCTTCCTCTTTTTTGGCAAGCAAAAAATTTCTGACATCCTGGCAGGTAAGTTCTTCAGGGGGCTTCGCTTGATATTTCAGAAAGTAAGAAACATAGTTTTTATAGCAGTTGATGGAACGCTCTTTGAGGTTACGGATTTTTCCGGCTTCCTCAAGCTGTTCTAAATATTTTTCATACATAATAAAATCCTCCATGTAAAATCAGTAGTAATCAAAACACTGCTTTACACGGAGGTGCATTTGGGTCATAAAACCGCTTGCCAACCAAGCGGAAGGGTGGTATTCTTTTCATAGGCAGTGGGAAGGTCGATCCTGTTTGATTGTTATTTTGTGGTGATTTAACAATACTACTTTTAGGACTTGCTTTCCACTGTTTTTTATTATAGAAAACAGAAAATCGCTATGCCACAGCCTTGGCAGGCCATCGCGCAGCGATTTTGTTCAATTCCAGTTTGTAGTGCAGTAAATTAGAATTTGGGAGATATAAAAATGGTATATAATGATTTAAGAAGTAAACTAAATGAATACAACTGGGATGACGGATTTGAAATTCCAAAACAAATACTTGCTGCCCCCAGTTGTGATTTAGCACTAGCATTAGAGATATTTTATTTAAGTGATGGTTATGCTTTCTTAGACGATTCAACAAAGATAACTGACTTAAAAGAATGGGGGAAATTTATTACCGTTCTCTATGATGATATATTGAACAATAAATTCCCAAAGACAAGCACAGCATTTGAAATTCCATTATCTCAAGTTCAAAAATACAAACTTCAGAAAAAAGGTATTTCAAAAATTTTTTTAACTGACTTGTAACTTCCAGTTTGTAGAACTGTATTAAATCATCAAATCACATAGAGGTGGCGATTATGCGATATAAAAAAATTTTATTAGGTGTTATTGTAGGCGTGCTTTGTTTGGGAATATTAAATGGTTGTAGTGGTTATTCGCATGATTTTAACTCTAGTGAAGAAGCACAAAAATATATCTTATCCAAATTAAAGGACAAATACAATGAAGAATTTATCATTACAGAAGTGAAGAAGTATAAAGAAGAAAAAATAGGATTGAACTGGATTATGGCAGAAGTTTCCAGTAAAGAAAATTCTTCTCAAACTGCTACTGTATATACACGAAATACTGGACTTTTTGAGGATAGTTACCATGTTTATTACTTTTCTGATGAAATAAAAGAACTTGCAACTCCTTTATTTCAAGATAAGCCTTTCATAAGAAATTATCAACTTGAAGTACAAGGACATACAACAACGACAGAATGGAATGGTAAGGAAAGTGTAGAAGAATATCTGAAAAAAAGGGAATATGAAATAGAAACAAGTATATATCTTAATGAGGGAAAAACTGATAAAGAATATGCAGAAGAACTTTCCTATATCATGCAAGAAATTGTAGAAAGTGATTTGGTTTTTAATATTTCAGTATATACAAATGATGATAACATTATTTTCTATTCTCTACCAGAACAGCACAGTCAACCAGATGTAGAAGTGATTTTAGAAAAAATGGAAGATGTGAGAAGTTTACAAGAAACAAAGGAAGATTACAACGAGTGGAAAAAACAAAATCAAAATAATGCAAACGATTAAGAATAATAATTTTTTGCATTAATATTAACACATAAGAAAAATATCAGTAAGTAAGATTGAAGGAAAGAAATGGATAAACAATGGACTTTGAAGGATTAAAATTATTATTTTGTGTAGCAGCTTTTGGTTGGATTGTTTATATGGCTTTTAAACAAAAAATGCATAAGATGGATCCTAAATCATTTAAGTTTCTTGTGTTGATATTCGGTGGGCTTTTATTAGCTTTTATATGTTTTCTTATCCCAGGCGGAGCTAAATATACATTTGTATTAATAGGCGTTACAATGGGAGGAATGACTACAAAGATTTTTTATCGTAATATTAAATCGGTTAATATTTGTAATGAAGAAATTATGGGGGTCTATCAAGGCTATAATTCGTATCCAAGTAAAACAGTATCAAGCTATGCTCCTATTTTTAAATACAAGTACAACGGAAAAACATATGTCTGCCAGTGTTCTAACACATATAGCTTTAAGAAATTAGATAAGGACATGGTTAAGGGAAATGAATATCGTATATATATAAATCCTAAAAATCCATCATCTTTCGTTCTTAACAAAAAAGTCGGTATTAAAAATGTACTGTGTATGATGTTTGGAGTAATGTGTATTTTTATCGGTTTATCTGCGTTATTCATTTAAATATATTTTTGTAATGGTATGATATTTATTGTAATCGTTTTTTTCAAATGATAAAATGAGAATAACCATTTACGACTAATTAAATTTTACAGGAGGATATTAAAATGCTAAAAGAACAAGGTATTAGAGAATATCTAAACAAGAAAGATATTGCATTTAATGAAAATTCATCTATTATTGGAGTTATATTTCCGAGTAAATTCACATATGCTCTTGGACCGATTGCCACTGCTCTTTCAATGCAGTATTACGCAATAAACTTTAGTGATAGTGGTATTGCTATTATCGGTTTAAATAATGTGACGGGCAAATTAGAAGATGAAGCATTTCTTTTCGTTCCAAAGGAAGAAGTAACAAGTGTTAAATTCAACAAAAAGTTAATGTCTTATGAATTAGAAATTAGTACATCAAAAGGAACATTGGCTTTTAAAGTGAACAAAACAATGGTGGGTGCTTCATGGCATAAAGAAAATTTAGCTACAATTTTAAAAAGTTTATAAGTTTTTCAAAAATTCATATCTATACATATAAAGCAGTTAGTCTTAGGATTGACTGCTTTTTTCATACCCAGAAAGGAGTGAACGATTTATGCGTAAGATTTTGAACAAAGGACACCGTATCAGAGCCAGCGACAAGCACCTTGTTTACCACTTTTCCATAGGGACGCTTCTGTTTGTATTTGTGGCGGTTCTTTTGCTACTGAATATCAAACAGCTCATGTGTACCGATTGGGAGCATTTCAGCTTGTTAGAGAATGGCTTGACGCTTTCCCCTTACAACTTCATAACCATACTGATAGCGACTGGTCTTTGTGCATTGGTCGCTTTTCTGTATTACCGCTTCTGTTACGACAGTTTCAAGAAACTCCTGCACCGTCAAAAGCTGGCAAGAATGATACTGGAAAATAAGTGGTATGAAGCCGATACCGTACAAGACAGCGGTTTTTTTACTGACCTGCAAAGCAGATCAAGGGAAAAAATCGTCTGGTTTCCGAAGATTTATTATCAAATGGAAAAGGGACTGCTCCATATCCGCTGTGAAATCACGTTGGGAAAATATCAAGACCAGCTTTTACGGTTAGAGGATAAGTTGGAAAGTGGCTTGTATTGTGAACTGACCGATAAGACCTTACATGACGGCTATATCGAATATACCCTGCTTTATGATATGATAGCAAACCGCATTACCATTGATGAAGTACGGGCAGAAAACGGCTGTCTTAGACTGATGAAAAATCTTGTCTGGGAATATGACGCACTCCCTCACGCCCTTATCGCTGGTGGAACTGGTGGCGGTAAAACATACTTTTTGCTGACACTCATTGAAGCCTTACTGCATACCAACGCTGTCCTTTACATCTTAGACCCGAAAAATGCGGACTTAGCAGACTTAGGGACAGTTATGGGAAATGTGTATCATACCAAAGAAGAAATGATTGATTGCGTCAATGCTTTTTATGAGGGAATGGTACAGCGAAGCGAGGAAATGAAGCGACACCCAGATTATAAGACGGGCGAAAACTACGCCTATCTGGGACTGCCACCCTGCTTTCTTATCTTTGATGAATATGTGGCGTTTTTTGAAATGCTGGGGACAAAAGAAAGCGTGAGCTTACTTAGCCAGTTAAAGAAAATCGTCATGCTGGGACGGCAAGCAGGATATTTTCTTATCGTTGCCTGCCAGCGTCCAGACGCAAAGTATTTCTCGGACGGGATAAGGGATAACTTCAACTTCCGTGTGGGACTGGGGCGTATCAGCGAATTAGGTTACGGTATGCTGTTTGGTTCAGATGTGAAAAAGCAGTTTTTTCAGAAGCGTATCAAGGGGCGTGGCTATTGTGATGTGGGAACAAGCGTCATCAGCGAGTTTTACACGCCTTTAGTCCCGAAAGGACATGATTTTCTACAAGAAATCGGCAGACTGGAAGAAAAAAGGACTGCAAGCAATGAAAGCTGACAGTCCTACTTCAATTTCAATATGTCATTCGGAGAACATTCCAGAAAATCACAGAGCCTTGCAAGGATTGTGAGGTCAATTCTGGAAACCTTGTTCTTGCAATAGTTATTAAGCTGTGTACGCTGTAATTTACACGCTTCACAGACTTTGTTTTTACTGATATTTTTCTCTTTCAAAAGATTTTCTAAATCAATATATACCTGCATACGCTGTACCTCGTCTTTTCTTTGAATTATAAGATACAACTGTATTGAAAAATAAGATGTATTACCGTAGACTGTATTATAATACACCCTACAAGAAAGGATAGTAACAGTATGTGCAAAAAGAGAAAAATAATAACAATCACGGTACTTTTTGTGCTGGGATTGTCGGTTTCCTATCTGCAATGGGGACGTGAGATTGATGTAGTAGGAAGTATGAGGACTTCATCAGAAAACTTCCATGAAGAACACGTTACCTTTATGCTCAACCGTCTTGTTGTAACAGACAAAGAAAAGTGTGCAGAGGAAATCATCAAAAAATGCAGGGAGAATGATTTTACTTCTATCCTGTTCAGCTATGATGTGGCAAAGCCAAATGCTTTATATGGTACGGTGTACCGTTCCCGTTTTTCCATGAAAGGACAAAAGCCTTTGTTTCACTTCCGATATACACAGACAGCGGACACGCTCGGTTCATGCAACATTGTTGATGATCCAGAAGCGTTTACGCTGGTAATCGAATAATGCAAGGCAGGACGGGACGGCGACGTGCGAAGCGAAAGGCGACGACACGGACTAGCCGTTGCTGGTGTGGCGTAAGCCACGCCAGCAGGTAAAACCCCTCGGTATCTAACAGAGGGGTACGTTTGCAAATAGACAATAGACAAAAAACATAGGAAACATAAGGCTTCTGGCATGGTTTCCTAGCAAAAATCGGCTGTGAAGTCGCCTTAAAAAACTTCACACTTTACAGATTGGGGGTATGTTTCTGAATGAAGAACAATGGATAAAAGAATTACGGGAGAAACGGATTGCTTACGGTATCTCACAAGGCAGGCTGGCGGTGGCTTCTGGTATCACAAGGGAATATCTCAACAAGATAGAAAGCGGAAAAATGAAGCCGTCAAAAGAACTTCTGGAAACTTTGCATAAGGAACTGGCAAGGTTCAATCCAGAAGCACCGCTTACCATGCTGTTTGATTATGTGAAAATTCGTTTTCCCACATTGGATATACAGCACATCATCAAAGATATATTAAAACTGAATATCAATTATATGCTCCATGAAGATTACGGGCGTTACAGCTATACGGAGCATTACTCTTTAGGGGACATCTTTATTTATACTTCGGCTGACGAAGAAAAAGGTGTCCTTTTAGAGTTAAAGGGGCGTGGTTGCAGGCAGTTTGAAAGTTACCTGCTGGCACAGCAAAGAAGCTGGTATGACTTCCTCATGGACGCACTCATAGACGGTGGTGTTATGAAGCGTATCGACCTTGCTATCAACGACCATATGGGCATTTTGGATATTCCAGAGCTTGCGGAAAAATGCAGGAAACGGGAATATATCGGAAAGTCCAGAAGTTACAAGTTTTACTTGTCGGGCGAGCTTATCAAGCACAGAGAGGACGACAGAGAATATATGGGACGTACCCTTTATCTTGGTTCGCTGAAATCAGATGTGTATTTTTGTATCTATGAAAAGGACTATGAGCAGTACGTCAAGTTAGGGACACCGCTTGAAGAAGCCGACATTATCAACCGTTTTGAGATACGGCTTAGAAATGAACGTGCCTATTATGCAGTACGAGATTTGCTGACCTATTATGACGCAGAGCAGACCGCCTTTTCTATCATCAACCAGTATGTGCGGTTTGTTGATGAAGAACCCGACAAGCGAAAAAATGACTGGAAACTTAATGACCGCTGGGCTTGGTTTATCGGCGACAACAGAAAGAGTTTGAAGCTGACGACAAAGCCAGAACCTTACACCTTAGACCGTACATTGCGTTGGGTACAAAGGCAGGTAGCACCGACCTTGAAAATGTTGAAAAAGATTGATAAAGGAAACGGGACTGACTATATGGAAACGATTGAGAAGCAGGCAAAGCTCACAGAAAAGCATGAAATGATAATCAAACAGCAGACGACCCCTGCAAAAGATTTAGTGGAAAGTTAGGAGTGATAAAAGATGTGGGTATTATTAAAAGACTTCCTGCTGGTATCTATGGGAATGGGTATCGGCGTGGTCTTGATGTGTATTTTGAATGTCGGCAAAGAAGCTGACTATGAAATGAAACAATTAAAAGAAAGCGAGGAGAATTAAATGAATTTCGGACAAAATTTGTATCAATGGTTTTTATCAAATGCACAGAGCTTAGTGCTTATGGCGATTGTGGTTATCGGTATCTACTTAGGGTTCAAGCGTGAGTTTTCCAAACTTATCGGCTTCTTGGTAGTTGCCTTGATTGCTGTCGGTTTGGTATTCAACGCTGGCGGTGTGAAAGATGTACTGTTAGAGCTGTTCAATAAGATTATTGGTGCATAAAATTTTATTGTAGTGTTAATATACGAATGGTATAATATGGATATGAAGAAAGCGACAAACTTGAAGATATACAATAGAGAGCGTGATGAAATGACGGATATTAGTGGTATTTTTTCAATAGGTAGTAGTACAAACCCTCAATGGATTTCATTATGTGGACATTTGGAAGCCATTATTGGAAATTATTTTCTTTCACAGGCGGGAAATCCAGAAGCATATTGGTATGCTATATACTATGACTCAACAATAGACAGATATAATGAATGTGTGGAAATAACAGATAAGAATTTAATTGGTTATGTTTATTGTGATGATAGAGTAGCCTTTGTTTTGAACAGTTTCCTTGAAAAATTTATAAACGATACTGTAGATTATGATATTCATTATGTCGGCGTAGATTCTTTAGATAAAGAATGTATTGAATGCAGAAGATACACTGATTATTGTGAGCATATTTTACCTGCTTTCTGGATAGATGACGATTTTTTGAATAATGAAAAACTTGCGTTTGATTATGAAAAATTTGAACTGATAGATGCTGGAGTTAAATATCTTAATCCCAAGCATTTTTCTGTAAAAAACTTTGTAATGTATTGCAGATTTGATAAAAAGTGAGATTACAGTATAATAAAAGATATTTCTTTCGTTGTTAGCGACAAATTCTAGTTTTACAATTTTATATCCATACACACAAAGCAGTTAGTCTTAGGATTGACTGCTTTTTTCTTACTAAAATTTTAGATTGGAGTGATGAAATGAACAATATTTTTAAGGATATGCAGGAAAAAATCGGTTGTGAATACATTTCTGACCTGCCCTCTTACAAGCGTAAGGTGTGGCAGGAAATGAAACAGCTGAACCCTGCCGACTATGAAGAAAGACAGTTAGAAGATTTTTCAAAGTATGTGTTTGGTATGTCGTACCAGACCTTAAAAGATGTGATGAAACAACAGAAAGGACGTGAGGAACAATGCAGGAAACAAGGGTGCTGGTGGAAACGAGAGGAACAGCTGGCGAAGAAACAACATCATACTGGTTCGACCTGCCGATAGAGGTTGCCGAGTTTGAAGAAAAGTTAGGTGTCGGTGCAGAAAGTGGGGATTACCGCATTATCGAAAAGGTGTTGCCTTATGCTGATGAAGTTCACGAACATACAAGCGTGTATCAGCTTAACGAATTAGATTTTATGTACCGCCAGCTTTCAAGTGATATGCAGGAAGAATATGTATCACTACTTACGGTGTTTGAGAATTTAGAAGCACTTTATATTTGCAGGAACGTGATTACCGTTTATCCAGACTGCAAAAGCATGATAGATGTTGCAAGGCAAAAGCTGATGAACGACCCGACGTTCAAACATCTGTCCGAGGACTGTCAAGAATACTATTTTGACTTTGAAGCCTACGCTTCTCACTTGCAGGAACACGGGAAATTTTTAGTAACAGAACACGGTATCTTTGAACTGCCAGAGTAGGAAATGAGGTGGTGCTTATGATTGATGATATGGCGGTTTATATTGCTAATCTTGGTAAATACAATGAGGGTTATTTAGTCGGTGCTTGGTTCACGTTCCCCATTGACGAAGAAGATGTGAAAGAAAAAATCGGCTTGAATGAACAGTATGAGGAATACACAATCCATGATACCGACAACTTCCCGATTGCGATTGGCGAGTATGTTTCCATTGAAGAACTCAATGAGATGTATGAAATGATAGAGGAACTTCCCGACTATATCGTAGAGTGTCTGGACGAATTTATCAGCCACTACGGGACGCTGGAAGAAGTCGTGGAACACAAGGACGATATTTATTATTATCCCGACTGTGAAACCATGACAGACGTTGCCTACTACTACATAGACGAATTGCAGGCACTTGGCGACATTCCACCCAGCTTACAGAACTACATTGACTATGAAGCCTACGGGCGAGATTTGGATATGGGTAATATTGACAATATCAACAGCAAAGAAGCGATTGAAGCAAGGACGCAGGCAATCAGCGGTTATCTGACAAAGGAATTGCAGGACTTGAATGTTGATACAATCAGAACGGATATATCGACCAGCTCCACAGTTACAGATGTGATTGTATGGAGTATCGAACAGTTGGGAACGGACACTTTTTCTGCTACCTACGAAGTAGATCAGCAGATAAAAGAGGGAGAACAGACAAGCAATGTGAAAGCGACCTATACTGTAAAAGTCCATGTAGACGCTGACGGGGATATGGTAATCATTCAGAGCCCTACCCTTGCACCGGCAATCGAAAAATCAGACTATGAGCCTAAGGCACCAGAAGCAAATGCAAGTGTAGACGCTGATACTGTCAATGACGCTACTGCATTTCTGGAAACATTCTTTAAGATCTATCCAACAGCAACAGAAAAAGAGCTTGCTTACTATGTATCTGGGAATGTGATTGAACCTATCGGCAGGGATTATCTTTATTCTGAACTGATAAACCCTATCTTTACAAAGGACGGGGACAATGTGAAAGTCAAGGTTGCCGTGAAATTCCTTGATAATCAGACAAAGGCTACGCAGGTATCACAGTATGAGCTTGTACTACATAAGGATAGCAACTGGAAGATTGTAGGATAAAAAGTTCATAAATGTTGTTATACTCCCACATACTACTTATTATTTCAATTTTGTTAGGTGTAATGAAATCTATAAATTCCATAATGCAATATATACTTGACATTATGGAATTTATAATATATAATCCATGTATAAGAAGAAAGAAAGGAGCATTAAGTGAAATTGTGAAGAATAAAAGAATAAAAATTGCTAGACTTGAGTGTGATATGAGTCAAGAAGATTTAGCAAAAACAGTAGGTGTAACACGTCAAACAATCGGATTGATTGAAGCTGGAAATTATAACCCGACACTTAAACTTTGTTTAGCAATCTGTAAAGCACTTAATAAGACTTTAGACGATTTATTTTGGGAGGAATAAAAGCATGAAAACAAATAAAATTAAAGATGAACGTATCGTTCAATTAAATAACTAAGACTTCCCATACCCCAAATGGGACTTGTTCCTTGAAAATTCAATATTTCAGCTAACAAAATAGCGATTTATGCCACAGTAGCCAGTGGATGGAGTGCATTACGCAGATATTCCGGCAGTCTGGACTCAAAATCAGCAGTAAATCTAGCCAACTGTTCGTCACTAAGCTTCAGAAGTTCCTGAAGGCTTGCCATGAAAGCATCCATCAGGATGCTAAGTGAACGGTAGAAAGTGATATCTGCCATTTCATCTACCAGAAAAAAGAACAGTTCCCCTAGGGTTCGTTGATCTTCATTCTGTCTCTGCTCCATTGCAAGTAACATGTATCTGGTAAACACGATTGCTACGTGAGCAGTCAGTGCATCATAAGATAAGCTATGACATTCACCAATCAGATTCAGCATAGACTTGCAGGTCTTGAAAAAGACCTCGATTTTCCAGCGTTTGCCATAGATGCGGATGATTTCTTCTTCGGAGAGCGATGTATCTGTGCATATGAAAGCAAGCCAATCCTTACGATTGGCCTTGTTTCTTACGCAAACGATTTTTGCTGGAATGGGATTCTCTTTCCCTACCATCACATCAACAGAAAGAAGATACCTGGAACGGCCACGACGTTTCTTGTTCCTGGAATATATTTCCTTGATATTAAGCTGGTCCTCACCATAAGTGTACTTGATGCGGCTGCTTTTCTTGATCATGGCAATGACATCCATTCCTCTAGACTTAAGCGCAGTTATCTGTGCAGGATTGGAAAACCAGGAATCAAAAAGCACATATTCTGCAGAAAGCCCCGCAGATACAGCGGTATCAAGGAGTGTAAGCATTGCCTCCGGAGCTTTTGTCTGTGCAAGCTTACGACGCTTTCCGGCAAGAGTTCTCTTATCAAATGCCTTCACAGGGCCGATGATGTTCGACTCTTTGGATGAAGCCAGGAGACAGCTGTTTACAGGAATCAGCGTATTCCCATCGCTCCAGCTTACGGTCAGCATACGGAAGCCTTTCTTGTAGTTCATTCCCGTATGATCAAAGACTTTAGATCCCAGTTCTGTCTTTTTGCAGCTTGTACGATGGAACAGACTGTCGTCGATGATAAACACGTTCTTACGGGAGTCATCAGTAAGGTGCTTTAGATCATTCTTCACGATGTCAGCAGCAAGAAGTGATGTAAAACGGAGCCAGTTGGTTTTCGTAGAATTCAGAAAACGATAGAAGGTGTTCTTGGAAAACGCTTCTTTGAAGGAACCTGTTTTCTGTTGCATATACATACTTCTTCCAGTGAAAATGTTCCCCATCTTATACTTAAGCAGAGAAACAGAGGAAACGCCTTTCTCTTTGGTGCCGTTGCATTGCTTCAACAACCTGCCAACGTGATGCTTGATAAAAAACTTCTGGACACAATCAAGTAATGCTACCTCATTGCTATTGTTCTGTGATATACTGGACATGGCATAAATCCCCTTTTCTATTTTGGTTTTTCGACAATTCTATTATACCAAAGGAACGTATTTATGCCTTTTTAATTGGCTGAAATATTGAATTTTCAAGGTTAATCACACCTTATTGGTGTGGGAAGTTTGAGTAAATAACAAAATTCAGAGTGAAGCATTTATTTTAATTATTGCTATTTTAGCACTATCTATTTTTATAAAAGCATATATGCTAGATATGGGAGTACGAGAATATTTAACAGAAATGATTGTTATGATTGTTTCAATCGTGTATCTTTCAATCAGAGGTGCAATGGTCGGATACAGTTCAATGGATAACTTATATTTTGGGAAAAAATTTAAGGTAATTTTTGCTCTACTATTAGCAGTTCTGATTACCGTTTTTAACGGAATTAGAAATTATACTATGTATGGGGAAAAATATACTGGAATATTGGACGTACATTTTCTTGCTGTAATAGGTGTTACTTTTATTTCTTCTCTCATTTTTGTTACTTTAATTTTGGGAGCTGTATATTCTATTGAAAAAATAGGACAAAAACGACTTGAAAAACAGTTTAATAATGATGAGGAATAAGTATGTTAGGGCTTAGAAAACGTGATATTAAAAAGGCATTAAAAGCTGGTGCAAAAGCTGGCGGTGTATCATTAGCTGATGTTCGGGCAGATATAGAAGCTACGATTGAAGAAGCTATGAACAGCACCGACCCAGAAGTACAGGCGAATTTCAAAAAGTATTTTGGAAATAAACGCCCTACGCCAGAAGAATATATTTATACGATTACCAAAAAAACAAAGGTGTAATACAAAACAAGTGCTGTAAGGGGGCTTGTATCATGGAAAGTTTTAAGCACAATCTTATACGGTCATACACTACCTAACAGCATTTTATCAACAACTGAATATTTTATAGCTATAATAGCTCGTATAAAACTATATGTTTTGTGCGGGCTTTTTTCATACCCGAAAAAATTAAATTTTTTTCAAAATAGGTCATTAAATCACACCCTTCATTCCCTATATGGTGCGGAAAGAGGGATAAACACTTTTCAAATCATAGAGGAAAGGGGGTGAGATTGATGAAACCGTCTGACTTCCAGAAAACAGTTCAATGCCGTTTTGAAAGTTGTTTGAAGAAAGTTGTCCGACATGTTGTTAAGGACTATCAGAAGAAATTAAAACGACGACAAAAGGAAGAAACACTCTTTTGTGAACTTTCAGAAATCGTTGTAGAAAATCTGGCTGTCTGGGACGACTATGATACGGACTATACGATTTTCAATGTATGCGGTAATGATATTCGTGTCTATGATGATGAATTGGCAGAAGCCTTGAAACAGTTATCCGAGCGTAACCGTGAAACTTTGCTGATGTATTACTTCTTGGAAATGAACAACGAAGAAATTGCAAAAAAGCAGAATATTTCCAGAAGCGGTGTATTCCAAAATCGACATAACTCATTGGCACTTATGAAAAAATTACTAAAGGAGAAACAGTAAAATGAAGCAAACATTTAAGAAGCCGTCCTACTATTTGCTTTCACAAGCAATGGACGGAGGCGAAAAAGCGATTGAAAAGATACTGGCATTTTATGACCCGTACATATCAAAGTGCTGTCTGCGTCCACTCTATGATGAATACGGCAATGTTTATATTGTTGTAGATATGGAATTAAAGGGACTTATCAGAGAAGCACTTATCAAAATGATTTTAGGGTTTGATATCGCCTTAGAAATCGAAGAAGAATAACAAGCAGTAACCGCAGAGTATGATTTGTTCAATCCCCTCTTTCCTGCTCTGCACCTGCTTTTACATGAAAGCAACACGCTTTCGCCACAGCTCTTTGACAACTGAATAAAGCAGACAGATACGTTTGTGAGATAGCGAGCCACGGGGACTGTACGCCACGACCTTTTCAAAAGAAAGCGAGCGACCCACGCAGTGATCCGAGAGCGACTGTTGGAAAAGTCGTTTTGCCACGACCTATCCTCACAGAATAATGATACGTCCGCATGGTGCGGTTCTGCCCACAGGAATGGGAATAGTTGAGATACTAATGGAGCTTTCCAAAGCCGTCTATCTGCTTCTGTAACTTATCAATAGACACACAGTAAAGGGGGTGTTACATTATGTTAAATACTGATGTGTTAAATGATGTGATGTTCCAGCGAGGTAAGGTGTTGGAATATGAATAAAACGAAGATAAGAGCAACGGAACAGCCGATTGCTGTTGATATAGAGGGACTGTCTGCTATGTTATCTTGTGGTCGTGCTACTGCTAGAAAGATTGGTGAGCAGGCAGGAGCAAAAATTGTGATAGGTCGCAGGGTTCTTTATTCCATAGAAAAAGTCAAGAAATACTTGTTATATTTGGAAGAATAGAGCGATTTTCTATTTATGTTCTCTGGCGTGTGTAGTATAATAAGAAAGGACAAAGCACGCTGTGAGAACAAGAAAAGAGGCTTTTTCAGAAAGGAATGGTTCTCATGGCAATTAGTAGAAAAGACCCAAAAGGAAGAAAATTAAGAGAGGGCGAAAACTGGCGTAATGATGGAAGATACAGTTATCGTTATACAGATGTAAGAACAGGCAAGAGATTGACAGTCTATGCACAAGATTTACCAGAGCTTCGAGAAAAAGAGAAACAGATTGCAAAGGATATGGAAGATAATATATTGACAGACGGAGCAATCAAAAAAATGACGCTTAACACGTTGTTTGAGCGTTATATGGCAACTCGTGAGCTGGCTGATACTACAAGAGTTAGTTATGTTCGTGCTTGGGAAAACAGAGTAAAAGACGAGATTGGAAATATTAAAGTTGTTCAGCTTTTACCCTCACATATTAAAGCGTATTATGCGAAGCTTTCCAAAGCTGGATATGCTTATTCTACAATCAAGTATATTCATAACCTGCTTTATCCTGCATTAGAAATGGCTGTTGATGATGATATTATCCGAAAGAACCCTGCAAAAAGTTCCATTAGCGATTATGGAAAACCAGCAGAGGAAAAAGAAGCCTTAACAGTTTCTCAACAAGAAAAGTTTATGGAGTTTGTAAAACAGAGCAATGTCTATAACACATATTATCCTATGTTTACCATAATGATTGGTACGGGGTTAAGGTGTGGGGAGCTTATTGGTCTTACATGGAAAGATATAAACATCAAGGCAAAAACGGTTAATGTAGACCACCAGCTCATTTATAAGAATTTAGGCGACGGTTGCAAGTTCCATATCTCAACACCAAAAACGGAGTCGGGTATTCGTATTATACCTACGACACAAGAAGTTGCAAAAGCCTTTGAGGAACAAAGGAAAATCAATTTCATGCTTGCAAAGGATAAGAGCATTGAGGTGGACGGGTATTCGGGGTTTGTCTTTACAGCGAAATCGGGCAGACCGCTTATGCCGAATGGCGTAAATAGTGTTTTATATAACATTGTAGACGCATATAACAAAACCGAAGTAGAGAGAGCAAAAAAAGAGCATAGGAAAGCAGAACTGTTACCAAAGTTTTCAGCTCATGTAATGCGTCACACAGCTTGTACCAGAATGGCAGAGTGCCGTATGGACGTAAAAGTTCTTCAATATATTATGGGACACGCTCATATAGATGTAACAATGGAAGTGTACAATCATATTGGAGAGCTGACAAGGATTGAAAATGAGATTGCAAGACTAGATAGTATGGTGTTAAATGCTTGACACCACAAAAAGAAAAATTGGTGTCAAATTGGTGTCAAAACAGAAAAAATCACAATTTCAAAAGAAATAAGATACTGCAAACCATTGATTTTAAAGGGTTTGCAAAAAAATAACAAAAATATTAGCACTCACCTCTTGACAGTGCTAATTATAAGTGTTATAACGTAGATAGAACAAAGGAAGAGGAACAAAAAGAAGTTCCGAAATCCAATGCTCCAAACCAATAAACAATATGCTTTTGAAAGGAGACATGACTTATGTTAAGACCTAGTATTTTTAATGATAATTTATTTGATGATTTCTTTGAATTCCCATTCTTTGATGATCGGGCAGAGAGAAAATTATATGGACACAATGCGAAAAACATTATGAAGACAGACATCAAAGAACATAAAGACGGATATGAGCTTGAGATTGATCTTCCGGGATTTCATAAAGATGAGATTCAGGCTGAGTTAAAAGATGGATATTTGACTATCAGCGCAGCAAAACAGTTGAATCAGGATGAGAAGGAAAAAGAATCCGGAAAATATATTCGTCGTGAACGCTACAGCGGATCTTGCCAGAGAAGTTTCTATGTGGGAGACGAGATTACACAGGAAGACATCAAAGCGGAATTCAAACATGGCATTTTGAAACTGTTTGTTCCAAAGAAAGAAGCAAAGCCGGAAGTAGAGCAAAGAAAATTTGTATCAATTGAAGGCGAATAAAATAGGTGTGCAAGCAAAGTAACTGATTGAAACCCTGGGGAGTAATTCCCGGGGTATTCTTAATATGGGAGGTGATGATTGTGGAAACAAAACGTGATTATTATGAGGTTCTTGGAGTCAACCGAGAGGCAGAAGAAGGGGCTATTAAGAAGGCATATCGAAAGCTGGCAAAAAAATATCATCCGGATACGAATGCAGGAAATGCTCAGGCAGAGCAGAGATTTAAAGAGATTACAGAAGCATATACGGTTTTGAGTGATCCCAAAAAACGAAAACTATATGATCAGTTTGGTCATGCGGCGTTTGATGGAAGTGGTCCGCAGGAAGGCGCATATTACAGAAATGCCGGAAATACCGGAAATGGAGGTTATCGGGAATATCATTTCGAAGGTGGTGACATGGACGATATTTTCGGAGATATTTTTGGTGATATGTTTCATGGAAAGAATAGTGGAGGATTTGGAAAGCGTGGATTTGGCGGTCGAGAATTTTCCGGCAGAGGGTCTGATGTGGAAGCAGATGTCGCTGTAAGTTTTGACGAAGCTGTTTTCGGAGGGGATAAAGTCATTCATTTAAGAGGTCAGGATGGAAATGTACAATCACTTCAGGTTCACATTCCGGCAGGAATTGAGACAGGAAAGACAATCCGCTTGAGAGGAAAAGGCAATCCGGGAATCAACGGTGGAGGGAGTGGAGACTTATTACTTCGTGTCACGGTAGGAGAAAAGCCGGGATATGAAAGAAAAGGAAGGGATATCTACACGACGGTTCAGATACCGTACACGACAGCAGTATTTGGAGGAGAAGCCCGTGTAAAAACAATACATGGAGAGGTTATTTGCAAGATTCGAGAAGGAACGCAGTCAGGAAGTAAGATCCGTCTGCGGGGAAAAGGCGTTGTATCCATGAAAAATCCATCTCAGTACGGTGATCAGTATGTAACAGTACAGATTCAGGTGCCAAAGAATTTAAGCGCAGAGGCAAAACAAAAATTAAGAGAATTTGAAAAATTAGCCAGCCAAAGCAGTAATGGGCATGCAGCATAGGGAATGCATAGAAACGGTAATTTTTATTTTTTTAGAAATTACCGTTTTTGTATGTTTATTTTTAATGGGTATGCTATAATGACTGTACGCAAATTTGTAGACAGTAGAAAGGAAATGCGTATGGAGAATCAAAAAGAGAAAAGTACAAAAAAGAGAAGGATGCTGAAATTTATAGGAAAGCATCTTACAAAAAATGTAGTTATCGTTCTTGCAGTGGTTTTGGTAATCGCACTTGGGGCAATTGGACTGCGCAGTGTAATCACATCGGAGAGCAAGACTACGAAAATAGGATTTGAAAATATTGGGGAATTGGCGACACAATCCGCATATTGCACAGAAGTAAATGTGACCGATGACTGGAGAAAGCTGTTCGGAATCAAAATACCATTTACTCAGAGTAAATATATTTATAGCTACGATTTTGTGATCAAGGCAGGGTATGATTTTAAAGATATCAAGTGGAGTGAAAAAGGTGACAAGATTGAAGTGACACTCCCGGAGGTGAAAGTCTTGAGCAACGAGATTGACTTGGATTCCTTTAAAGTGTACCATGAAGAAGAGAGTATTTTCAGCCCGATTACCTTAGATGAAAGCAACGAAGCATTGGAGAATCTGAAAAAGACAGCGCAGGACGATGCCATTGCAAATGGATTGTTTGAGAATGCGAGAAGTAATGCAGAGACAATTTTGACAGGATTTTTTGGAAATGTCTATGATTTGGATAAATATGAGATTGTCTTTCAGGATAAATAAAAAGGAGGAGCGGTAGGATGAAGAAAAAGTTATTATATGCGTTAGGGCTTGTTGCGGCTGCGATTGTGCTGTTTTACTTTATATTATATCTGACAGCATAAGATTAAGGCATGTATAAAACACCTCGCGGGACTAGTATTGGTAGCGAGGTGTTTTTATAGTTCCTGATTTCGAAATCTGCTTAGTCGTATTTGTTCATCCATTTGATGAGTTCTACACAGTAGTCATCATGTCTGTCTACGAAGCAGGTATGTCTCGCACGTTCCCAAAGAATCCATTTGGAGTTTGGAATTCCGTCTGCCATTGTTTTGGCAACAAGAGGAGAGCAAAGATCTGAGATACCGCTGCAGATCAGCGAAGGGATCTTGATCTCACCAAGTCTGTCAATGTACTCGAAGTCCTTGAGAGTGCCTGTAGGTGCAAACTCGTTTGGTCCCCATCCTTCAACATAAGACTCAGAACCGGATTTTTTAGGTCTTTTACAACACTCAGGAGCATCCTCACCTAGCCAATAGTTGCAGTATCTGTCCATATATTCAGCAACGGCCGCATCATAAGCTTCTCCTGTGAAATCACCCGTTTCGAGTGCATGGTTGATCGCGTCCTGCATATCCTGTGGCATCATCTTGATGCGGCGAAGACCTTCTCGCTCCCAAAGAGAGCTGCTTGGGTGACCGCTGGAAATGATGAAACTTTTAATGCCCTGTGGTTTGTAATCAATTGCATAAGCAATCTGCATCATGCCACCCCAGGATTGTCCGATAATATGACACTCATCTAATCCAAGATGTTTTCTTAAAGCATCAAGTTCGTCTAACCAAACTTTTTGATTCCAAAGTTCTGGATGTCCGTCGAGGTATGAGTTCCCACAGCCGATTTGGTCATACATAACGATCATACGGTCATCGTCGTCAGCGACGTTATCTAATACCTCATAATAATTGTGAGTAGAACCCGGTCCGCCGTGGAGACAGATCAAAGGTGCTTTTCCATTGTTTTTTCTTTCACCGACTATTCTATAATATGTCTGATAGCCAAGGTATGGCATATAGCCTTCTGTAATTTTTGCCATGATGTTCCCCTTTCTGTTTTGTTTATTAAGAAAGTCCATTATAATATATTTTGTGGGAGGATGGCAATTGTATTTCAGTTCTTTTTCAAGCCAAACGCATGAATGTGCTCCTCAACCACACCATATACTAAATTCAAAAATTATAAAGACATAATCTTCTCTAAATGCTTTTCTGGATTTGTTCCAATCACATACCGTTTCTTTTTCATGCTTAACGGACGGCTTCCTACCTCTAAAATTTTTAACATATTCAAAGCCAGTTTTCTTATAATGTTCAGATTATAGGATGCCTGCTTTTCTAATGTGTGATTCCCATCTTCTCGAAAGGTTACATCTAAATGCCAATGATAGCTTTCTATCATCCAATGACCACGCACAGCTCGCTCTGCTTCTTCTATATTGGTCGACAGGCTGCTTATGAAATATCTTTCTTCTACTGTTGTACTGCCATCTGTCCCTGCTATTGTATTACGAGTCATGATAATGCTTTTTAATCCTGCCCATTCTTTCTTCCGGCTTAACCAGCTGATGTCTTCTGTCTGCCAGTATTCCCGTTTCTCAAGGTTCCCCCTGGCCTTTTCTATCCGGTTTTTATAAGCGCATTTCTCACGAAGTTCTTTATCTGCAAAATATTCCCTCACATCTTCCAGAAGACTCCCCTGGTTTGCCTTTAATGCCAGAACATAATCCGCACGCTTTTGGCGGATTTTCTTTACAATAGCCACCTGGGTTCCCATGGCATCTGTTGTTATGATTGTCCCTTTTATATTCAGATGGTCCAACAGTTCTGGGATTGCTTTGATCTCATTTGTTTTTTCTTCTACTCGTTTCTGTCCCAGGCAAAAGCCTCTTTCATCTACAGCACTGACAATATGATTCGGTCTCTGGTTCTTATTTCCGTTCCCTCTCTGGGTTTTTCCGTCAATCGCAAGCAGGCGCTTTACTTTCTCCCCCTCATCGCTGCTTAACATTTCATTCCACTTTTGCTGAAAACTTTCCAGAAATTCAGTGGGCACCATTGCAAAAACTCTTTGGAGTGTATCATGGGAAGGGATTCCATTTGGAAGTTCCAGATAATTTTGCAAAAAATCTTCATGTTCTTTTCCAAACATCTCAATCTCTACCCAATCATCTGCATTTGCAAGCGTAGCAAAAAATACAAGCAGGATAATATCCGCCATCTTATGCAAAACTTTCTTCTCCTGTCTTATGTCCATCACCGTACCTGCATAGTCTAAAATCTCTTTCATAGGAACACCCCATCCTTTTTTCTTTGATTATATCAAAAAATCCGGACAGGGTGTTCATAATTTATTCATTCATGCGTTTGTCGTGAGTTCTTTTTGAGGTCACACAGAGTATCGGCATCATGCAAAGCAGATTTTTGATACGGGACTTGAAATGGATTTATTGCAGGAATATTTTTTGATTCCACTTGATATTTTTCGGAAAACCACGCATAATGAAATTAGTAAATTAGAGGCTTGGCTATACTTTTTAAGTTCTGATAAACCGGAAGATATTTTGAAAGTTGTCGGGAAATATCCGGAGTTTCGAGAGTTATACCAGGATCTCATTGTGTTTCGATATCAACCAAAGGAGCTGATAGATATGTACCGAAAAGCGTTAAGAGAAGCAGATGCCAGTGATATAAAATATATGGTGGAAGAACAACAAAGAGAGATTGAGGAATTGAAGGAAATGAATGAAAGTTTGCAGGAAACGAATGAAAGTTTGCAGGAGCAGATTACAAAATTGCACATTTTGCTTGAAGAAATGAAAGAAAAATAAAATATAGAATATAGAATAGTAGAGGGCAGCTGTTGATTGGGAAGAGTTTTCCAATAGCAGTTGTCTTTTGCTTATTTGTAAAAAGAAACAATTTATCTATAAAAGCCAAAGCATACTGTTATTTGAAAAAAATTAGCACTCACCCCTTGTTATTACAGCGTAGCTTTTGTCTTAGTTCATAGAGTGCCGTAAAGTGCTTATTTACAGGCTTTTTACGGGTTTTATGAATTTATCACATTTCATCAAAAATCGTCAATATACAAAAATTTGGTGTCAAAATTGGTGTCAAATAACCTTGATTTGAGATTTTGATGAGCAACACATCAGTATAAAAAATTGAATACTTTATAGACTATGGAACGCCTAAAATGACGTTCCTTTTCTATTTCCAGCCGTTCTTATTGGACGGCTATTTTATTACTCAAAATGAAAGGAGCATTAGATTTATGAAAAAGACATGGAAACGATTGTGTACGGGCTTCTTAGCTCTTGCGACTGTCGTTACTGCTTTACCGACTACACCCGTCCATGCAGAAAGTAAGCAATACTGGACGGAAAGTGCAGAGCGTGTCGGTATCATTGAAAAAGTAATGAATGACGGTTCTATCGGTTCGACATTCAATGAGGGCTATATGAAAGTCGAGGGCGAAACTGCCTATTGTATCGACATCAATACAGATTTTAAGAATGGCTACAAGACCAGAGCTGACGCAAGCTCACGCATGAGTGCCGACCAGATTTCAGATGTGGCGTTATCCTTAGAGTATGTCAAACAGTATGGCGAAGCTCACAAGGAATTGAACTATAAACAAGTCTATCTGTTGGAACAATGTGTAGTCTGGCAGAGATTGAGCGTACATCTTGGCTGGCAATGCGACAACGTGCGAGCTTCTTATGATGAAATTCCAAAGGCAACGCAGGACGAAGTTTTCGCTGGTGCAAGAGCCTTTGTCAAAGAGAATAAAGGACGCTATGAATGTGGCGGTTATATCTACTCTGGCGAGGGGCAGGAATTGGGACAATTCTGGGCGAAACTCAATGTCGGGAATGCAAAACTGCAAAAGACTTCCAGTAATACCAGCATTACCGAGGGTAACGGGAATTACTCTATCGCTGGTGCAACATACGGTGTCTTTTTTAATAAGGACTGCACAAAACAGCTTGCCACCCTTACGACTGATAAAAACGGAAATACGGACGTTGTAGAGGTAACGGCTGGCACAGTCTATATCAAGGAATTATCCGCACCAGCAGGATATAAAGTAGATAAAATGGTCTATCCATTGACAATCAAAGCTGGCGAAACAGCAACTTTGAACGTATCTGATACACCAAAGGTAACAGACACTTTGATTGAGCTTTTCAAAATAGATATGGAAACACAGAAAGACAATCCGCAGGGGAACGCTTCTCTAGCAGGTGCGGAATTTACATGGAAGTATTATGCAGGCTTCTATAACAAAGACAATCTCCCTGCCGAAGCTACTCGTACATGGGTTACAAAGACAATCGCTGAAACAGACAGTAATGGGACAACCCACTACATCACAAAATTAGCGGACGCATACAAGGTATCTGGCGACAGCTTCTATATGCAGGACGGCAAAGCGGTTCTTCCACTTGGGACACTAACCGTTGAGGAAACAAAAGCTCCAAACGGTTATTTGTTAGACGGTGCATATATGCAGGCTGGCGATAAGTCGGAACAGATTAAGGGCTTATACCTTACACAGATTACAGAGGACGGTGACCTTGCCGTATTATTTGGAAGTAACCAGTTTTCCGTATCAGACAAGGTTATCCGTGGCGGTGTGAAAATTCAGAAACGAGATTTAGAAACGGGCGATACCAAACCACAAGGAAGTGCAACCTTGAAAGATACTGCCTTTGACATCATTTCCTTAAATGACAATTCTGTTTTGGTTGAGGGCAAATTATACAAGAAAAATGAAGTGGTAAAGACAATCCATACAGACATTGAGGGTGTCGCTTCTACTTCCGCTGACCTTTTACCTTATGGAAAATTCCGTATCGTTGAGAGTGAAGCTCCAAACGGATATTTGACAGACGGTGCAAAACCGATTGATTTTACAATCACAGAAAACGGAAAAATCGTGGACTTAACAGACGAAGCCCATTCTATCTACAACCAGATTAAGCGTGGAGATATTGAGGGCGTAAAAATCGGAGCAGGCACACACAAGCGTCTTGCTGATGTTCCCTTTAGGATCACGAGCAAGACGACGGGAGAAAGTCATGTGGTGGTAACTGATGATAACGGGCAGTTCTCCACTTCTTCTGACTGGGTTTCACATAAGCACAATACCAACGCAGGAAAGACCAGCGAGGACGGTGTGTGGTTTGGAACTTCTGAACCAGACGACAGCAAGGGTGCATTACCTTATGATACCTACATCATTGAAGAAATGCGTTGCGACAGTAACAAAGGATTTGAACTTATCCCACCTTTTGAAATCGTGGTATCAAGAAATAATCTTGTGATTGATTTAGGAACGCTGACTGATGAATACGAAAAAGAAATCTCTATCCATACCACAGCGACCAGCAAGGACGGCGAAAAGACAATCCTTGCAGGAAAAGAGATTATGATTGTTGATACCGTCAAATTAGACGGACTTACAAAAGGCACAAAATATCAGCTCAAAGGCTGGCAGATGTTAAAGGAAGAAAACGCCGAGCTTATCATTGACGGAAAGCGTGTAGAAAATGATTATACCTTTATTGCTGATGATGAAGCTATGAAAGTAGAAATTTCCTATACATTCAATGCGTCTGCTTTAGGTGGCAAGAACCTTGTTACCTTTGAAGAATTGTATGATTTAAGCAATCCAGACGAACCCGTAAAAGTTGCGGAACATAAAGATATTGAGGACGACGGACAAACGGTATTGATTACAGAGCGTATCATCAAGATACATACGACCGCTACTGATAAGGACGGCAACAAAGAGATTGAAGCAGGAAAAGATGTTACAATCATTGATACCGTAACCTTAGAAGGCTTAGAAGTCGGTACACAGTACAAACTTGTGGGCTGGCAGATGTTGAAAGAAGAAAATGCGGAGCTTCTTATCAATGGAAAACGTGTGGAAAGTGATTACACCTTTACCGCAGACAGCGAAACTATGAAAGTGAAAGTTGCCTTTACATTTGACGCTACTTCTCTTGACGGAAAACAGCTTGTAACTTTTGAAGAATTGTACGATTTAAGCAATCCAGACGAGCCGAAGAAAGTTACCGAGCATAAAGACATTGACGACGAGGGACAGACGATTATTTTTAAGGAAAAACCAGAAGTCCCAGAAGAACCAGAGAAACCCGAAACACCACAGACACCAGAAAAGCCAAACAAGTCTAGCGACAGTCCCAAAACGGGCGATAACACAAACCTTTACGGACTGCTTGCACTTCTTTTGACTTCTGGTGTTGGACTTGCAGGAACATACATCTACAAACGCCGTAAAATGAAGAAATCATAAGGCGGTAACAGTATGAGAAAAGAAAAATCACGTTCTCCGCCGAAGCTGTCAAACGGCAGACTTTTGCTTATTCTGGCTTGTCTGCCAGCAACCTGCAAGAACACGGATAGTCAAGGGTGCGTAAGCATTGATTTTACCCTTTACTATCTGGGGGATTGCTGGTACTTCCCAAACCGCCAGAATAAGAAATCACAATCAATAAACTTATCAAATATAGAAAGAAACGAGGTAAAACAATATGGAAATGAAATATGTCGTGCCAGATATGGCACAGTCTTTTGGAACTCTTGAATTTGCAGGCGAAAGTGAGCCAGTCTTTGAAAGAGATAAAAATAACCGCAGGGTCTTAGCCAGACGAAGCTATAACCTTTATTCTGACGTACAGAAAGGCGAAAATGTTGTGGTAGAAATTCCCGTGCAGGCTGGCGAAAAGCATTTCAAGTATGAACAGAAAGTAAAACTTGTCAATCCGAAGTTATACGGCAGAGGTTACGCAATCGGGGATATGGGACATACCGATTATGTGTTAGTTGCTGATGATATTGTAGCAGTTGAAGAAAAGTAAAGGAGTGAAGAATTTATGAGATTATCAAACGGGTTTATTATTGACAAAGAGAAAACATTTGGAGAATTAAAATTTACAGCGGTGCGTGATGTATTCTTACAGAATGAGGACGGGACACCGAGTACCCAGCTTAAAAAACGTATTTATGATTTGAAGTGCAGTCTGCATGGTGGAATTATCCCCGTGTCTGTACCGCCAGAAGTGACGTTAAGGGAATTTCCTTACAACGCAGCTGTGGAACTTGTCAATCCAGTAGCCGATACGGTATCAAGAAAAACCTATATGGGTGCAGACGTGGACTGGTATGTAAAGGCAGAGGATATTGTGTTGAAGAATAAAGGCAATCAAAACGCAGGCAATCCACAGAACCATACACCGCAGGGACAGCCGAAAAAATAGTATTCCTAAATAGATTTTCATTGTAGCGGATATGTGGAACTGTTATAATATGGATATGAAGAAAGCGACAAATTGAAATTGTAAGGAGAAAATATGTTAAGATTATTCAAGATTACTTGTATTTCAGCAATATGCTTTATAATGTTATCTGGGTGTTCGGCTAGACAAGAAAAAATGGAGAGGACAGAAACAAATCAATTAGAACAATCAAAAATAGAGAAAAAAGTGAGCGAGAGCAATGACGAAGAAATACTTGATTTAAGTGATGATTTTAGTGGTGTTAATGGCTGTGCAGTTTTATACAGTCCCTCAAAAAATAAGTATTCTTTGTACAATAAAGATATGGCAGAACAAGAAGTTTCCCCATATTCAACTTTTAAAATTATTTCTACGTTAATAGGGTTACACAACAATATTATCAAAGATGAAACTTCCACCTTGAACTATAATGGAACTCAATATCCAAATCCAGAATGGAACGAAAACTTGACTTTGCAAAAAGCATTTCAAACGTCTTGTATATGGTACTTTCATCAGATTATAAATAGTGTGGGGGAAGAAGAAGTCAAAAAAGAACTAAGTGAGTTGGAATATGGTAATTGTGATGTTTCAGCATGGGAAGGAAATATGATAAATCCATACAAAGAATTGAATGGTTTTTGGCTGGGTTCATCTTTGAAAATATCTCCATATGAACAGGTAGAGGTTTTATCAAGAATTTTTGAAAGTAAAAGTTTCTATGATAGTCAGAATGTCGAAATATTAAAGAAAATTATGTTAATTGAAGATGAGCAAGGGGGAAAAGTATATGGAAAAACAGGTTCTGGTACAAATGGAGAAGCATGGTTTATAGGTTTTACCGAAAAGGGACAACAAAGAGAATATTTTGCTGTATATCTTGAAGATAGTTTGCAAAAAGAACGTGTTTCAAGTACTTTTGCTAAAGAAATTGCTCTAAAAATAATAGAGTAAAGACATTTTATATTTAGATGAAAGGGGCGTATAAATGGACACAATAGGTTCATCAACAAAGCTAATGTGGTTTTTTGTTTGCATTTATTCATACCCTATCCTATTATTGATTTTTTCGGTGGCTATATGGTCTTATAATAGGTTTAAACGATTGGCTTTTATATCGTATATTACTGGTACAATTTTGACTGTGTTTATTTTACTGATTGATATTAATAATTTGGTAGCAAAATTTATAAAAGGTAATTTCATGTATAATTCATACTTATGGAATTTGTTTTTTGCAATTTTGAGTGTTATATTTATCATTATTAGCATTGGTTTTCGTCAAAAAAGCAAAAAAATTACTCAAACTTCCCACACCAATAAGGTGTGATTAACCTTGAAAATTCAATATTTCAGCCAATTAAAAAGGCATAAATACGTTCCTTTGGTATAATAGAATTGTCGAAAAACCAAAATAGAAAAGGGGATTTATGCCATGTCCAGTATATCACAGAACAATAGCAATGAGGTAGCATTACTTGATTGTGTCCAGAAGTTTTTTATCAAGCATCACGTTGGCAGGTTGTTGAAGCAATGCAACGGCACCAAAGAGAAAGGCGTTTCCTCTGTTTCTCTGCTTAAGTATAAGATGGGGAACATTTTCACTGGAAGAAGTATGTATATGCAACAGAAAACAGGTTCCTTCAAAGAAGCGTTTTCCAAGAACACCTTCTATCGTTTTCTGAATTCTACGAAAACCAACTGGCTCCGTTTTACATCACTTCTTGCTGCTGACATCGTGAAGAATGATCTAAAGCACCTTACTGATGACTCCCGTAAGAACGTGTTTATCATCGACGACAGTCTGTTCCATCGTACAAGCTGCAAAAAGACAGAACTGGGATCTAAAGTCTTTGATCATACGGGAATGAACTACAAGAAAGGCTTCCGTATGCTGACCGTAAGCTGGAGCGATGGGAATACGCTGATTCCTGTAAACAGCTGTCTCCTGGCTTCATCCAAAGAGTCGAACATCATCGGCCCTGTGAAGGCATTTGATAAGAGAACTCTTGCCGGAAAGCGTCGTAAGCTTGCACAGACAAAAGCTCCGGAGGCAATGCTTACACTCCTTGATACCGCTGTATCTGCGGGGCTTTCTGCAGAATATGTGCTTTTTGATTCCTGGTTTTCCAATCCTGCACAGATAACTGCGCTTAAGTCTAGAGGAATGGATGTCATTGCCATGATCAAGAAAAGCAGCCGCATCAAGTACACTTATGGTGAGGACCAGCTTAATATCAAGGAAATATATTCCAGGAACAAGAAACGTCGTGGCCGTTCCAGGTATCTTCTTTCTGTTGATGTGATGGTAGGGAAAGAGAATCCCATTCCAGCAAAAATCGTTTGCGTAAGAAACAAGGCCAATCGTAAGGATTGGCTTGCTTTCATATGCACAGATACATCGCTCTCCGAAGAAGAAATCATCCGCATCTATGGCAAACGCTGGAAAATCGAGGTCTTTTTCAAGACCTGCAAGTCTATGCTGAATCTGATTGGTGAATGTCATAGCTTATCTTATGATGCACTGACTGCTCACGTAGCAATCGTGTTTACCAGATACATGTTACTTGCAATGGAGCAGAGACAGAATGAAGATCAACGAACCCTAGGGGAACTGTTCTTTTTTCTGGTAGATGAAATGGCAGATATCACTTTCTACCGTTCACTTAGCATCCTGATGGATGCTTTCATGGCAAGCCTTCAGGAACTTCTGAAGCTTAGTGACGAACAGTTGGCTAGATTTACTGCTGATTTTGAGTCCAGACTGCCGGAATATCTGCGTAATGCACTCCATCCACTGGCTACTGTGGCATAAATCGCTATTTTGTTAGCTGAAATATTGAATTTTCAAGGAACAAGTCCCATTTGGGGTATGGGAAGTCTTAGAAAATTAATATATTTTCTTAAACTATCCACCAAAAACATTGATTTTAAGGCATATTTAAGGGTTTTGAACTATTGAAATACTACTAATTTACTACTGCGGATTGAGCTTTGATATATGAGATTGACCCGAATATGCGGACTTATGACAAAACACATTAGTATTGAAACAAGAAAAAATTGAATAACTCATAGACTATGGAACGCCTAAAATGACGTTCCTTTTCTATTTCCAGCCGTTCTTATTGGACGACTATTTTATTACCTAAAATGAAAGGAGTATTAGATTTATGAAAAAGATGTTAAAACGATTGTGTACGGGCTTCTTAGCTCTTGCAACTGTCGTTACTGCTTTACCAACTACACCCGTTCATGCTGAAAGCAAGCAATACTGCTGGTACTTCCTTAATCGCCAGAATAAGAAATTACAATCAATTTATCAAAAATAGAAAGAAACGAGGTAAAACAATATGGAAATGAAATATGTCGTGCCAGATATGGCACAGTCTTTTGGAACTCTTGAATTTGCAGGCGAAAGTGAGCCAGTCTTTGAAAGAGATAAAAATAACCGCAGGGTCTTAGCCAGACGAAGCTATAACCTTTATTCTGACGTACAGAAAGGCGAAAATGTTGTCGTGGAAATTCCCGTGCAGGCTGGCGAAAAGCATTTCAAGTATGAACAGAAAGTAAAACTTGTTAATCCAAAGTTATATGGCAGAGGTTACGCAATCGGGGATATGGGACATACCGATTATGTGTTGCTTGCTGATGATATTGTCGAAGTTGAAGAAAAGTAAAGGAGTGAAAAATTTATGAGATTATCAAACGGGTTTGTCATTGACAAAGAGAAAACATTTGGAGAATTAAAGTTTACAGCGGTGCGTGATGTGTTCTTGCAGAATGAGGACGGGACACCGAGTACCCAGCTTAAAAAACGTATCTATGATTTGAAGTGCAGTCTGCATGGTGGAATTATCCCCGTGTCTGTACCGCCAGAAGTGCCGTTAAGGGAATTTCCTTACAACGCAGTTGTGGAACTTGTCAATCCAGTAGCCGATACGGTATCAAGAAAAACCTATATGGGTGCAGACGTGGACTGGTATGTAAAGGCAGAGGATATTGTGTTGAAGAATAAAGGCAATCAAAACGCAGGCAATCCACAGAACCATACACCGCAGGGACAGCCGAAAAAATAGTATTCCTAAATAGATTTTCATTGTAGCGGATATATGGAACTGTTATAATATGGATATGAAGAAAGCGACAAATTAGAAGTTGTAAGGATGTGTTTCAAATGACAAAAGAAGAACGACAAAAATATAAAGAACTAACAAAAGTTTTGCCTAAAATGCTTAAAGATAAAATTAAAAAATATAAGTTTAAGAAAAAAGATTTTATGATTTGGTATAGTACAAAGGAATTATTCTTTGATTTGCTTATTGGTGTGAAAGTAAAGTCAGATGATAAGTGTTATTGTACTGCTATAGAAACAATCAAACCATTGTGGTTAGATGATTTGTTATGGGATTTATTGAAAATGGAAACCAATAAAAAAGAACCATTAAGTTTGAGAACTATTGGTGCATTTACAGTTAGCGGTGCTGAATTGTTTAAAAATGAAACAGAATTAAAAGAATGGACAATCAGTGAATTAGAAGAAATCATAGATAATTATTTAGAACATTTTTATAAAACTGCTCAATCATCTTCAATCTGTGATTTTTACAATAATTTAGAAAATTCTATATACCATGTTGAATTAAGAAAAGCATTATCATTGATTCACGAGCATAAATATCAAGGTGCTTTAGATTATTTGAAAGACAAAGGTGAAGGTATTTTTAAGAATGGTGATGTATCTATAAATAATGCAATCAGAGAATACTGTATAAATCAACTTTCATAGATGGATAAAATCCAGTTTGTAGTGCAGTAAATTCCAGTTTGTAGAACTGTATTAAATCATCAAATCACATAGAGGTGGCGATTATGCGATATAAAAAATTTTTATTAGGTGTTATAGCAAGCGTGCTTTGTCTAGGACTATTAAATGGTTGTAGCAGTTATTCGCATGATTTTAACTCTAGTGAAGAAGCACAAAAATATATCTTATCCAAATTAAAGGACAAATACAATGAAGAATTTATTATTACAGAAGTGAAGAAGTACAAAGAAGAAAAAATAGGATTAAACTGGATTATGGCAGAAGTTTCCAGTAAAGAAAATTCTTCTCAAACTGCTACTATATATACACGAAATACTGGACTTTTTGAGGATAGTTACCATGTTTATTACTATTCTGATGAAATAAAAGAACTTGCAACTCCTTTATTTCAAGATAAGCCTTTTATAAGAGGTTATCAAATTGAAGTTCAAGGGCATACAACCACGACAGAATGGAATGGTAAGGAAAGTGTAGAAGAATATCTGAAAAAAAGGGAATATGAAATAGAAACAAGTATATATCTTAATGAGGGAAAAACTGATAAAGAATATGCAGAAGAACTTTCCTATATCATGCAAGAAATTGTAGAAAGTGATTTGGTTTTTAATATTTCAGTATATACAAGCGATGATAACCTTATTTTCTATTCTCTACCAGAACAGCACAGTCAACCAGACGTAGAAGTAATTTTAGAAAAAATGGCAGATGTTAAAAGACAACAAAAAACGCAAAAAGATTATAAGGAATGGAAGAAACAAAATCAGAACAATGAAACAAATTCTGATTGATGTGGCAATAAAGGAGTGAAATAAAATGATTTACGAACCCGAAAATCTAAAAAATAAAAGAGCAATATATGAAAAAAGAGATAAATGGCTTATCCGATTAGCCTTTCTATTTTGGGCGGTACTACTATTGATTTATGTGAACATAGTAATTCCCTATGTAAAATCAACAATTGGCTTTTTAGGCATTATTGTTGGTGGTATTGCTGTTATTACTATTGTTTATTTCTTTACTGTATTCTTTGTTTTAATGCGGAGAGGACGTCAGTTTAGAAAAATGAACAATGATATTGTAAGAGAATATCACGAAAATAAAAATGGAGAACTCTTTTTAGAAAAACTTCTTGCAATAGATACGAAACCTAAAGATATGAAAGATGAAATGACATGGTATCTCAATATTGCAACTGCATTTAATGTATTAGGTAAACGAAATGAATGTATTGCTTTGTTTAAACAATTAGAAGAAGTTGCAACAGAAAAAGACAAAGAATATATTCAAAATAGCATTAAATTTGTGCAAGAACAGTTAGAAAAATAATATTGACTAAGTGGTTTGGTAAAATCAAAGGAGCGATTAGGAATGACAATTCTTATTTATTTTTTAACAATAGTATTTGGTATAGTATGTTTTGTAATTATGAAAAAGAAACGCTATAAAGTCATGCCACTTATCTGTTTGATTATGTTTATTTGTTTCATTGGCTGTGGAATCGTTTCTATCTTATCTTTAACTTTGCCATATGGTGAGATTTTGGTTTATCCATTGGGAGCAATTATATTTGGTTTGGTATTTATTTTGGTTGGGGTAAATGATTTATATTCGTTATTGCGTTGTAGAGAAAAAGTGGACGGCGTGTATTGTGGCTACAATACATATTATGGTGGCAATGGCATTTCTACACAATCTCCAATATTTGAATATACATATAACGGAACTTATTATCGTGAGCAAACAGCACAAAATATATCTCATAAACGATTAAATAGGAGTATGACACGAGGAAATGTATATAGCATATATATTGACCCAAAGCACCCAGCAGTATTTATTCTGGCTAAAAAAATTAAAATAGGAACAATAGTTTCGATAATATTAGGGTTATTCATATTTACGTATGGAATTGATTTATTATTAAAATTTTTGCCTATGTTATTGAGTCGATAGTATATACTTTGTTGGTAAATTGTCTGATAACCTTATATCACATATAAAGCAGTTAGTCTTAGGATTGACTGCTTTTTTCATACTCAGAAAGGAGTGAACGATTTATGCGTAAGATTTTGAACAAAGGACACCGTATCAGAGCCAGCGATAAACACCTTGTTTACCACTTTTCCATAGGAACGCTTCTGTTTATATTCGTGGCGGTTCTCCTGCTATTGAATATGAAACAGCTCATGCGTACCGATTGGGAAAATTTCAGCTTGTTAGAGAATGGCTTGACGCTCTCCCCTTACAACTTCATAACCATACTGATAGCGACTGGTGTTTGTGCATTGGTCGCCTTTTTGTATTACCGCTTCTGTTATGACAATTTCAAGAAGCTCCTGCACCGTCAAAAGCTGGCGAGAATGATACTGGAAAATAAGTGGTATGAAGCCGATACCGTACAAGACAGCGGTTTTTTTACTGACCTGCAAAGCAGATCAAGGGAAAAAATCGTCTGGTTTCCAAAGATTTATTATCAAATGGAAAAGGGACTGCTTCATATCCGCTGTGAAATCACGCTGGGGAAATATCAAGACCAACTTTTACGGTTAGAAGATAAATTGGAAAGTGGCTTGTATTGCGAACTGACCGACAAGACCCTGCATGACGGCTATATCGAATATACCCTGCTTTATGATATGATAGCGAACCGCATTACCATTGATGAAGTACGGGCAGAAAACGGCTGTCTTAGATTGATGAAAAATCTTGTCTGGGAATATGACGCACTCCCTCACGCTCTGATTGCTGGTGGGACTGGTGGCGGTAAAACCTATTTTCTGCTGACGCTCATTGAAGCCCTACTGCATACCAACGCTGTCCTTTACATCTTAGACCCGAAGAACGCTGACCTTGCGGACTTGGGGACAGTTATGGAAAATGTGTATCACACCAAAGAAGAAATGATTGATTGCGTCAATGCTTTTTATGAGGGCATGGTACAGCGAAGTGAAGAAATGAAACGACACCCGAACTATAAGACGGGCGAAAACTACGCCTATCTGGGACTGCCACCCTGCTTTCTTATCTTTGATGAATATGTGGCATTTTTTGAAATGCTGGGGACAAAAGAAAGCGTGAGCCTACTTAGCCAGTTAAAGAAAATCGTTATGTTAGGGCGGCAAGCAGGTTATTTCCTTATCGTTGCCTGCCAGCGTCCAGACGCAAAGTATTTCTCGGACGGTATCAGAGATAACTTCAATTTCCGTGTGGGACTTGGGCGTATCAGCGAATTAGGTTACGGTATGCTGTTCGGTTCAGATGTGAAAAAGCAGTTTTTCCAGAAGCGTATCAAGGGGCGTGGCTATTGTGATGTGGGAACAAGTGTTATAAGTGAATTTTATACGCCTTTAGTCCCGAAAGGACATGATTTTTTGCAGACTATCGGCTCTCTTGCACAAGCAAGGCAGGACGGGACGGCGACGTGCGAAGCGAAAGGCGACGGCACGGACTAGCCGTTGCTGGTGTGGCGTTAGCCACGCCAGCAGGTAAAACCCCTCGGTATCTAACAGAGGGGTACGTTTGCAAATAGACAATAGACAAAAAACATAGGAAACATAAGGCTTCTGGCATGATTTTCTAGCAAAAATCGGCTGTGAAGTCGCCTTAAAAAACTTCACACTTGACAGATTGGGGGTATGGTTCTGAATGAAGAACAATGGATAAAAGAATTACGGGAGAAACGGATTGCTTACGGTATCTCACAAGGAAAGCTGGCGGTGGCTTCTGGTATCACAAGAGAATATCTCAATAAGATAGAAAGTGGAAAAATGAAGCCGTCAAAGGAGCTTTTGGAAACTTTGCACAAAGAACTGGTAAGGTTCAATCCAGAAGCACCACTTACCATGCTGTTTGATTATGTGAAAATTCGTTTTCCCACATTGGATATACAGCACATCATCAAAGATATATTAAAACTGAATATCAATTATATGCTCCATGAAGATTACGGGCGTTACAGCTATACGGAGCATTACTCTTTAGGGGACATCTTTATCTATACGTCGGCTGACGAAGAAAAAGGTGTCCTTTTAGAGTTAAAGGGGCGTGGTTGCAGGCAGTTTGAAAGTTACCTGCTGGCACAGCAAAGAAGCTGGTATGACTTTCTCATGGACGCATTGGTAGACGGTGGCGTGATGAAGCGTATCGACCTTGCTATCAACGACCATACGGGCATTTTGGATATTCCAGAGCTTGCGGAAAAATGCAGGAAACGGGAATATATCGGAAAGTCCAGAAGCTATAAGTTTTACCAGTCGGGTGAGCTTATCAAGCACAGAGAGGAGGACAGAGAATATATGGGACATACCCTTTATCTTGGTTCGCTGAAATCTGATGTGTATTTCTGTATCTATGAAAAGGACTATGAGCAGTACGTCAAGTTAGGGACACCGCTGGAAGAAGCCGACATTATTAACCGTTTTGAGATACGGCTTAGAAATGAACGTGCCTATTATGCAGTACGAGATTTGCTGACCTATTATGACGCAGAGCAGACCGCCTTTTCTATCATCAACCAGTATGTGCGGTTTGTTGATGAAGAACCAGACAAGCGAAAAAATGACTGGAAGCTCAATGACCGCTGGGCTTGGTTTATTGGCGATAACAGACAGAGCTTGAAGCTGACGACAAAGCCAGAGCCTTACACCTTAGACCGCACATTGCGTTGGGTACAAAGGCAGGTAGCACCGACCTTGAAAATGCTGAAAAAGATTGATAAGGGAAACGGTACAGACTACATGGAAACAATCGAACAGCAGGCAAAGCTCACAGAAAAGCATGAAATGATAATCAAACAGCAGACAACCTCTGCAAAAGATTTGGTGGAAAGTTAGGAGTGATAAAAAATGTGGGAATTAGTAAAAGACTTCCTGCTGGTATCTATGGGAATGGGTATCGGCGTAGTCTTGATGTGTATTTTGAATGTCGGCAAAGAAGCTGACTGTGAAATGAAACAATTAAAAGAAAGTGAGGACAATTAAATGAATTTCGGACAAAATTTGTATCAATGGTTTTTATCAAATGCACAGAGCTTAGTGCTTATGGCGATCGTGGTTATCGGTATCTACTTAGGGTTCAAGCGTGAGTTTTCCAAACTTATCGGCTTCTTGGTAGTTGCCTTGATTGCTGTCGGTTTGGTATTCAACGCTGGCGGTGTGAAAGATGTACTGTTAGAGCTGTTTAATAAGATTATCGGTGCATAGCAATTTATATTGCAGCACATATATGGGAATGATATAATGTGGATATGAAGAAAACGGCAAATTGATTAGAAACCAATCGAAGTTGGCGTAAACGATAAAGCAGCTTATAGATTGCTGATAAACTGCCCTATCGTTTGCACCAATTTCGATTTTTCTATAGTGAACAAAGTCGTGTCCGGATAGCCGGAATATATGGAGTTTCAATTCTTTTCCTCTTGTAGAAAAAAACTGTTTTGATTAAAATATTATATCAGATTTCTTTATAGAAAAAGATATTTTCCCACAACAAACAGACCTCATTTCTGAGGCTTCGTAAAAATATTTAATTATTGGGTTTTAAATCCGTAAAGGTATCCGTTGTTGGGGGTTTCCGAGATGTCCTCCACAGCATTTACAAACAGAAACCTTGATTCCATAAAGTGTTTCCAATATTTGAGCTGTTTCCATATTTTTCAACCGAGACAGATATTGCCTGCAGCCAAGAAGATTTCTACATAGTGTAAGATGCTTGGTTTTACTTCGGGTACACAGCAGACCATAATGTCTGATTCGGACAAAGCGTTTGGGTGGCACATGCATAAGGAATCTGCGGATAAATTCAACTCCGGGAATAGTCAGTGCTTTCCATTTACCAGCTTCACGGTAGTCCTTCACATAGTATGTGACAGTGTTTTCATCCATGCGGATAATACGGCGATTACTGATAGCAATTCTGTGTATGTACTTACCAAGGTAATGAATAACAGACTGTGCACCGTTAAAGGCTTTCTTACAGTGTGGAATCCAGTCTTTTTCATAGCAGATATTTATTAGCTCTTTGAAGGCATAGTGATTTCGGTATTTTTCACTGCTTCCGTGAAAGTGAAGTTTTTTATTTTTCCATAAAGTTTTCAGTTCATCCAGATATTTTCCACGGAAAAGTTTGGATAATACTTTAACAGGAAAAAAGAACTCTTCACCTTTATCACGCCACTGATTCTTAGCAGTCAATCCACCGCCGAGAAGAATGACATGGATATGGGGATGGAAATTCATTTCAGATCCCCATGTATGCAGGATGCAGATGTATCCGACCTTTGCACCCAGATATTTTTCATCCTCAGCAAGTTCATTTATCGTGGAAGAGACGGAATGATACAAGGCATCATACAGTAGTTTCTGGTTACAATAGATTAATGGATTCAGTTCTTGAGGGACTGTAAATACCACATGGAAGTAAGGTGCTTCCAGAACGTCTTCCCGTTGGGCATCCATCCACTTTTCGGTAGGAAGAGCCTGACACATAGGACAGCATCTGTTACGGCAGGAATTGTAGTGAATCTGAAGATGGCCACAATCTTCACAAACACTGACATTTGCGCCATAAGCTCCGGTCTTGCAGTTCATAATACAATGTGAAACTTTTGCCTGTTCCGCAGAAGGTGTATATCTGTCCAGATATTTGAGATAAAAAGAGTGAAATATATCCTGTACAGTTGGATTTTCCATGCCTAATCCTCCTGTACGTCAAAAGGACTTTTAATTCCCAATAGTGTTTTGTTACTCACATGAAGATATATTTCTGTAGATTTTGGGTCTGTATGTCCTAATAATGCTTGAATATATTTAATGTCACACCCCGCTTCCAAAAGATGGCTTGCAAAACTATGCCTAAAAGTATGAGAAGAAAAATGTTTCGTAATGCCAGCCTTTTTTGCACTTGTTTTTAAGAATTGATTTACGCTTGAAATATCAAGGTAATTATGAGTCCATTGACTTGGAAACAGTATACCCCTTGGTTTACCGCATTGAAACCAGTATTCTGTAAGTAAATCAAGTGTACGGTCGGCAAGAATAGTATATCGATCTCTTCGGTTTTTGGTATTGCGTATATGAATAGACTTATTGCTTCTGGATATATCGTCATAGTGCAGATGTACCACTTCTGATACGCGAAGTCCACCGGAATACATGGTTGCAATTATTGCTTTATGTTTCAGATTTTTAGTTGCATCAAGAATAGAATTGATTTCATCCTTTGACAGAATAACAGGAAGAGCCCGGTCACGTTTCATGCGGGAGATTTCATCTTCATCCCAGTATAGTTTTAAGATTCTTTTATACATAAAACGTATAGCAGAATAATAATGATTATAAGTTTCCGGCATGACTCCAGATAACCTTTTTGCGGTTAAAAAAGCATCCGCGTCATCAATAATTAGTTCATTCCATGGTTTCCCTGTATAATCTAAAAAATGTCTAATCGTATGACAGTAGGCATTAACTGTGGATGGTTTTAAATTTTTCTTTTCCGCAGCAAGTTTGATTTGATTATAAATATCTTCGTACATAAAATATCCTCCGTAAAATAAATGAAAATATATAAGTTCCACATACCTTTACGGAGGAGCATTTGCTTGATAAAACCGCTTGTAGAAACGGTGTAAAAATGGTATTCTTTTCATAGGCAGTGGTAGGGAACTAAGCCCGTATTCGAAGTTTGTTTTTGGTGGTACTTAAACAATACTATCTTGGGACAATCCTGTCACTGCTTTTTTGGAAAACTAATAAGAAACTGCACCACAGCCTTGGCAGGCCATCGCGCAGCGATTTTGTTCACTTAGAAGTTAAAGGAGAGAGCGATTATGTTTAGATGTCAAAAATGTAGAAAATGGTTAAAAAGTATTACAACAGAAACTGATGTAGTTTATAATGGCACAACATATCATGCCACAAATGTACCAGCAAAAATATGTCCTGAATGTGGGAAAATAACTATATATGAAATAATTGAAGAACGAATTGTTCAATATGCCACTCAAAGAAATGTAAAAAATATTGATTATGCAGAATGTGAGAATGAAGAAGCTTCTGCCTCTCAATTAATATTGTGAATTTCCATTTTAAAAATTCCATATCCCTACACACAAAGCAGTTAGTCTTAGGATTGACTGCTTTTTTCTTACCTAAAATCAGATTGGAGTGATGACATGAACGATATTTTTAAGGATATGCAGGCAAAAGTCGGCTGTGAATACATTTCCGACCTGCCCTCTTACAAGCGTAAGGTGTGGCATGAAATGAAACGACTGAACCCTGCCGACTATGAAGAAAGACAGTTAGAAGATTTTTCAAAGTATGTGTTTGGTATGTCGTACCAAACCTTAAAAGATGTGATGAAACAACAGAAAGGACGTGAGGAACAATGCAGGAAACAAGGGTGCTGGTGGAAACGAAAGGAACAACTGGCGAAGAAACAATATCATACTGGTTCGACCTGCCGATAGATGTTGCCGAGTTTGAAGAAAAGTTAGGTGTCGGTGCAGAAAGTGGGGATTACCGCATTATCGAAAAGGTACTGCCCTTTGCTGATGAAGTCCACGAACATACAAGCGTGTACCAGCTCAACGAACTAGATTTTATGTACCGTCAGCTACCAGCCGATATGCAGGAAGAATATACAGCACTTCTTACGGTGTATGAAAATTTAGAAGCACTTTATATTTGCAGAAACATGATTACAGTTTATCCTGACTGCAAAAGCATGATAGATGTTGCAAGGCAAAAGCTGATGAACGACCCGACGTTCAAACATTTATCTGAGGACTGTCAAGAATACTATTTCGATTTTGAAGCCTACGCTTCTCACTTGCAGGAACACGGGAAATTTTTAGTAACAGAACACGGTATCTTTGAACTGCCAGAGTAGGAAATGAGGTGGTGCTTATGATTGATGATATGGCGGTTTACATTGCTAATCTTGGCAAATACAATGAGGGCTATTTAGTCGGTGCTTGGTTCACGTTTCCTATTGACGAGGAAGATGTGAAAGAAAAAATCGGCTTGAATGAACAATATGAGGAATACGCTATCCATGATACCGATAACTTTCCCATTGCGATTGGCGAGTATGTTTCCATTGAAGAACTCAATGAGATGTATGAAATGATAGAGGAACTTCCCGACTATATCGTAGAGTGTCTGGACGAATTTATCAACCACTACGGGACGCTGGAAGAAGTCGTGGAACACAAGGACGATATTTATTATTATCCCGACTGTGAAACCATGACAGACGTTGCCTACTACTACATAGACGAATTGCAGGCACTTGGGGATATTCCACCCAGCTTACAGAATTACATTGACTATGAAGCCTACGGGCGAGATTTGGATATGGGCGGTTGCTTTATTGAAACAAGCCGAGGTATGTGCGAGATACCATATTAACGCTGGAAGATCAGCAACAAGCTTTGTTGCTACTGACAGCGTATTTCTCTTTTAAGGGACAGTCTGAAACATGGCTGTCCTTTTCTATTTTGAAAGGAGCTGAAAGAACTTGAAAAAGATTAAATCTTATACGGGTATCTGGAACGTGGAAAAAGTCTTGTATGCAATCAATGACTTTAACTTGCCCTTTCCCGTTACTTTTACGCAGATTACATGGTTTGTGATTACAGAATTTATCATCATTCTGTTTGGGGATATTCCCCCACTTTCCATGATTGAGGGAGCATTTCTCAAATATTTTGGTATTCCCGTTGCTCTCACTTGGTTTATGTCGCAGAAAACTTTTGACGGAAAGAAGCCGTACAGCTTTTTGAAATCACAGATAACCTATGCCCTGCGACCTAAAATCACTTATGCAGGAAAAGCCGTAAAACTGCATAAGCAGACCTTGAATGAAACAATCACGGCAGTAAGGAGTGTGAACTATGTTCCCGATAAAATATATTGACAATAACCTTGTCTGGAACAAGGACAATGAGGTGTTCGCTTACTATGAGTTGATACCGTATAACTATTCTTTCCTATCCGCAGAGCAGAAATTTATCGTGCATGACAGCTTTCGCCAGCTTATCGCACAGTCCCGTGAGGGTAAAATTCATGCCTTGCAGATTGCCACAGAAAGCTCCATACGAAGTATGCAGGAACAGTCAAAGAAACTGGTAACTGGAAAATTAAAGGAAGTTGCCTATCAGAAGATAGACGAACAGACCGAAGCGTTAGTATCTATGATTGGGGACAATCAAGTGGACTACCGTTTTTTTCTTGGCTTTAAGCTCATGGTTACGGAAGAACAGCTCAATCTGAAGAACATCAAAAAATCGGCGTGGCTGACGTTTACGGAATTTCTCCATGAAGTGAACCACACGCTGATGAATGATTTTGTTTCCATGCCGAATGATGAAATCAACCGTTACATGAAAATGGAAAAGTTACTGGAAAATAAAATATCAAGGCGTTTTAAGGTGCGTCGCTTGGAAATCAATGATTTTGGGTATCTCATGGAACATCTTTACGGCAGGGACGGTATCGCCTATGAAGATTATGAGTACCAGCTACCAAAGAAAAAATTGAACAAAGAAACGCTGATAAAATACTACGACCTTATTCGTCCGACAAGGTGTGTGATTGAGGAAAGCCAGCGGTATTTACGATTGGAGCATGAGGACAAGGAAAGCTATGTATCCTACTTTACCGTCAATGCGATTGTCGGGGAGCTTGATTTCCCGTCGTCTGAAATCTTCTATTTCCAGCAACAGCAATTCACATTCCCCGTTGATACTTCTATGAATGTAGAAATCGTGGAGAACAGAAAGGCTCTTACCACAGTAAGAAATAAGAAAAAGGAATTGAAAGACCTTGACAATCACGCTTATCAAGCAGGAAGTGAAACCAGCTCAAATGTGGTGGACGCATTAGACAGCGTGGACGAGCTGGAAACGGATTTAGACCAGAGCAAAGAAAGTATGTATAAGCTCTCTTATGTAGTGCGTGTATCGGCTGATGATTTGGACGAATTAAAACGCCGTTGTGATGAAGTCAAAGACTTTTACGACGACCTCAATGTAAAGCTGGTGCGTCCTGCTGGGGATATGCTGGGGCTTCATTCTGAATTTTTTCCTGCCAGCAAGCGATATATCAATGACTATGTGCAGTATGTAAAATCAGACTTCTTGGCTGGGCTTGGTTTTGGAGCGACCCAGCAGTTAGGAGAAACTACGGGTATCTATATGGGCTATTCCGTTGATACGGGAAGAAATGTGTACCTGCAACCGTCTTTGGCTTCGCAGGGCGTAAAAGGTACAGTTACCAACGCCCTTGCGTCTGCTTTCGTCGGTTCTCTTGGCGGTGGGAAGTCGTTCTGCAACAATCTTCTGGTGTATTATTCGGTGTTGTTTGGCGGTCAAGCAGTCATTTTAGACCCCAAAGCCGAGCGTGGCAACTGGAAAGAAACGCTCCCAGAGATAGCCCATGAAATCAATATCGTAAATCTTACCAGCGACAAGGACAATGCAGGACTTCTTGACCCGTTTGTGATTATGAAGAATGTAAAAGACGCTGAAAGTCTGGCAATCGACATCTTAACATTCCTTACGGGTATTTCCTCTAGGGACGGCGAAAAATTCCCCGTACTTCGTAAGGCGGTACGCTCCGTTACCCAGAGCGACAGTCGGGGCTTACTCCATGTGATAGACGAGCTTCGCCGTGAAGATACGCCCATATCAAGAAATATTGCAGACCATATCGACAGCTTCACAGACTACGACTTTGCACATCTGCTGTTTTCGGACGGTACGGTGGAAAATGCAATCAGTCTGGATAACCAGCTCAATATCATTCAAGTAGCAGACCTTGTACTGCCAGATAAAGATACCACTTTTGAGGAATACACGACCATTGAATTATTGTCGGTGTCTATGCTGATTGTGATTAGTACCTTTGCACTCGACTTCATTCACAGCGACAGAAGCATTTTTAAGATTGTAGACCTTGATGAAGCGTGGGCGTTCTTAAATGTAGCACAAGGCGAAACCTTATCAAATAAGCTGGTTCGTGCTGGGCGAGCTATGCAGGCAGGCGTTTATTTCGTTACACAATCTTCTGGGGACGTGTCAAAGGAAAGTCTGAAAAACAATATCGGCTTGAAATTTGCCTTTCGTTCTACTGACATTAACGAGATAAAGCAGACCTTAGAATTTTTCGGTATCGACAAGGACGACGAGAACAACCAGAAACGGCTTCGTGATTTGGAGAACGGACAATGCTTATTGCAGGACTTATACGGGCGTGTCGGTGTGGTGCAGATACACCCAGTCTTTGAAGAACTGTTGCACGCCTTTGATACCAGACCGCCCGTATAGAGAAATGAGGTGGAGTGATGAAAGAAAGGATAAAAGGTGCGTTCACAAAAAAGAAGATTTTCCACTTTCTCAAAATGGCTCTGTTTGTCGTGGCACTCTCCCTTATCCTGCTTTCACTTTTGGGGACGGTGGCTCATGCGACGGGGCTTGTGGACGATACCATAAACGCAGAAAATCTTTACTCAAAATACCCCCTTTCCAACTACCAGCTTGATTTTTATGTGGATAATAGCTGGTCGTGGCTTCCGTGGAACTGGCTGGACGGTATCGGAAAATCGGTGCAGTACGGGCTTTACTGTATTACCAACTTTGTCTGGACGATAAGCCTTTATTTAAGCAATGCCACGGGCTATGTGGTGCAGGAAGCCTATAAGCTGGACTTCATCAACGATATGGCAGACAGTATCGGGAAAAGCATACAGACCCTTGCAGGCGTAACACAAAACGGCTTTTCTTCTACGGGCTTCTATGTTGGTTTTCTGCTTCTCATTATCTTGGTGGTAGGACTTTATGTTGCCTATACGGGACTTATCAAACGGGAAACCAGTAAGGCACTTCACGCTGTTATTAACTTTGTGGTAGTGTTCGTGTTGTCCGCTTCGTTTATCGCCTATGCTCCCGACTACATCAAGAAGATAAATGAATTTTCATCAGACATCAGTACCGCTTCACTTGATTTGGGAACAAAAATCATGCTCCCCAACTCTGAAAGCGAGGGCAAGGACAGCGTGGACTTGATACGGGACAGCTTATTTTCTATTCAAGTGGAACAGCCGTGGCTACTTCTGCAATTTGGAAACAGCAACGCAGAGGAAATCGGGACAGACCGTGTAGAAGCTCTTGTATCGGCAAGTCCAGAGGACGAGGACGGGAAAACCAGAGAGGAAGTCGTGAAAACAGAAATAGAGGACAACGACAACAACAATCTGACAATACCGCAGGTGGTAAACCGTTTAGGCATGGTGTTCTTCCTACTGTTCTTCAATTTAGGGATAACAATATTTGTATTCTTGCTTACGGGCATGATGTTGTTCAGCCAGATACTTTTTATTATCTTTGCAATGTTTTTACCTATCAGCTTTTTACTTTCCATGATACCGAGCTATGAAAGCATGGCAAAGCAGGCAATCGTGAGGGTGTTTAATACCATTATGACACGGGCAGGAATAACGCTCATTGTAACGGTGGCGTTCAGTATTTCCAGTATGTTTTATAACATATCCACAGACTATCCATTTTTCATGGTGGCGTTCTTGCAGATAGTATGTTTCGCTGGTATCTATATGAAGCTGGGCGACTTAATGAGTATGTTCTCTTTGAACGCTAATGATAGTCAAAGCATGGGACGAAGAATTTTCCGCAGACCGTATCTGTTTATGCGACATAGGGCTAGGCGTATGGAACACCGTATTGCAAGGGCGGTAAGTGCTGGCGGTATTTCGGGCGGTGTCGCTGGTGCGGTGGCTGGAAGTGCCGTTGCTGGAAAACGAGCTGAAAGAAAAAATACAGCTTCTAAAGAAAATCGGGGCAATACCACTTCCAGCATGGGACAGCGTGCAGGTTCAAAAGTAGGTGCTGTCTTAGATACGAAAAATAAAGTGAAAGACAAAGCAAACGCTGTCAAAGAGAATATCAAAGATATGCCGACACAGACCGCTTATGCGGTGTATTCCGCAAAGGAAAAGGCAAAGTCCAGCGTGTCCGACTTCAAGCGTGGCATGGTGCAGGAACAGCAGTCCAGACAGACGGGACGATTGGAAAAGCAGGAACAGCATAGACAAAATATCGCTGACAAGCGTATGGAGCTTCAAAAGGCACAAGAAGCAAGGCAGGCACAGCGAAAGGCTGACGGATCAGCGACAACGGGAGCTACCCGTCCCCATGAGCGACCAGCCACAGCTTCAAAGCCGAGTGCGGAAAAAACGCAGGAAGTCAAACGTCCTGCCACAGCGACCACTTCAAAAGCAAGTGAACCAGTCAAGACAAATGTTATCAAAGAGCGTCCTTTATCTTCTGGTGCTTCTGATAAGAAAGCGACCCAGTCGGCACAGATAGCACATAGGCAAAATGTAGAAAAAATGGTATCACAGGAAACACGCCAGAATTACACCAAAGACCGTAGGACAAAGGTTCAGCAGACGCAAACCGTCCAAAAGAACCAGCAGACAACAGAGAAAACTCGTAACCTTGTGATGAAGAAAGGACAGAAGAAAAAATGAAACTGAAACATATCGCTCTCATTGGCACTCTGTTTCCTATCCTCTTTTCTCTGGTGCTTTTCTTTGGTGTGTTAATTAGTGCGGACAGCGACGACGAGAATAGCAATTTTTCTTCTGGCATTACGGGTATGAACTTATCCGCAGAAGTCTTGAAACATCAGCCTATGGTGGAAAAGTACGCCAGAGAAAACGGTATCTCCGAGTATGTCAATGTGCTATTGGCTATCATTCAAGTAGAAAGTGGCGGTACGGCAGAAGATGTTATGCAGAGTTCGGAAAGTCTGGGACTACCGCCTAATTCCTTAGATACGGAAAGCTCAATCAAGCAGGGGTGTAAATATTTTGCGTCCCTGCTTTCTTCCTGCAAAAATCAAGGTATCGACGATTTGAATGTAGCGATACAGTCCTATAACTATGGCGGCGGCTATGTGGGATATGTGGCAGGAAAAGGAAAGAAACACACCTTTAACCTTGCAGAGAGCTTCGCTCGTGAGAAGTCGGGTGGAAAGAAAGTAACCTACACCAACCCGATAGCCGTTGCAAAGAATGGGGGCTGGCGGTATGGCTATGGAAATATGTTCTATGTGGAATTAGTCAATCAATATCTGACCGTGGCACACTTTGATAATGCAACGGCACAAGCGATTATGAATGAAGCGTTGAAATATCAAGGCTGGAAGTATGTGTATGGTGGCAGTAATCCGAACACTTCCTTTGATTGTAGCGGACTTGTGCAATGGTGCTATGGAAAAGCTGGTATCTCCTTACCGAGAACAGCACAAGCACAGTATGACGCTACCCAACATCTTCCACTCTCGCAAGCAAAAGCTGGGGACTTGGTATTTTTCCATTCTACCTATAACGCTGGTTCGTATGTAACCCACGTCGGCATTTATGTAGGAAATAATCAGATGTACCATGCAGGCGACCCGATAGGATATGCAGACCTAAGTAGTAGTTACTGGCAACAGCACTTAATCGGTGCAGGACGAGTAAAACAATAGAAAGGACTTGAAAAATATGTTTAAGAAGAATAAGAAACAGACAGAAACTATCAAAGAACTAAAAGAAAGAAAGGTGCGTACTGTCAAGGTAGGCACACATCAGAAAACCGTGATTGCGTTGTGGGTGGTGCTTATCGCAAGCGTGAGTTTTGGGGTGTATAAGAATTTTACGGCTATCGACCAGCACACGACCCATGAAAAAGAAATCATTGAACTTCGCTTGCAGGACACCAACGGGATTGAAAATTTCGTGAAGAATTTTGCGAAGTCTTATTACACATGGAATAACAGCAAAGAAGCTATCGAAGCAAGGACGCAGGCAATCAACGGTTATCTGACAAAGGAATTGCAGGACTTGAATATAGATACCATTAGAACAGACATACCGACTAGTTCCACAGTTACAGATGTGATTGTATGGAGTATTGAACAGTCGGGAATGGACACTTTTTCTGCTATCTACGAAGTAGATCAGCAGATAAAAGAGGGAGAACAGACAAGCAATGTGAAAGCAACCTATACTGTAAAAGTCCATGTGGACGCTGACGGGGATATGGTAATCGTTCAGAACCCTACCCTTGCACCAGTAATCGAAAAATCAGACTATGAGCCTAAGACACCAGAAGCAGACGCAAGTGTAGACGCTGATACTGTCAATGACGCTACCGCTTTTCTGGAAACATTCTTTAAGCTCTATCCAACAGCCACAGAAAAAGAGCTTGCCTACTATGTATCTGGGAATGTGATTGAACCTATCGGCAGGGACTACCTTTATTCCGAATTGGTAAACCCAGTATTTACAAGGGACGGGGACAATGTGAAAGTCAAGGTTGCCGTAAAATTCCTTGATAATCAGACAAAGGCTACGCAGGTATCGCAGTATGAACTTGTTCTCCGTAAAGATAGTAACTGGAAGATTGTATAAATAGAATAATTTAGCCGTAACCACTTATTCTTTTGGAGTTACGGCTAAATTTTTATACAAATTTCGATATTGACTAGGCGAGGTGGAATGATATTTTTTAAATATTCGACTAAAATAATTACCATTTTCAAAACCACACATTAAAGCAATTTCTGTGATGTTATAATCTGTTTGTTTTAAATAGTAAATTGATTTGTCTAGACGTATATTGTTTATATAATCGGTTGTAGTTTTTCCCGTTAATTGTTTGAAACTACGACAAAAATGATGAACACTTAATCCTACCGTATTTGCCAGTTTAGATAATGTTATTTTTTCATTATATTTCTTTTCAATCAGTTCAAATGCAGGTTGAAATCTTATAAGAGTAGCTTCCTTATCATCTAATTCTGATTGTGTAAGAATATGTTGAACATGGTTTCTTAACAGTGTAACTACTAAATAATAAATGTAACCTTTTATTGCCAATTCGTAACCTATTTTTTTATTGAAGTATTCCATTAGGACTTTTTTTACTAGTTCTGTTAGTTCTGTGTTGTTTTGAATTAAATTGTTAAATTCAATTCTATTTAAAGTAATGGGAGTTAAATATTTTGTTTGCAATAAATCCACATGATTACTGAAAAGAAAGGAAGGTTCAAATCTTATAGTATAAAAAACCAAATTATCTGATGTACTTTCTAAATAATGTAACTCATTAGGATTTACAATGACTAAATCATTAGCTTGTACTTCAAAATTATTTTTACCACACTCTAATTTAGCTGTTCCGCTAATAAAGTAATAAACTTGTAAATGTTCATGCCAATGTCTGGGAAAATTTTGTCCATTTTTAATATCCGATTTTTTAAAAATATCCACAAAACTCTCTTGCCCTTTTCTATTAAAATAATTATCTCTATTATTCATAATATCCTCACATATCAAAATTGTGCTAATATACAGCAATACAGTTATTGAAAATATTTGTATATATTCCTATTATATGATATGTGGTTTGCGTTGTAAATCACAAAATAATACTAATAAGGAGATGTGTTATGAACAATAAATCAATTCATATTGAAACGACAAAGAGAACAGTTGTTCTAATTGCTATAATTGCAATGACTTTTATGGCTACGTTAGATTCAAGTATTGTTAATGTAGCTCTGCCTGTCCTTTCAGAAAAACTGAATGTAACTATATCGGCTGTTGAATGGGTAATCGCCAGTTATTCTATTATTATTTGTTCAACAATATTATTTTGGGGGCGCTTAGGAGATATTTGTGGAAAATCAAAAATATTTCAATTTGGAACAATTCTTTTTACCGTATCGTCTTTGTTATGTGGCTTAAGTAATTCTTTTGCTGTCTTGATTATATGTCGATTTCTACAAGGTATAGGAGCTTCAGCATATATGGCAAACAACCACGGTATTATTACAGAATTATTTCCTAAAGAAAGCCGTGGAAAAGCATTAGGAGTTTTAGTAACCGCAGTCGCATTAGGAAATATGGTCGGACCGTCAATCGGGGGAATGATTTTGTCTGTATTTAATTGGAATTATATTTTCTACATCAATGTTCCATTTGGTATTGGTGTATTTATATTGGGACTAAGGTTTTTACCCAAAGGAGAGAGAAAAGATGAATGTATGGATATAGTAGGAGCTATTTTACAGTTTATTGTTACACTGTTGTTTTTTGGTTCATTGATTTTATCGCAACAGACAGAACAATTAAATCCGTACATTATGGCTTCTATCGGCATATCTATTGTTTTGGCAATACTTTTTATTTTTGTGGAAAAGAAACAACATCAACCACTTTTAAATTTAGATATATTTAGAAACTTAAAATTTTCAATCAATCTAGTGTGTGCGTTAACATCTTTTATTTGTATAGCTTCATCTAGCATTTTAATACCATTCTATTTGCAAAATGCTTTGAAGTTAAGTCCATTCTATGCGGGCTTATTTATGATGCTGTCTCCTCTGGTGTTAGCAGTTTGCTCCCCAATATTTGGAAGTATTTCTGATAAAGTATCATCAGAAAAGGTTATTTTTATAGGATTGTTAGTATTAAGTTTAGGGTTCTTTTTAATGTCAAGATTAACAGAAACTTCTCCAGTCTTTTTGTTTGCTCTATCAGTTGCAACAATGGCAGTTGGACAAGCTATATTTCAACCTGCAAACAATGCACTTATTATGTCAACGTGTCCCAAAGATAAGCTGGGTATTGTAGGAAGCGTAAATTCGTTGGTTAGAAATTTAGGTCAAACAGTTGGTATTGCGTTATCTACAACTTTATTGTACTTTTTTATGAGTGATTTTGCTGGATATAGAGTATCTGACTATATTTTGGGACATGATGAATTTTTTATTTATGGTATGCAACACGTTTATATTATTTTGGTAATCATTTGTTTGCTGGGAGCTTGTTTAACAGGAATTAGATTGATTTTAAAGATGTCTAGAGAAAAAAATGATAGGTCTTAAAAAGCGAGATATTAAAAAAGCCTTGAAAGCAGGTGCAAAGGCTGGCGGTGTTTCATTGGCTGATATACGGGCTGATATTGAAGCGACGATTGATGAAGCTATGAACAGTACAGACCCAGAGGTGCAGGCAAATTTCAAAAAATATTTTGGGAATAAACGCCCTACGCCAGAAGAATACATTTATAAGATTACAAAAAAAGCAAAAGTTAAGCTGTAAATAAAAACGCCGTGGTAAACAACTCACAGCGTGAGATCTGCGTATCACGGCTTACAATCAGTTTTGAAGTAAATAGTTTTCTCCCCAGTTACATAGTTCATCAAGAATTGGTGTTAAGGTTTTTCCGAATTCAGTTAAGGAATACTCTGTTTTTGGTGGGACGACTGGATAAACCTTGCGGTTAATCAATCCGTCTTTTTCCAGCTCACGAAGCTGTTGTGCTAACATTTGTCTGTTGCTTTTGGAATGAGCTTATGAATTTCGCTATACCGTAATGTTTTATTCATTAAGTGCCATAAAATGACCGCTTTATATTTTCCGCCGATTAGTTGAATGGTTGCTTCAACGGACAACTAAAACCACAGCAATTATTTTCCATGATGTTCTATCACTTTCTTTTTAGGTAGTATATTACAAAATAGTGTGTTCTTGTCTAATAGACTATTACGAATATAATTATAGTATAGGTTGACCTAATTCACAAGAACAAAGGAGATTAAAAAGAGGGAGAACAGACAAGCAATGTCGAGGCAACCTATACCGTAAAAGTCCATGTGGACGCTGACGGGGATATGGTAATCGTTCAAAACCCTACCCTTGCACCAGCAATCGAAAAATCAGACTATGAGCCTAAGACACCAGAAGCAGACGCAAGTGTAGACGCTGATACCGTCAACGACGCTACCTCATTTCTGGAAACATTCTTTAAGCTGTACCAGACAGCCACAGAAAAAGAGCTTGCTTATTATGTATCTGGAAATGTACTTGAACCTATCGGCAGGGACTATTTTTATTCTGAACTGGTAAACCCAGTATTTACAAAGGACGGAGACAATGTGAAAGTCAAGGTAGCTGTGAAATTCCTTGATAATCAGACAAAGGCAACGCAGGTATCGCAGTATGAGCTTGTATTGCATAAGGATAGCAACTGGAAGATTGTAGGATAAATCAAAAAAAGTAGTTTGCAAATCATATTTCTATGACATGCAAACTACCTTTTCATCGAATTATGTTCACAAATAGTTCTGAATACGCTAAAATAGTGATTCATGCAAAAACCGCAATATATATTAAAACTTGAAGAAAACAAGATATTATAATCTAAGCTGAAAGGAGGGTGCTGTAATGGTCAATAAGGTTGAAAACATTATAACGGTGATCAATTACATAGAAAACAATCTCACAGAAAAGCTGAACTTATCCTCTATTGCAATGGGTGTTGGATATTCAAAATATCATTTGCATAGAATGTTTGTCGAAACTGTTGGATTGTCTATACATGACTATGTACAACGCAGACAATTAACAGAGTCTGCAAAACTTTTAGTGTTTTCTGATAAATCTATTCTTGAAATCTCGCTTATTGCTGGTTATGAAAGTCAGCAGGCATTTACAAATATTTTTAAGCAGATGTATAAGAAAACGCCTAACGAATATCGAATGAATGAAGAATTTTATCCGTTACAGCTTAGATTTGATTTGATACAGACAGTTAAACAAAAATTATCACAACAAGAAATGGAAGAAAATATCAGATTTGCTACAACAACAGATATACCTGCCTGCCTAGAACTAGCTTATTTAGTAATAGACGGTTTTCCAAATTTGAATGAGAATGAGTACTTAATAGAATTAGAAAAAGGTATTTTAGAGCAAAGAGTGTTGATTTTAAGTGATAATGATATTGCCATTGCTTTGATGTCTATTAACTATCATACGGGAAGTATTGATTTTTTTGGAGTACACCCTTTATATCGTAAATATGGTATTACAAAAATGTTTTTAGATAAGGTTATGAATGAACTTTTAATAGATAAAAACATTTCTGTAACAACATTCCGTGAGGGCGACAAAGCTGATACAGGGTATCGTAAGGCTTACAAAGAATTAGGCTTTGCAGAAGCAGAATTATTAGTTGAATTTGGTTATCCTACACAAAAATTAGTATTATTTTCAAAAAATGGGGGTAGTACAAATGAATAGTAATCCTCTTGCAAAAGATTTTAATACTGGGTCTTTATTAAAATTTGCTTTCCCGACCATATCCATGATGTTATTTATGGGGCTTTACACAATTGTAGATACCATATTTGTATCACGATTTGTCAATACAAATGCTTTATCAGCAATCAATATTGTTTGTCCCGTTATCAATTTAATAGTAGGATTGGGAACAATGATAGCTACGGGTGGTAGTGCCATAGTTGCAAGAAAAATGGGGGCAGGAGAACCCAAACGAGCAAAACAGGATTTTACACTACTTATTTTATTTGGTTTTATTTTGGGAGTAGTAATTTTCGTTCTAGGAATTATCTTTATTGATGAAATTATATATGCTCTTGGAGCTGATAAGGTTTTATTTCCATATTGTAAAGACTATTTAACTATTATTTTACTTTTTACACCTGCAAGTATGTTGCAGGTACTATTTCAAAATTTATTTGTAACAGCAGGAAAACCAACTTTAGGACTGGTTCTTTCTGTATGTGCTGGTGCAATGAATATCGTATTTGATTATCTTTTTATGGTTATATTTGACATGGGGATTGCTGGTGCAGGATTTGGAACTGGAATTGGTTATTTGATACCAGCCATTACGGGAATAATTGTCTTTAGTAAAAAATCGGGAACATTGTCTTTTGTAAAACCTATTATAGATATTAAAGTACTTGGAGAAAGTTGTATAAATGGTTCATCAGAAATGGTTAGTCAGCTTTCAACGGCAATTACTACATTCTTTTTCAATCGTACAATGATGAATTTATTAGGTGTAAATGGTGTGGCTTCTATTACCATAATTATATATACACAATTTTTGCTTACAACATTATTTATTGGTTTTTCAATGGGTGTTGCCCCAGTTATTAGCTATAATTTTGGAGCAAACAATTATTACGGATTAAAGAAAATATATAAAATCTGTATTTCTTTCATTTTTGTAGGTTCATTATTTATTTTTGCGTTATCCTTTATAAATGGAAATAGTTTGGTACGTTTATTTACTGGGACAAATGAAGCGGTATATAAAATTGCAATAAACGGATTTATGATATTTGTATTTAGTTTTCTTTTTTCGGGTTTCAATATATTTTCATCAGCAATTTTTACTGCATTATCTAACGGTAAGCTATCTGCTTTGATTTCTTTTTTAAGAACATTTGGCTTTATAATGATAGGCTTGTTACTAATGCCACAGTTTATTGGAATAACAGGTGTATGGTTGGCTGTTCCCATTGCCGAAATATTAACACTATGTATTTCATTATATTTGAATTTTCGTCTTTGGCTTTCGTGGAACAATCAGAATAATGTTATGAAAAAAGTATAGAAAGGTTATTATGATAGGACTTAAAAAACGAGATATTAAAAAAGCCTTAAAAACTGGTGCAAAGGCTGGTGGTGTGTCTTTAGCTGATGTACGGGCTGATATTGAAGCGACGATTGATGAAGCTATGAACAGTACAGACCCAGCGGTGCAGGCAAATTTCAAAAAATATTTTGGAAATAAACGCCCTACGCCAGAAGAATACATTTACAAGATTACGAAAAAGACAAAAGTTTAATAAAGTTATTTGCTGCCTGCGGAGCAGATCAGCAAATAGATAACGCAAAAAGGGAAAAACAAGAAGCTGATTACTTCTTGCTCTCCCTGCTGTTCAAGATACCGTCAATCGTACCTTGAATGATTTTTAATTCGTTATCACTCAATAAATCAAGAGAAGTTTCTATCTGACGGCGAGCTGTACTTTTTACGACATTCTCTGCTGGATAGAAATATTCGTCAACTGATATATTGAACATGGTAACTAAATCATGGAATAATTGAAAGCTGGGGTGCGACCCGATATTTTCAATATCTGCGATATGGCGTTCTCCATAGAACACTTTATCGCCTAAATCATTACGAGAAAGCCCTGCTCTTTCACGGGCTTCTCTGATTGCCAGTCCTAAAGGTCTGAAATCAAAAGTTTGTGTTTCTTTTGCTTTTCTCATTTTAAATCACCTAGCATGAGTTTATACTTCATGTGATGTATTTAGAATGTGTTAAAATTGCATATAGTATGCAGTAATAATTCAAAAGCTGTTATCGTGTGCGGTAAATAAAAAAAACCGTTCCTAGATAATATACTTTTGTGCGTCTTGAAAAATAACGGGACGGTTTTGGATATAACCAGAACTGTCCTTTTTTCTTGGCTCTGGTTAAAGGGGGCTATACCATGATTGCATACGGAAGAACGCTTTGCCGTTCTCAACTGGATAAATATTTCAGTCCACTATTACAATCATTATACCCTTTATATGAGTTAAAATTTCATATCAATAGAATTTATAAAACAGTCCGTTTGTGTAATTACACATTATCGGGCTGTTTTTGTTTTTCAAAAAAATTTTTTTGAAAATCTTGGTAGCTTGCCACCTCTTTGGGTAGTTAGGGTGCGGAAAGGGGGAAATAAACAAAAGTTTATTTCAATCCAGCACGGAAAGGAGGTGAGCAAATGAAAACATCTTCTTTCAAACAAGCCATTGAAGCACAGTTTGATTGCCTTTCAAAAAAAGTAATTAAACGTGCAGTAAAGAAAGGCTATCGTGATATGAAAAGGCGTGAAAAACACGAATGTTTATTTTCGGATATTCCAGATTATGAACAATCACGTTTTGGAGAATTGGATAAATACGAAAGTGATTATACTGTATTCAATATCTTAGGCATTGAAGTCTGGGTTGAGGACGACCAGTTAAGCGAAGCCCTTAAAACATTGACAGAGAAGAAACGCAACATTATTTTGTTGTCCTACTTTATGGATATGTCGGATAGTGAAATCAGTGAATTTATTAAAATTCCCCGCTCTAACGTCCAGTATCACAGAACAAAAACACTTGAAGCAATGAGAAAAATTATGGAGGAACGCAAATGAAGAAATACGAACATCTGCCTTTTGAAGTTATTTTATCAGCAACAGAGGGCGACCCAGAAGCGATTGAAGCCGTTATGAAATTTTATGACGGTTACATTTCCAAACTGTGCCTGCGTAAATTGTATGACGAACACGGTAACGTCTGCATGGTGGTAGACGCAGATTTAAAAAACAGAGTGCAGACAGCATTACTTGATATGCTGATGAATTTTGAAATTGTAGTGATGTAGTACATACAAGTGAAGTCTGGCACGTCCCCCTTTCCTGCCACTTCACTTGTCATTCTATTAAAATCAAAATCTGAAAGTTGATTTTAATAGGCTGAATAGCCGATAGCTCTTTGACAACTGAATAAAGCAGACAGATACGTTTGTGAGATAGCGAGCCACGGGGACTGTACGCCACGACCTTTTCAAAAGAAAGCGAGCGACCCACGTAGTGATCCGAGAGCGACTGTTGGAAAAGTCGTTTTGCCATGACCTATCTTCACAGAATAATGATACGTCCGCATGGTGCGGTTCTGCCCACAAGAATGGGAATAGTTGAGATACTAACGGAGCTTTCCAAAGCCGTCTGCCTGCTTATGTAACTTATAAATAGACACACAGTAAAGGGGGTGTTACATTATGTTAAATACTGATGTGTTAAATGATGTGATGTTCCAGCGAGGTAAGGTGTTGGAATATGAATAAAACGAAGATAAGAGCAACGGAACAGCCGATTGCTGTTGATATAGAGGGATTGTCTGCTATGTTGTCTTGTGGTCGTGCTACTGCAAGAAAGATTGGCGAGCAGGCAGGAGCAAAAATTGTGATAGGTCGCAGGGTTCTTTATTCCATAGAAAAAGTCAAGAAATACTTGTTATATTTGGAAGAATAGAGCGATTTTCTATTTATGTTCTCTGGCGTGTGTAGTATAATAAGAAAGGACAAAGCACGCTGTGAGAACAAGAAAAGAGGCTTTTTCAGAAAGGAATGGTTCTCATGGCAATTAGTAGAAAAGACCCAAAAGGAAGAAAATTAAGAGAGGGCGAAAACTGGCGTAATGATGGAAGATACAGTTATCGTTATACAGATGTAAGAACAGGCAAGAGATTGACAGTCTATGCACAAGATTTACCAGAGCTTCGAGAAAAAGAGAAACAGATTGCAAAGGATATGGAAGATAACATATTGACAGACGGAGCAATCAAAAAAATGACGCTCAACACGTTATTTGAGCGTTATATGGCAACTCGTGAGCTGGCTGATACTACAAGAGTTAGTTATGTTCGTGCTTGGGAAAACAGAGTAAAAGACGAGATTGGAAATATTAAAGTTGTTCAGCTTTTACCCTCACATATTAAAGCGTATTATGCGAAACTTTCCAAAGCTGGATATGCTTATTCTACAATCAAGTATATTCACAACCTGCTTTATCCTGCATTAGAAATGGCTGTTGATGATGATATTATCCGAAAGAACCCTGCAAAAAGTTCCATTAGTGATTATGGAAAACCAGCAGAGGAAAAAGAAGCCTTAACAGTTTCTCAACAAGAAAAGTTTATGGAGTTTGTAAAACAGAGCAATGTCTATAACACATATTATCCTATGTTTACCATAATGATTGGTACGGGGTTAAGGTGTGGGGAGCTTATTGGTCTTACATGGAAAGATATAAACATCAAGGCAAAAACGGTTAATGTAGACCACCAGCTCATTTATAAGAATTTAGGCGACGGTTGCAAGTTCCATATCTCAACACCAAAAACGGAGTCGGGTATTCGTATTATACCTATGACACAAGAAGTTGCAAAAGCCTTTGAGGAACAAAGGAAAATCAATTTCATGCTTGCAAAGGATAAGAGCATTGAGGTGGACGGGTATTCGGGGTTTGTCTTTACAGCAAAATCGGGCAGACCGCTTATGCCGAATGGCGTAAATAGTGTTTTATACAACATTGTAGACGCATATAACAAAACCGAAGTAGAGAGAGCAAAAAAAGAGCATAGGAAAGCAGAGCTGTTACCAAAGTTTTCAGCTCATGTAATGCGTCACACAGCTTGTACCAGAATGGCAGAGTGCCGTATGGATGTAAAAGTTCTTCAATATATTATGGGACACGCTCATATAGATGTAACAATGGAAGTGTATAACCATATTGGAGAGCTGACAAGGATTGAAAATGAGATTGCAAGACTAGATAGTATGGTGTTAAATGCTTGACACCACAAAAAGAAAAATTGGTGTCAAATTGGTGTCAAAACAGAAAAAATCACAATTTCAAAAGAAATAAGATACTGCAAACCATTGATTTTAAAGGGTTTGCAAAAAAATAACAAAAATATTAGCACTCACCTCTTGACAGTGCTAATAATATGTGTTATACCTACAATAGAACAAGAAAAAACAAACTCGCAAAAGGAGGCGTGATGTATGAATATAAATAAATTTACACAAAATTCGATGCAGGCGGTGCAGGGCTGTGAAAAAGTTGCTTATGAATATGGCAATCAGGAGATTGAACAGGAGCATTTACTCTATGCTTTGGTCACACAGAATGACAGTCTGATTTTAAAATTATTAGAAAAGATGGAAATCCAAAAAGAGTTGTTTATCAACCGTGTGGAGGAAGCGCTTAGAAAGAGAACGAAAGTGCAAGGCGGTCAGGTATATATCGGACAGGATTTGAACAAAGCTTTGATTCATGCGGAAGATGAAGCTACACAAATGGGAGATGAGTACATTTCTGTAGAGCATATTTTTCTAGCATTAATTAAGCAGCCAAACAGAGAAGTAAAGGCGATTTTCAAGGAGTTTAATATTACAAGAGAGCGTTTCCTTCAAGTACTTTCTACCGTAAGAGGGAATCAGAGAGTCACCAGTGACAATCCGGAGGCAACCTATGATACGCTTAATAAATACGGCAGTGATCTGGTAGAACGGGCAAGGGAACAAAAACTTGATCCAGTCATCGGCCGTGATGCGGAGATTCGTAATGTCATACGAATCCTGTCTAGAAAGACAAAGAACAATCCGGTGCTGATCGGAGAACCTGGTGTCGGTAAGACGGCGGCAGTAGAAGGGCTGGCACAACGTATTGTGCGCGGGGATGTGCCTGAGGCGTTAAAAGATAAAAAAGTGTTTGCGCTTGATATGGGGGCGCTGGTAGCCGGTGCAAAATATCGTGGTGAATTTGAGGAGCGTCTGAAAGCAGTGCTCGAAGAAGTGAAAAACAGTGATGGAAATATCATTCTGTTTATCGATGAACTTCACACGATTGTCGGAGCAGGTAAGACGGACGGCGCGATGGATGCCGGAAATATGTTAAAGCCGATGCTGGCGCGTGGAGAACTTCACTGTATTGGCGCGACAACACTGGATGAATATAGACAGTATATTGAAAAAGATGCTGCATTGGAGAGACGTTTCCAGCCGGTTATGGTAGATGAACCATCGGTGGAAGATGCGATTTCGATTCTGCGTGGCTTAAAAGAGCGTTATGAAGTATTTCATGGTGTGAAAATTACAGACAGTGCACTTGTGGCAGCCGCAACACTTTCCAATCGATATATTTCCGACCGATTCCTTCCGGACAAGGCGATTGACCTTGTAGATGAAGCGTGTGCATTGATCAAGACAGAGTTAGACTCCATGCCTACAGAGTTGGATGGACTGCAAAGACGTATTATGCAGCTTGAGATTGAAGAGGCGGCTCTGAAAAAAGAGAATGACAGATTAAGTCAGGACAGACTCGTGAACCTACAAAAAGAGCTTGGAGAACTGCGTGATGAATTTGCCGGAAAGAAAGCGCAGTGGGACAATGAGAAGACTTCTGTAGAGAGACTACAGAAAATCCGTGAAGAGATTGAGCAGGTGAATCAGGAGATTCAAAAAGCACAGCATTCCTACAATTTGGAACGTGCGGCAGAATTGCAGTACGGCAAACTTCCACAGCTGACAAAACAGTTGGAGGAAGAGGAAAAGAAAGTGAAAGAGCGGGATCTTTCATTAGTGCATGAAAGTGTGACAGATGAAGAGATTGCGAGAATCATTTCCAGATGGACAGGAATTCCGGTTGCAAAATTAAATGAAAGTGAGAGAAGCAAGACGCTTCATCTTGACGAAGAACTCCACAAACGTGTCATTGGGCAGGATGAAGGGGTTACAAAAGTAACAGAGGCGATTATCCGTTCGAAAGCAGGTATCAAAGATCCTACGAAACCAATCGGATCATTCCTGTTCCTGGGACCTACCGGGGTAGGTAAGACAGAGCTTGCAAAAGCACTTGCGGAGAGTTTGTTTGATGATGAGAGCAATATGGTTCGTATTGATATGAGCGAATATATGGAGAAATACTCAGTGTCTCGTCTGATAGGAGCACCTCCGGGATATGTCGGATATGACGAAGGCGGACAGCTTACAGAGGCGGTTCGAAGAAAACCATATTCCGTTGTTTTGTTTGATGAGATTGAAAAGGCACATCCGGATGTGTTTAATGTGTTGCTGCAGGTGTTGGATGACGGACGTATCACTGACTCACAAGGTCGGACTGTTGATTTTAAAAATACGATTCTGATCATGACATCAAATATCGGATCTGCTTACCTTTTGGATGGCATCGATGAGAACGGTGAGATCAGCAAGGAAAGTGAAACGATGGTCATGAATGATCTGCGGGCACATTTCAGACCTGAATTTTTGAATCGTCTAGATGAGACAATTATGTTCAAACCATTGACGAAACAGAACGTTTATGCAATCATTGACTTATTATTGAAAGATGTCAATAAACGGCTGGAAGATAAAGAACTTTCGATAGAGCTTACAGATGCTGCGAAGAATTTTGTGGTGGAAGGTGGCTATGAGCCAATGTACGGTGCAAGACCGCTGAAACGATATCTTCAAAAGCATGTAGAGACATTAGCTGCAAAACTGATTTTACAGGGAGATATTGGCAGTGAAGATGTCATTCTGATTGATGTAGAAGGGGACAAACTGACAGCGAAAATAAAATAAATTGCAGGAAAAAAGCATGGAACAGATTATTTTTCACATTGATGTAAATTCAGCGTATCTTAGCTGGACGGCAGTAGAACAATTGAAAAATGGAGCAGAAGTGGATTTACGCAAAATCCCGGCGATTATAGGAGGTAATCAGGAATCCAGACACGGGGTTGTGCTTGCAAAATCTCCTTTGGCGAAAAAATATGGGATTCGGACAGGGGAGCCGGTTGCACAGGCTTTCCGAAAATGTCCGGATCTTGTGATGGCGCCGCCAAATCATAAGATGTATCAGGAGTACAGCAGGAGACTGATGGAGTTTCTTCAAACGTATACACCGGATATCGAGCAGGTGAGTGTGGATGAGTGTTTCATGGATTTTACGGGGATATCCTATCTGTATCTGTCTCCTGTGGAGGCTGCATTTGAGATCAAAGACGCTGTGTATGAGAAGTTTGGATTCACAGTGAATATTGGAATATCTGTAAATCATCTTTTAGCAAAGATGGCATCTGATTTTGAAAAGCCAAATAAGGTACACACCTTATTCCCGAAAGAAATCCCGGTAAAGATGTGGCCATTGCCTATTTCGGAACTTTATATGGCGGGACGATCCAGTGTAGAGGTACTTAACAAGCTGGAGATACGGACAATCGGGGAACTTGCAAAGGCAGACCCGAATTTGCTAGAGTTACATCTGAAAAGTCATGGCAGGACATTGTGGGAATTTGCAAATGGAATAGACCATGAGAAAGTTCGAAGAGGACACGTGGAGAATAAGGGGATCGGTAATTCGACGACATTGGCAAAAGATGCTGTCACAGAGGAAGAAGCGAAAAAAGTTCTTTTGTGGTTGGCAGAAAGTGTTGGCGGGAGACTTCGCAAGGAAAAACAGAGAGCCGGTATGGTGAGCGTGGAGATTAAATACCACACGTTTCAGACGTTTTCCCATCAGAAACAGCTTGAGACGGCGAGCAATGCAGATCAGGTGATTTATAAAGCAGCATGCGAATTGTTCGGGGAATTGTGGAATCGGGAACCGATTCGCCTGCTTGGTATACGCACTTCAAAACTTCAGGATGAGTCGGCTCCGGTTCAAATGAGCATTTTTGACTTTCAGACAAAGCAGGAAGAACAGAGTGTGAAAAATCAGAAACATCAAAAATTAGATAAAGCATTGGATGTGATTCGTAAAAAGTACGGAGAGGATGCAGTGAAAAAAGGGACTTTACTCAAGTAGGAGAAAAGTCCCTTTCGTGCTTTACGATTCATTTTTTCGATTGCGATAATAAAAGAAGCAACCAAAAAACATAGAAAGTCCTATGATGATAATGACAACGGTAGAATATGTATCCATCACTTCCAAAATTTTTTCCCAGGAGGCTCCGGCAGCAGCGCCGGCTGAGACGAGAATAGTGTTCCAAAGTGCACTTCCGGCAATTGTAAGGACTAAAAAATTGCCCATTTTCATGTTCGACATTCCGGCAGGAATAGAGATTAAACTTCGAAGGATTGGGATACAACGGCAGATGAAAACGGTCATATTCCCTTTTTGTTGGAATTTTTTGATCGATTTTCTGACATCTGATTTTTTGAAATGGAGGATTTTTCCGAGCTTTCCATCTATAAGTTGTTCTAATTTTTCCGGAGAGAGTAATTTCCCAATGTAGTAAAGAAAGATGGCGCCAACTGTGGAACCGAGGGTGGAAAAAAAGACAACTCCACCTACTGTCAAATGGGTATAAGTTGTCATAAAGCCGCCGAATGTCAGGATGACTTCCGAGGGAATAGGAGGAAAGAGATTTTCAATCATAATGAGAAGAGCAATTCCGATATAGCCGAAAGAATTCATCATATCCATGATAAAGATGTGCATAGTGATACCTCATATTTGCTTTCTTAAAAATAGTATATAGAAATTTTATTATGAATATTCATAGAGATGTGGTATCCTAATAGTATCTATGAAAAAACAGGAGGCAATAGATGATGAAGCTGACAAAGTTATTAGAACGTTTAGAGTATAAGATAGTACAAGGAAACGATGATATAGAGATTACAGAGCTTACGAATGATTCAAGAAGAGTCTGCGCTGGCAGCGTGTTTGTATGCATCAGCGGCGCAGTTGTAGATGGTCATGAATTTGTAAAAGAGGTGTCAGAAAAAGGTGCGAAAGCAGTGATCGTGGAAAAAGAAGTGGAAGCTCCAGAACATGTGACTGTGATTAAGGTGGAAGATACGAGGTATGCACTTGCGCTGGCATCTGCGGCATATTTTGGTTATCCGGCAGAGCAGCTGAAAGTAATAGGTATCACAGGAACGAAAGGAAAGACGACGACAACATATATGGTGAAGTCCATTTTGGAGGGAGTAGGACATAAAGTTGGTCTGATCGGAACAATCGAGGCGATCATCGGAGACGAAGTGATTCCGGCAAAGAATACGACACCGGAGTCGTTTACGATTCACCAGTATTTCCGGAAAATGGTTGATGCGGGATGTGATGCAGTGGTCATGGAAGTGTCATCGCAAGGGTTGATGCTTCACAGAACTGCAGGTATTCCGTTTGAGATTGGAATTTTTACAAATCTTGGGGAAGACCATATCGGACCGAATGAACATAAAGATTTTGAAGATTACAAACGATGCAAAGGTCTGCTGTTCAAACAATGCAGGATTGGGATTGCGAATGTGGATGATCCGTACTTTGAAGATGTATTTCGCGGCGCGACCTGCCAGATTGAAACATTTGGCTTTGCACAAAAAGCAGACCTTCGGGCAGCAGATACAAAATTAGTGTCAAGACCAGGATACTTAGGAGTATCTTACCATGTGTCCGGGCTGATGGATTTTGATGTGGAGATTGACATTCCGGGAACATTCAGTGTCTATAATTCGTTGACTGCGATTGCGGTGTGCAGACATTTTGATGTGCCGGTGGAGATGATCAAGAAGGCTTTAAAAGTTGCAAAGGTAAAAGGCAGAATCGAGATGGTGAAAGTATCTGAGGACTTTACGCTCATGATTGATTATGCGCATAATGCGATGAGTCTTGAGAGTCTTTTGACAACATTGAAAGAATATCATCCAAAACGTCTTGTATGTCTGTTTGGATGCGGAGGAAACAGAGCGAAGGCGAGAAGATATGAGATGGGTGAGGTGTCCGGAAAATTGGCAGATCTTACAATCATCACATCGGACAATCCGCGTTTTGAAGAACCCCAGGATATCATTGATGATATTAAGATCGGGATTGGAAAAACAGATGGAAAATATGTGGAGATCTGTGATAGAAAAGAAGCAATCCGCTATGCGGTTGACCATGCTGAGGTTGGCGATGTAATCGTGCTCGCAGGAAAAGGACACGAGGACTATCAGGAGATCAAAGGCGTGAAGTACGATATGGATGAGAGAGTTCTCATTGCGGAAGTCGTAAAAGAGAGTAAAAGAGAGAATTTGATTCGATAAAAGTATAGGAGCAGTTGTGCATGTATGCGAAAGTTATCGTAGATATTACACATGAAAAACTGGATAAAATTTTTGAGTACCATATTCCGGCAGAATTAGAAGAACGGTTACACGCAGGCGTAGAGGTTGTCGTGCCGTTTGGAAAAGGAAATCGTGAGATCAAAGGGTATGTGATCGGGCTGTCAGAACACTGTGAATATGATCCGAACAAAGTAAAATCGATTCTGAGTCTGGCGGAGAAAAGTGTGGCAATCGAGGGCAGGCTGGTGGCACTGGCGGCGTGGATGAAAGAGTACTATGGCGGGACGATGATACAGTCGCTAAAGACAGTACTTCCAATCAAGCGGGAAGAGAACAAAAAGATCAGGCGCTATGTCCGATTGTTGTTAGATGAAGAAGAAGGGAAGACAAAGCTTGAGGAATATCTGAAGAAGAATCAGAAGGCAAGGGCGAGACTTTTGGCAGCACTGCTTGATGAGGAGATATTGGAGTATGAGCTTATCACAAAAAAGCTGAATGTCACACGAACAGTCATTCGGGCACTTGAAGAGCAGAATGTTGCCAGAATAGAGTCCGAGCAGGTCTGGAGAAATCCGATTAAAAATCGAAAAAAAGAGTGGAAAGAAGTGGTTTATACTGAGGAACAGCAGCATGCGATTGACACATTTCGGGAAGACTATCTGAAAGGAATCCGCAAGACTTATCTCATATATGGGGTGACAGGGAGCGGAAAGACTGAAGTTTACATGGAGATGATCGCAAGTGTGATCAAAGAAGGGAAGCAGGCGATTGTCCTGATTCCTGAGATTGCACTGACCTACCAGACTGTGATGCGGTTTTATAAGCGGTTTGGCGAGAGGATATCCATTATGAATTCCAAGATGTCAAGCGGCGAGCGGTATGACCAGATGATGCGGGCAAAAGAAGGGGCGATTGATGTGATGATTGGTCCAAGATCAGCGTTATTTACCCCTTTTGCCAATTTGGGATTGATTGTGATTGATGAGGAGCATGAATCGACTTATAAAAGTGAACAGATCCCCCGATATCATGCCAGAGAGACGGCTGTGGAGCGGGCACACTTAGAAGGTGCAAGTGTTGTGCTTGGTTCAGCAACACCGTCTCTTGAGGCTTTCTACCGTGCCCAAAAAGGAGAATACGAACTTTTAAGACTTCAGAACCGAGCAAAGATGCAGGAGATGCCGACGGTGTACACAATCGATCTTCGAGAGGAACTAAAAAGTGGAAATCGTTCGATTATCAGTGGAAAGCTGTATGAATTGATGGCTGACCGATTGAGAAAGAGACAACAGATTATGTTATTTATCAATCGGAGAGGGTTTGCAGGATTTATTTCGTGCAGATCCTGCGGCTATGTGGTAAAATGTCCACATTGCGATGTCTCACTTGCATCTCACCGCGGTGGGAAACTGGTCTGCCATTATTGTGGATATGAGGAGCCTATGATTTCAGTCTGCCCATCGTGCGGCTCAAAACATATCGGCGGTTTCCGAGCAGGAACACAGCAGATTGAAGAACTTGTAAAGAAGGAATTCCCAGATGCACGTGTACTTCGCATGGACATGGATACGACGAAGGAAAAAGATGGACACGAGAAGATTTTGGAGGCGTTTGCAAATGAAGAGGCGGATATTTTGATTGGAACGCAGATGATCGTAAAAGGACATGATTTTCCGAATGTGACACTTGTCGGAGTACTGGCGGCGGATCTGTCGTTGTACGCCGATGACTATCGTGCAGGAGAGCGGACATTTCAGCTTCTTACACAGGCGGCGGGACGCGCCGGGCGAGGAAGTGAAAAGGGCGAGGTTGTCATTCAGACATACAGTCCGGAGCATTATAGTATTGAAACAGCTGCAAAGCAGGACTATGAAGCGTTTTATCAAGAGGAACTCGCATACCGTACAATGATGGGATATCCGCCGGTGGAACAGCTTGCAGCGATTTTGGTTACGAGTGAAGATGAGTCTTTGCTTGAGACGGCGTGCAGCTACATGAAGAGTTATGCAGAGCGCATGAACCGGAATCAAGTGAGAATCATCGGTCCCGCAAGTCCGTATGTGGGAAAGGTAAACGATGTGTATCGCAGAGTGATCTATTTAAAACATGCCAGATACGAGGCGATGATAGATTTGAAAAATAAATTGGAACAATATATAGAGATTAATTCCGGATTTCGAAAAGTTCGAGTGCAGTTCGACTTTAATCCGATGAATGTATTTTAAATGAGGAGGATAAAAAATGGCAATTCGTAAGATTCGAGAAATTGGTGATGATGTGTTAGAGAAGGTATGTAAAGAAGTAACCGATATGACAGACCGAACAAAGGTGTTGATTGAGGATATGCTGGATACAATGTATGATGCTATGGGAGTGGGACTTGCGGCACCGCAGGTTGGTATTTTAAAACGAATCGTAGTTATTGATATTGGAGAGGGTCCGATTATTTTGGTGAATCCGGAGATTCTTGAGACAGCAGGAGAGCAGACAGGAGAGGAAGGATGTTTAAGTCTGCCGGGAAAATCGGGAACTGTGACGCGACCGAATTATGTGAAAGTAAAGGCGCTCAATGAAGAGATGGAAGAAGTGGTTTATGAAGGAGAAGGGCTGCTTGCAAGAGCGTTCTGCCACGAGATTGACCATTTGGACGGGCATTTGTATGTCGAAAAAGTAGAAGGCGAACTTCACAGTGTGGAGTATGATGATGAGTTTGACGAGGAAGACTAAGGAGGAGACAGCAGATGAAAGTAATTTTTATGGGGACTCCGGATTTTTCGGTGGGCACTTTAGAGGCTTTGATCGAGGCGGGACACGATGTGGTTCTTGCTGTGACACAGCCGGATAAACCAAAAGGACGCGGAAAAGAGATGCAGTTTACGCCTGTCAAAGAGTGCGCGTTAAAGCATGGAATTCCAGTTTATCAGCCGAAAAAAGTCAGAGAGCCGGAATGCATCGAAGAACTTCGAAAATATGAGGCGGATATTATGGTCGTCATTGCATTTGGACAGATTTTGCCAAAAGAAATTTTGGAGATGACGCCATATGGATGTGTCAATGTGCATGCGTCATTGTTGCCAAAATATCGCGGGGCAGCGCCGATTCAGTGGTCCATTATTGACGGGGAAACGGTGACAGGTGTCACGACCATGCAGATGGACGAAGGACTGGATACCGGAGACATGCTGTTAAAGACAGAGATTGTAATAGAAGAAAAGGAGACCGGAGGAAGTCTTCATGATAAGCTTGCGGCCGCAGGTGCAAAGCTCTGTGTAGAGACATTAAAGGCGCTGGAAGAAAAAACAGTGACTCCGGTTAAACAGGGAGAATCACCGACCGCCTATGCGAGAATGCTCGACAAGCATCTTGGGAATATTGACTGGAATCAGAGTGCGAAAGAGATTGAGAGACTGATTCGCGGGCTGACACCGTGGCCGAGTGCATATACAATGTGGAATGGAAAAACAATGAAAATCTGGAGTGCAGAGGTGGAAGAGACATCGGGAGAGGGCGTACCTGGAACGATTGTGAAAGTAGAAAAAGAAGCGTTTTCTGTACAGACAAAAGATGGGCTGTTGAAAGTGCTGGAACTTCAGATTCCGGGGAAAAAACGAATGGATGCCGGAGCATTTTTGAGGGGGTATCAGGTAAAATCAGGAGAAATTCTTTCGAGAGCGTAGAAAAAAGGAGGAAGCAGGATGTTTTATCCAAGTTTTTATTTTGATCCAACATATATATTGATTATCATAGGAGTTATTATCTGCTCCATTGCATCGATGCGGGTGAAAAGTACATTTTCAAAATATTCCGGAATGAGAAACCATATGGGGCTGACAGGAGCGCAGGCGGCAGAACGTGTACTCCATGGGGCCGGAATTTATGACGTGCGAATTGAGCGGGTAGCAGGAAATCTGACAGACCACTATGATCCGAGAAATAAAGTGCTCAGACTTTCCGATGCAACATATGGACAGTGTTCAGTAGCTGCAGTGGGAGTTGCAGCGCATGAGTGTGGACATGCGATTCAGCATGCAAGAGGATACGCACCGCTACAGTTTCGGAGCGCGCTTGTTCCGGTGGCAAATTTTGGATCCATGATTGCCTGGCCACTGATTGTGTTAGGTCTGTTTATCAACAGCCAGTCTTCAGCACTGCTTATCAATATCGGAATCTTGGCATTTTCGCTGGCAGTATTGTTTCAACTTGTGACTTTGCCGGTGGAATATAATGCATCGGGAAGAGCAGTACGCATTCTTGCTGAGACCGGGATGATGCAGGGTGAAGAGATTGTAGCCACGAAAAAAGTGCTGAATGCGGCTGCGCTTACGTATGTGGCAAGTGCGGCTGCAGCAATCTTACAGCTTGTGCGTATCTTGATTCTGACAGGAGGAAGAAGACGAGATGACTAAGTCAATTAATGAACGAGAACTGGTGCTTGGGATTTTGCTGGAAGTGACACGAGATGGAGAGCACAGTCATATCGCACTTCGCAATGTTCTGAATAAATATCAGTATTTAGACAAAAAAGAGCGCGCTTTTATCACAAGAGTGACGGAGGGAACACTGGAGCGCATGATTGAGCTTGATTATATTATCAATCAGTTTTCAAAAGTAAAGGTAAACAAGATGAAACCAGTCATCCGCAATATCATCCGAAGTGCGGTTTACCAGATGAAATATATGGATTCGGTTCCGAATTCCGCTGCCTGTAATGAGGCGGTAAAACTTGCGGTGAAAAAAGGATTTGTAAATTTAAAAGGATTTGTGAACGGACTTTTACGAAATATCGACCGAAATCTGGAACAGATATCATATCCGGATGAGAAAGATTTGGAACAATATCTGTCTGTGAAATACTCGATGCCGACATGGATATTAAGACAGTGGCTGGCAGCATATGACAGGGAGAGTGTGGAGTGTATGCTTCAGGATTTCCTAAAAGAAAAGGACACGATAATCCGGTGTGATTTGGGGCAGATGCCAAAAGAAGAACTTGTGAAGGCACTTGAAGGCGAAGGAGTACATGTCGAGGAACATCCATACCTTCCATATGCACTTCGAATATCTTCTTATAATTATTTAGGAGAGCTTGAGACGTTTCAAAAAGGAGCGTTTTCGGTGCAGGATATCAGCTCCATGCTTGTGGCACATTTGGCAGAACCAAAAGAAGGAGACGAGATCATAGATGTCTGTGCAGCACCCGGTGGAAAGGCACTTCACATGGCAGAGGTACTTTGTGGTACAGGGCATGTGCAGGCGAGAGATCTGACAGAATATAAGGTGGGGCTTATAGAGGAAAACATCTTACGCTCTGGTATGACAAACATCGAAGCAGTCAGGTGGGATGCGACTCAAAAAGATGAAACTGCAGTTGAAAAGGCAGATATTGTGGTGGCAGATCTTCCGTGCTCCGGACTGGGAGTGCTTGGGAAAAAGACGGATCTGAAATATAAGATGACAGAAGAGACACAAAAAGAATTGGTGGCTCTTCAACGCAAGATGCTGTCGACAGTCAAAGATTATGTGAAGCCGGGAGGAACTTTGGTTTACAGCACATGTACAATTCACGAAGAAGAAAATATGGGTAACGTACATTGGTTCTTAGAACAGAATAAAGAGTTTGAACTTGTGCCGATTGCACAGTTATTGTGCGAAGAGTTGAAAAATGATGTTGTGGAACAAGGGTGTATTCAACTTCTGCCGGGGATACATGACAGTGATGGATTTTTCATTGCAAAGTTTAGAAAGGTGAAATGTGAATAAAAGATCATGGAGAAAAAAGATATCAGATCATATACATTTGAAGAATTAAAACAAGAGATGGAACATCTCGGAGAAAAGTCGTTTCGGGCAAAGCAGGTGTATGAATGGCTGCATGTAAAGCTTGCAGATTCTTTTGAAGAGATGACGAATCTGTCAAAAGCACTCAGAGAAAAGCTGGATGCAGCTTATGAGATCGCACCGGTAAAAATGCTTGAGAGACAGGAATCAAAACTGGACGGCACAAATAAATTTCTGTTTTGCCTACAGGATGGACATGTGGTGGAAAGTGTTCTGATGAAGTATAAGCATGGAAATTCTGTCTGTATTTCCTCGCAGGTCGGATGTCGGATGGGATGTAAATTCTGTGCATCTACCATCGGAGGATTGGAGAGAAATCTAAAGGCATCAGAGATGCTGGGACAGATTTATCAGATTCAGAAAATATCGGGGGAACGTGTTTCGAACGTAGTTGTGATGGGAACAGGGGAACCGATGGATAATTATGATAACTTTCTGAAATTCATACATATATTGACCGATGAACACGGTTTACATATCAGCCAAAGGAACATTACGGTATCGACTTGTGGAATCGTTCCGAATATGAAGAGACTTGCCGAGGAAAAATTACAGATTACCTTGGCGCTTTCCCTGCATGGTTCTACGCAGGAAAAGCGAAAAGTATTGATGCCGGTTGCAAACAAATATGAACTTTCTGAGGTGCTTGCGGCGTGCGACTATTATTTTGAAAAGACGGGAAGAAGAGTGACGTTTGAGTACAGTCTGGTACATGGAGTGAACGATAAAGAGGAAGATGCAGCGGAATTAATCCACATTTTAAAACATCGTAATTGCCATCTGAATCTGATTCCTGTAAATCCGATTAAAGAGCGTACATTCGAGAAACCAAGCAAAAAAAATGCCATGAATTTCAAAAATAAACTTGAAAAAAGCGGAATAAATGTTACTATTAGAAGAGAAATGGGCTCTGATATCGACGGAGCCTGTGGACAACTAAGACGACGTTATGTAGAGACAAAGTAAAAGGAGAGCATATGAAGACGTTTTCAAAGACAGATATTGGAAGAAAACGAGAGGTGAATCAGGATTACGTATTTGTATCAGATCAGCCGGTCGGGAATATTCCGAATCTTTTAATAGTTGCAGACGGTATGGGGGGACATAATGCGGGGGATTACGCATCCAAATTTGTTGTGGAAGTTCTGAAAAAAGAGCTTGCCAAGAGCAGAGAAGATGGTCCGAGAGCAATGATGAAAAAAGCGATTGCATCTGCAAATCATCAATTGATCGCAGAGTCCAAAACCGATGCCAGACTAGAAGGAATGGGAACAACATTAGTTGCTGCCACAGTGATTGAGCATACATTATATTTTGCGAATGTAGGTGACAGCAGGCTTTATTTACTGAATGATGAGATCAGACAATTATCAAAAGACCATTCGTTAGTACAGGAAATGGTACGTCTTGGGGGACTTAACGCAGAGGAAGCGAAACATCATCCGGATAAGAACATTATCACAAGAGCCATTGGAGTAAAAGAAGATGTAGAGATTGATTTCTTTGAGCATCGCCTGAAAAAAGGAGATATTATTTTGATGTGCACAGATGGACTGAGCAATATGGTGGAGGATGAAGAGATATTTCAGATTGTTCGCAGTTCCAGAGATGTTGTGGAGGCAGTGGAACAATTAATAGAAAGAGCAAATAGCAACGGCGGAAAGGACAACATTGGGGTTATTGTCGCAGAGCCGTTTGCAGGTGAGGTGAGTATATGATTAAAGAAGGAGTTTTGATTGGCGATCGCTATGAGATCATGGGTAGAATCGGCACCGGGGGGATGGCGGATGTCTATAAGGGGAGAGATCATAAGCTGAATCGTTATGTCGCGCTCAAAGTATTAAAGCGCGAATTCAGAGAAGATGAATTGTTTGTAAAAAAGTTTCAATCAGAGGCACAGGCAGCAGCCGGACTGATGCATCCGAACATTGTAAATGTATATGATGTCGGGGAAGACCGGGGTCTGTATTTTATGGTCATGGAACTGGTAGAAGGAATTACATTAAAAGAGTATATCCAGAAAAAAGTAAGACTGACACCGAAAGAAGTAATCAGTATTACACTTCAAGTGTGTGCAGGTATTGAGGCGGCACATAACAATGGAATTATCCACAGAGATATTAAGCCGCAGAATATCATGATATCAAAAGAAGGAAAAGTGAAAGTGACAGATTTCGGGATTGCGAAGGCTACGACATCGAATACGATCAGTACCAATGCGATGGGATCTGTACATTACACATCTCCGGAACAGGCACGAGGCGGCTTCAGTGATATCAGAAGCGATATCTATTCGCTTGGTATTACAATGTTTGAGATGATCACAGGAGAACTCCCGTTTGACGGAGAGACGACAGTGTCTATTGCAATCAAACATTTGCAGGAAGATATTGCCGCGCCGTCAGAATTGGTACCGGATATCCCATATAGCTTAGAGCGCATTATTCTGAAATGTACACAGAAAAGCTCAGACAGACGTTATCAGAATATGGGAGAACTCATCAGCGATCTGAAGCGTTCTTTGGTGGATCCTGAGGGAGATTTTGTCACGATTGCACCATTTGCAAGCGTTGCGGATACCGTTGCAATCACACCAGATGAGTTGGAGCGCATTCAGAAAGAGGCAGCTTATGACGATGACGGTGAGTATGATGAGTACGACGATGAAGATTACGATGACGATGATGAATACGATGAAGAGGATGACGAGTACGATGAGTACGACGATGAGGACTACGAAAAAGGGAAACGCGGTTCTAAAAAGAAAGATTCAGAAGTGAATCCAAAGATGGCAAAGCTTATGAAGATTCTCACAGCCGTCGTAGCAGCCATTATTGTATTTATTCTTGTGTTTACAGTCGGAAAAGCAACCGGACTTTTGAAGTTTAATTCGAAAAATGTAGAGACGACAGACAATAAAAAAGTGGAAACTCCGAATTTTGAAGGAAAGACACTGGAGGAAGCAAAGGCGTTGGCGAAGAAAAAGGGACTGACTTTGGAGGTTGTAAAAGAGGCAACGTCTACAAAATATGAAAAAGGAATTGTCTCAAAACAGATGACCGGAAAGGGAACATCGGTAAAAAAAGGCACAAAGATTCAAGTTTGGGTCAGCACCGGACTTGAGGGTGAGGAGATTACGATTCCGGATGTCAGCGGAATGTCTGAAGATGATGCAAAGCAGAAATTGATCGATAAGGGATTTAAAGAAGCAAATATCTCAGTGGAAGAGCAGGAAAGTGACAATGTGGATGCCGGATTGGTTATCTCGACGACACCGGAAGCAAATTCAAAAGCAACGGAAGATACAAAGATAACAATCTACGTAAGTACGGGTGCTGAAAAAGTAACAGTGCCGAACTTGGTTGGCAAATCACAGGAAGATGCCGAGAGTGCGTTGTCAGCAGTTGGACTGAGCGGAAGCGCCTCAGAAGAGTATAGTGATACAGAGGCAGGAAAAGTTATTCGTCAGGACATTGACTCAGGAGAAAAAGTAGATAAGGGAACAACAGTCTCTTACGTGGTAAGCAAAGGAGCGAAACCGGAAGAAAAGGTTACTATGCCTCCGGTAGTAGGAGTATATCAAAGCAGAGCAGAATCTTTGCTTCGTGCAGCGGGATTGTCCGTTGGAAAAGTAACATCGGAATACTCGGATGAAGATGCTGAAGGAGTAGTTATTTCTGCAAGTTTTAACGAAGGAGATAAACTAAATCCTGGCACTGTTGTAAACCTGGTTGTAAGTAAAGGTGCGAAGCCATCAGAGCCGGAGACACCAACAACACCGGATCAAGGCAATGGAAATTCGTCAACACAATAGAATCAATAAGGAACTATTTATGCAGGGAAAGATAGTAAAAGGAATTGCCGGATTCTACTACGTTCACGTAGTAGAATTCGGTCTTTATGAATGTAAGGCAAAAGGAGTTTTCCGAAAAGAAAAGATAAAACCTCTTGTCGGAGATAATGTAGAAATTGATGTTTTAGATGAAGCAGAGAAAAAAGGGAATATCGTTGAAGTTTTGGAAAGGAAGAATGAGTTGATTCGCCCGGCGGTGGCAAATATTGATCAGGCTCTGGTTGTGTTTGCGGTGACCAAACCAAAACCACATTTCAACCTTTTAGATCGTTTTTTAATTATGATGGAAAGTAAGGGAATACCGGTTGTCCTTTGCTTTAATAAGAAAGATATTGCAAAAGAACCGGAGATACAACACTTGAAAGAAATCTATGAGTCTTGTGGCTACCAGATGATTTTTACAAGCGCACTGGGAAAAGAGAATATTGAGAACGTAAAACAACTGCTCCGTGGAAAGACAACAGCCATTGCGGGACCATCCGGGGTAGGAAAATCTTCACTGATTAATATTTTTCAACCGGATGCCAATATGGAGACCGGTACGATCAGTGAAAAGATTGAAAGAGGGAAACATACGACAAGACATTCAGAATTGATTTGTATCGAGGAGGATACTTATATTATGGATACGCCTGGATTCAGTTCTCTCTATACAAATGATTTTGAAAAAGAAGAATTAAAATATTATTTTACGGAATTTGAACCGTATGAGGGAAAGTGTAAATTTCAGGGATGTGATCATGTACATGAACCAAATTGTGCGGTGAAAGCAGCGCTTGAGGAGGGAAAGATACACCACATTCGATATGAAAACTATTTAGAAATGTACAACGAGTTGAAAGAGAAGAGGAGATATTAGTTATGATGATTTTAGCACCATCGATTTTGGCGGCAGATTTTAAAGAACTGGGGAAGGAGATCCAGACAATCGAAGAAAATGGGGCTCAATATCTGCATTTTGATGTGATGGATGGAATGTTTGTGCCGAGTATTTCTTTTGGGGTTCCGGTATTGGAGTCTATCCGTCCTACTACGAAGCTTGTGTGTGATGCACACCTTATGGTGACAGAACCGATTCGCTATGTGGAAGCGTTTGCAAAAGCAGGGGCGGATTTGATCACGGTACACCTGGAGGCTTGTGAAGACATCAATGCGACAATTGAAAAGATTAGAGCATGCGGATGTAAAGTGGGCGTTTCCATCTGTCCGGATACACCGGTGATCTCAGTGAAAAATCTGCTGAAGAAAGTAGACATGATTCTGATCATGTCTGTACATCCAGGGTTTGGCGGTCAGGCATTTATTCCGGAATCATTGGATAAAATCCGTGAATTGAAAGCGATGATCGATACAGAAGGGTTATGTGTGGATATTCAGGTTGATGGTGGAATCTATACACATAATGTGGAAGAAGTCATTGAGGCAGGAGCCAATGTGATTGTAGCAGGATCCGCTATCTTTAAGGGGGATACAGCAAATAATACAAAAGAAATGCTAGAGATTTTAAAGAGATATGAATAAAAAGGGATTGATTATCAGCGGTGGTACCATCAACACTTCGTTTGCATTGCAGACATTGAAGGAAGTACAGCCGGATTATATTATTGGAGTGGACAAAGGTTTGGAATTCCTCTATCAGAATCAGATAGTGCCAAGCCATATCGTCGGAGATTTTGACAGTGCGAATCCTGAAATCGTAAGTTATTATAAAGAGCATACAACGGTTCCTATTCGAAAATTTAATCCGGTCAAAGATGCATCGGACACAGAGATTGCGGTGCGGCTTGCACTGGAGTTGAAGGTGAAAGAACTTTGGATATTAGGAGGGACCGGGACAAGGATAGATCATGTCCTGGCAAATATTCAAGTGTTAAAAATACCGTATGATGCAGGAGTGGAAGCTTATATTGTGGATGTCTGTAATAAGATTTCTCTGATTGGAAAAGAGACATGCCTGAAAAAAGAGGATGCGTTCGGACCTTATTTTTCGGTGTTTCCGTTGGGAGGAATTGTGGAACATTTTTCACTTGAAGGGGCGAAATATCCACTTTGTGATCATACGCTCTGCCCGTATGACAGCCTGTGCGTAAGCAATCAGATTCAGGACGAAGAAGTGAGGATTACTTTTCCGAAAGGGTTGGTAATATTGATGGAGACAAGAGACGAAGAATCCGTGTGCTTCTGTTGAAAAAAGGAAAGTCAATGCGATATGATAAACGAGATCGCATTGGTTTTTTAACTTTTTGATTTGTAAAAACGCGAAGGTTCCTTTAGATTAAGATTCGGAAAATAGATTTTACGAATATTTAATGATGCATGTTGTGTAATTTTACAGGAGTATAGTATCATTACATAAATTGCTAAGAAGAGGTGATATCGTGGATTTTATATTTTTCTTACTTCCTGTATTTATAGCGATGACAATATCCATATTCATGACAAAAAGATGGGGAATGGGTGAAAAAGTTGATAAAGGAATTGCATTTTGTTACTGGAAACTCAGTTATAGAAGAAAATTTATTAGAACATTATGGATGATTCCAATAGAGTTTGTCGTTCTTATTTGTTTTCATAACACATTTCAATCTAATCTTTGGACAGGTTTGGCCGCAACTGCGATGGCGATTTTGTTATTGATTCAAGCTGTATATAATTATAAAAAATGGAAAAATGAAAGGATATGAGATGGTAAGAAGCATAAAAAAATAGATTCCGTTAAGATTGAAAAAACGGAGTCCTTGTGATATACTTTATATTTGCGTTGGACTCTTTTTTTTACGTGAAAGGAGTCTGTTATGGGGAAAAAATTTAAAAGGCAAAGAGTGTGGAAAAGGTATTTTTCAAAGAAAGGACAGTTTATATTTCGCAAGATTTTATGCTAAAAATGGTACGCGTCAAAATAGATATTTCAAAACGCTGCCAGAAGCAAAAAAATGGCTTATTTCTTGAAGTGGCAGCACATTCTCATTGTGTGATGAAGCAGGAATCAAACGCTTTTATATGCACTCCTTACGACATACTTATGCTACACGCGCGATTGAACGTGGCGTACAACCTAAAGTGCTGCAACAGCTTTCAGGGCACGCAAGTATAAAAACAACAATGGACAGATATGTTCATGTTACGGATGAGTCACTGGTAAATGCAATACGTCAATTTCAACAAGCTACGCCGCCAGTTAAACAAAAAGGGCGTAAAAAGGGCGTACAAGAAATATAGAGAAAGGCAGAAAACCGCAAAATTATAGGGTTTCTGGACAGGTAAAGACAAAAATGAAATTAGGAATCGTAGGTTTACCAAATGTAGGAAAAAGTACATTATTTAATTCTTTGACAAAGGCGGGAGCAGAATCAGCAAATTATCCATTTTGTACGATCGACCCGAACGTGGGAGTTGTAACAGTGCCGGATGAGCGTCTCAACGTACTTGGAGAGATGTATCACACAAAGAAAATTGTCCCGGCGGCGATTGAGTTTGTTGATATTGCAGGACTTGTAAAAGGAGCGTCAAAAGGAGAGGGACTTGGAAATCAATTTCTTGCAAATATTCGTGAAGTAGATGCAATTGTGCATGTGGTAAGATGTTTTGAGGACAGTAATATCGTGCATGTAGATGGAAGTATTGACCCGATTCGTGATATAGAGACAATTAATTTAGAGTTGATCTTTTCTGATATTGAGATGTTGGAAAGACGTATTGCAAAAGCGGTAAAAGTGGCCCGCAATGATAAAGCGGTAGCAAAAGAGTTAGAACTTCTTGAACGAATCAAAGCACATCTGGAAGAAAATAAGATGGCGAGAAGCTTTACTGTAAATGATGAAGATGAGCAGGCGCTTCTTGAAAGTTATAATCTTCTGACATACAAGCCGGTCATCTTTGCGGCAAATGTGACAGAAGATGATCTTGCAAATGACGGAGCTGACAATGACGGAGTGCAGGCTGTCAAGGAATATGCAGAAAAAGAAGGCTGTGAAGTGTTTGTTGTATGCGCACAGATTGAACAGGAGATTGCAGAGCTGGATGATGATGAGAAAAAGATGTTTTTGGAAGATCTCGGATTGGAAGAGTCTGGTCTGGAAAAACTCATCAAAGCAAGCTATAGTCTGCTTGGACTTATCAGCTACCTGACAGCAGGTGAGCAGGAGGTAAGGGCATGGACGATTAAAAAAGGAACAAAAGCGCCTCAGGCAGCCGGAAAGATTCACTCTGATTTTGAACGTGGATTTATCCGTGCAGAGATTGTAAGCTATGATGATCTTATGGATTGTGGAACCTATACAGCGGCAAAGGAAAAAGGACTTGTCAGACTGGAAGGAAAAGAATATGTTGTGCAGGATGGAGATATTATTTTATTCCGATTCAATGTGTAGAGATTGAGAAAGAAGGAAGAAAATGACAGAGAGTATTAATTTCCCGAATTTGGGAATTCATTTGGAACATGTGGGACAAAAGATATCGATATTCGGATTTGATATTGCATATTATGGAATGATTATAGGAATTGGGATTCTGGCAGGGGTTTTGATGGCTGTAAAAGAGGCAAAGCGGACAAAACAAAACCCGGAGACCTATTATGATCTGGCGCTCTATGCGGTGATCTTTTCCATCATCGGTGCCCGGCTTTACTATGTGGCGTTTTCATGGGATTTGTATAAAGATGATCTGTTGAGTATTCTGAATCTCCGCGAGGGAGGGCTTGCAATTTATGGTGGAGTAATCGCTGCTATGATTACTGTGTTTGTGTTTTCGCGCAGAAGAAAGATTTCTTTTGGATTGCTTGTGGATACGGCAGGACTTGGGCTGATATTGGGACAGATTATCGGCAGATGGGGGAATTTTTTTAACCGAGAGGCGTTCGGAGAATATACCAACAATCTGTTTGCCATGCAGCTTCCTATAGATGCAGTTCGGGCATCGGATATCACGGAAAAAATGCGGGAACATATTGAGGTAATCAACGGAATTGAGTTTATACAGGTGCATCCTACCTTTTTGTATGAGTCGGTATGGAATATCGGTGTGCTCATAATCCTGTTATTGTGGAGAAAGCATAAAAAATTTAATGGAGAAATCTTTTTGATGTATCTGTTTGGATATGGTGTCGGA